>QZKR01000070.1 GCA_003598065.1 Myxococcales bacterium | reverse complement strand
GCTTCGACGCGAACGCGGCCGTTTTTGAGATCCTTGACGAGGGTCGTGCAGGCCAGCTTGTTTTCGCCGTCGATGTGCATCGCGCAGGAGCCGCAAACGCCGTGGCCGCAGCTCTTGCGGTACGTGAGCGTGCCGTCCTGGGTCCATTTGACGCGGTTTAGAACGTCCAGGAGCCGTTCGTCCGGCTCGGCCTCGACTTCATAACTTTTCCAGTAGGGCCGCTCGTCCTTCTCGGGGTCGAACTTCTTGATCGTCAGCTCAAGCCGCATGGCCTAATCTCCACGTCGCGATCAGTATTTGCGTTCCTGGGGCTGGTAGCGCGTGATCCGCACGGGCCGGTACGAGAAGCTCGGCCGCCCGTCCTCGCCGCGCACGGCGAGCGTGTGCTTCAGCCAGTTGACGTCGTCGCGCTTGGGGAAGTCGTCGCGGGCGTGCGCGCCGCGGCTTTCCCGGCGCAAGAGCGCGCTCTCGGCGATCACCTCCGCCGTGTCCAGCACGAAGCCCATCTCCAGACAGTCCAGAATGTCGGTGTTCATCCGGCGGCCCTTGTCCAGCACGCGCGCCGCCCGCTGCGACTTTTTCAAGGCCGCCAGATCGGCGAGACCCTGCTTCAGGGTCTGTTCGGTGCGGAAGACGGAGACGTTGTCCATCATCGTCTTCTGGCAGCCCTCGCGGATCGGATCGACCAGCCCGCCGTCGCTGCGGTCCAGCAGCTTCTGGAAGCGGTCCTTCAGCGGTTTTTCCGGCTCCTTGGGCAGTTTGGCGAATTTCATCGCCGGGACATTGGCCACGATGTGCTTGCCGGCGCGGCGGCCGAAGACCACGAGGTCCAAGAGCGAGTTCGTTCCCAGGCGGTTGCCGCCGTGCACCGAGACGCAGGCGCATTCGCCGGCGGCGTAGAAGCCGCGCACCGTCGTCCCCTGTCCGTCGGAGATAACCTGCGCGTCGTTGTTGGTGGGGATGCCGCCCATCGCGTAATGGGCCGTGGGGGCGACGGGAATCAGCGAGTCGGTGGGATCCATGCCGAAATAAATGCGCACGAACTCGGCGATCTCCGGCAGTTTCGTCTCGATCGCCTCGCGGCCCAGGTGGCGCACGTCGAGGTGGACGTAATCCTTGCCGCCGATGCCGCGCCCTTCCTTGATCTCCATGTAGATCGCCCGCGAAACCATGTCGCGCGGGGCGAGATCCTTGATCGTCGGGGCGTAGCGCTCCATGAAGCGCTCGCCCTTGTCGTTCAGAAGAATGCCGCCCTCGCCGCGCGCCGCTTCCGTAATCAGGATGCCGATGCGGTACATCCCCGTGGGATGGAACTGCACGAACTCCATGTCCTGCAACGGCAGGCCGGCGTTGTAGACGATGGCCATGCCGTCGCCGGTGTAGGCGAAGGCGTTGGAGGTGGTCTTGTAGGCGCGGCCGTAGCCGCCGGTGGCGAAGAGCGTCGCCTTGGCGTGGAAGGCGACGATCTCGCCCTGGCGCAGGTCGTAGGCGACGACGCCGGCGACGGCGTTGTCGCCCTTGTCGTACAGGAGGTCCAAAACCTGCATCTCGTCGTAGAAGTGGACGTTGTGCTTGATGCACTGCTCGTAAAGCGTGTGCAGGATGGCGTGGCCGGTGCGGTCGGCGGCGTGGCAGGCGCGCATCACGGGGCGTTTGCCGAATTCCGCCGTGTGCCCGCCGAAGCGGCGCTGCGAGATCCTGCCGTCCGGGAGGCGCGAGAAGGGCACGCCGAAATGCTCCAGTTCGATGATCGCCCGCGGCGCGTCGTAGCAGAGCACTTCGATGGAATCCTGGTCGCCCAGGTAGTCCGAGCCCTTCACCGTATCGTAGACGTGCCATTCGGGGTCGTCGGCTTCGAGATTGCCCAGGGCGGCGGAAATCCCCCCCTGCGCCGCGCCGGAGTGCGATCGCGACGGATAGAGCTTGGAAATAACGGCCACGTCGAGCGCGCCGGAAAGCGCCGCTTCCAGGGCGGCCCGCAATCCCGCGATTCCCGCGCCGACGATCACCACGTCGTGTTGGATGAGCATGCTTGCGCCTCGTCCGCCGCTCAGACCAGCGTGAAGAAACCGTAAAGAAACACCACGACGCCCAACAGCCAGGCGGCCCAGGTGGCCGCCATGCGCCAGAAGTCGTGGCGGATGTAATCGTCGATGACGTTGAGAACCCCGTTGACGCCGTGCGGGATCGCCATCAGCAGAAACACGGCGTAGAACAGCGCCATCAGCGGGTCGGCGTAGCGCTCGGCGACTTCCTCCGGCTTGAGCGACACGGCCTCGAACCGCTCCAGCCTGAAATGCACCATGAACCAGTGGGCGAGGAGGGTGAACAGGATCACGACGCCGGAGAAGCGCTGGAAGTACCACCAGAAGGTGTAGGGGCGTTTGGCGTGGGTGGTCATGCGGCGCCTCCCATCTTCCCGATGACGTGCGCGGCCATCAGCCCGCCGAAGATGAGCATCAGCAAGACGAACACGACCATCACGCCGGCCCAGAGCGCTTTCTGGTAGCGCGCGCCGTTGCCGAAATCGACGATCAGGATGCGGACGCCGTTGAGCGCGTGATACAGCACGGCGGCCAAAAGGAGAATCTCGGCCAGGCCGAAGAGCGGATGCGTGAGCACGCCGTAAATCTTCTCGAATTCCGCCTGCGGGTTCTGACTTTTCGCCGCGAGGAAGAAGGCGCGCGTCACGAAGACGTGAATCGAGAGGTAGAAGATGAGAGCCAGGCCGGACAAACGATGCCCGATCCAGGCCAGCATCCCTGTCCGCCACTTGTAGCGCACAAGATAGGCGTTGTGCGACATCGCGCCCTCCGTAGGAGACGGATTATCGGGAAAGAAAGTCCACACCTGACACTAGGGGTGGATACCATCGGCCCCGGCGACTGTCAAGGGATTGCAGCGTTCTCGCCAGCTATTTTCTGGTTTGACAACCCGATGAATAAACTAAGAATTCCGGTTCGCAAGCGCGGCGGGTGGCGCTGGCAAAGCGAAACAAAGTGAAGCTTGCCAGGGGTGAAGCACGGGCAAGCGACGTTTCACTCCGCTTGGCCCGTGGCGCTCGCTCCGGAAGCGGATAAAAATGGGTAGTCGGTAGCCTACCCGGCGTCCTTGCGGCTTTTCGCCGGCCGGACGGCGTCGGCGTCGAACTCGCCTTGCGGCCGGATCCGATAGACGGGGCGATTTTCGTAATCCTTCAAGGTGTTGACGCGCATCCGGCCGTCGATCTCGACCTTGGCCGAGACGTCCTCGAACGAGAAAAGGTTCAACGCCACGGGAGCGACGAGATCGTGGGTGGTTTGCGAGGTCAGCACCTCGCGCGGCCGGGCGATCTCGGTGAGCCGGTGGGCGATGTTCACGGCGTGGCCGACCATCAGCCGTCCGTTGCGGCCGCCGAGGGCCATCTGGCCGAAGTGGCACCAGCCCGTGGAGACGCCCACGGCCAGCCCGAGCGTCCGCTCGCGCAGGTCGTAACCGCCCTTTTCGCGGCGAATCTTCTCCACCGGCAGCTCGAAGAAGAGTTTCTTGATCTCCTTGAAGAAAACGATCAGCTCGTCCTGCAGGGCGAAGGCGGCGCGGATCGCGTCGAGTCCGGAAAGCCTCGCCGCCTCGTCGTCGTCGCCCGTCCCCAGCGCGCCGAAGTAGGCGATCACCGACGTGCTTTGGATGCGGTCGATCGCGCCGTTGTGGCGGAAGATAACCGAGGCCATGCGCCGCCAGAACTCGTTGATGAAGCGCACCTGGTCTTCCAGGTCGAGGTATTTGAAATGCGCCGTGTAGCCGTGCATGCCGGCTTTGAGCACGGTGAGATACTGGCGGCGGCGGGCGATCTGTTCTTCGATCAGCCGGCCGCGATGCAGATTTTTCTCCAGATCCCGCGACTGGCGCAGGATCTCGGCCACGACGCGCGGCGAGAAGCGCTCCAGATACAGGCGGCTCTTGACGTCCAGTTCGTACTCGCGGGCCAGTTGCCGCGCCCGCTCGCGCAATTCTTCCCCGCGCTTGGGCGGGACGAGCTTGTCGTCCAGCAGCGAGTTGACGAAGCGCTCCAGCCCCTGCTCGAAGAGCACCCCCGTTTCCACGGGGATCGCGCCGCTCTGGCGGATCGGTCCCGGAGCGTTCACGTCGTCCAGCTTCATCCGCACGTACTCCCGCAGATAGGGATCGCGGACGGTCTCCAGCGTCTTTTCGTAGGCGTCGCGGGCCTGCTTGACGTCGCCCAGCCGCCAGTAGACTTCGCCTAGGTTCAGCCACACCGAGCCCAAATGGGGGTGATCGACGTAGGCGGCGGCCTTCAAAAGCGCCTTGCGCGCCTCGTCGTATTCGCCCGAGTGGTAGAAGGCGATGCCCATGCCCTGCCAGGCCACGTAGGGGCAGAAGAACGGCGTTTCGCCCAGGGCCAGGCGCATCGTTTTGATCGCCATCGGATAGTCGTTGAGCCGCAGAAACAGCAAACCCTGCAAGGCCAGGAGGGGGGCGGCGAAGCTGTGGGCGTGGCCGCTCGCCTGCTGTTTCAGCGACCAGACGAGCTTGCGCACCGGCTCGTTGTTCTTGATCGTGAACATGACGTGCACCAGCACGTCGTGCACCTGACCCAGACGGTGCGTCTTCGCCTGCGCGGCGGTCTGTTCGAGCAGGCGGCAGGCGCCGGCCGCGTCGGCGTGGTTGAGCCATTCGCTCAGCGCGGCGAAGAAATCTTCCTCGATTTTGCGGCGGATCGTCGGCGCATCCCGTCGTGACATGGCGCGTCCCCCATTCGATTGGAATCGCTTCCCTCTATACCAGAACGCGCCGCGCCTGCCAAGCGGCGCGCTTGACACGGCCGGCCGGACGGCCTACACCGGAAGCGACGAACGACACGAAGCGGAAAACATGCTTATCCCCCGGAAGACCCGCTCCCCCACCGTATCCGTGCTCCGCTCCGGCGGGGATGGAAAGCAGTTCCTGCGCCGCCTGGGGACTTTTCTTGGCGGTGTTCTGTTTTTTTTCACCATCGTCGCGGCGCTCGGCGAAATCGCGCTGCGCCTTTTCCCTCCGGCCTCGCTCGCGCGGGAATTGTACGCGCTCAACTGGATTCCCGACGCATTTTCCTTCGCCCGCTTCGATCCCGATTACGCCCATCGTCATCCGCCGAACGGGCGCTTCGTCCACGCCAGCGCCGATTACCGCGCCGTTTACACGACCGACGCCGAAGGTTTCCGGGCGGTTGCGAACCGCGCTCCCGCCGGCGCCCCGCTCGTCCTGTTGCTCGGCGATTCCTACGCCTTCGGCACCTCGCAAAACGACGACGAGACGATGGCCCAGCGGCTCGCCGACCTCGGCCGCTTCCGCGTCGCCGATCTCGGGCAATCGGGGTACGGGACGGCGGGCGAACTGATGTTGCTTCTGGAGCAGGGACCGTCGCGGCGGCCCGATGCGGTCGTGCTGGTGGCCTGTTCGAACGACTACTGGGACAACGACGACGGGCTGCACCCCCGCGCCCATTTCGACGCGGCGGATTTTTCTACGGATCTGCCGCCCGACGCCGAGGCGATTTTCGCGCGCCTGCGGGCCGAGGCCGAGAGCGGCCGGGGCCTGTTCGCGTTGCAGCCGACCCTCGACGCCGGCCGGGTATGGCGCGGCCTGCTTTTGCGCCACAGCCGCAGCGCCCTGGCCTACTCGCTTCTGGCCCAAACCGCCGTGGACGCGCTGCGTCCGAGATTCGGATTGCAGGACCCGCCCCTGGGCCGCTTCCCGCGCGAACAGCTGATGGAAAAACTGCTGGTCGAAGCGGCCGTCGCCGCCGGGTCGCTTGGCGCGCCGCTGATCGTGGCGCGCACGGCGGAACGGCTGGCGGTGGAAAATCCAGAAGAGCGGACGCGACGGCATCTCGCCCAGGCGACGGCCGAAATCGGTTTGCCCTACCTCGATCTGAACGCCGTCTTTGCCGCCCGCGCCGACTGGCGGGGGCTCTTTCACCCCCTGGACGGCCACTGGTCGCCGGAAGGCGCGAAGGTCGTCGCCGACGCGCTCGCGCCCTTCATCGAAGCCCATCTGCCGCGCTTTTGTTCGTTCGAGGCGAACGACGGCGCGGCCTGCGGGCTGCCGTGATTAGCGAGCGGGAAGCGTTCGCCGCAAGTTCGCCGAGTCCGGCGGCGGGAGCACGTAGAAGCGGCCATGCTCGACCACCGACACGTCGCCGTAGGTGACGCGCACGCGGACGAGGCGCTCGCCCGTGCGCGCCGTGGCCGAAACGACCGCCTCCATGCTGTGAAAGCGCAACGCCTCGGAATCGAAGCGCAGCAGAATGAAATTGATGTCGGGTCCGTAATCCACCTGCCAGCTCTGAAAAGCGGGATTGCCATGGTTCAGCTTTTCGCGGACTTCCTCCAGGTTTTTGAATTCGATCGTGCCGTCGCGGATCGTGTCGCCCTGGTAGGCGAACTGCGGCAGAAGGCGGAGGTTGTAATCGAGGATCTCCTCGTCGATCTCGCCGTCCTGGTCGCCATCGGGCTCGACGTCCGGATCGGGGTCCGAGGCATCGGCGTCCTTATCTCCGTCCGTGGGCGAACTGGGGTTCGGCGGAGCGAAGGCGGAATCGCAGCCTGCCGCCCAGAACGTCCAGGCGAGCGCCGCTATAAATAGGAACGTGCCGTGTCGCTTCATCGTCGCGCCGCTACGTGAATTAAATCGACCCCATTCTACCGGTATCCTGGCGCCAGACAATTGTTTTGTCGCGGGAATTTTCCGTTTCCGTTTCGGAACTTTGGTCCCCATCTTGCGCATCGGAGCCGTTTCCGGTAGGCTTAGCGCAATTTTACCTCGCCGGGGCGAAAGTGAAGGCAACGGGGATCATGCTTGTCGCGCTCGTGTGGTTGGCGGCGGCGGGGGCCGCTTCGGCCGCCGAGAGCGCGCGCCCGACCGTGCTCGTGGAAGATTTGATCTTGGGCACGCGCAAGATGATGATGAGCTTCGACGTCGGGGAGGTTCTCAAGATCATCGAGATCGCGCCGGACGGGCAATCCATGCGCGTCCACCTCACGATCGACGTCGAGGTTTCCGCCGTCGTGTTCCGCTACCGGCGTCATACCGATATCCATGCCTGGTACGACGCGCGCGGCCTGCGGATGTTCGTTTCCGAGATCGACGACGACGGCAAGATCACCTCGCTCAGCGGCGTGCGCAAAACGATCGTTCGCGAACGCGAGATGGTGCACGTTTACGGAGTCGTCGAGGGGCGGGAAGTCAACCAGGTCGTGCCCGTCTCCTATTTCCACTTCACCAGCCTGGAGAACTACGCCTATTTGACGGCGCTGACGCGAGTGAAGGGCACCTGGCGCGTCCTGGATCTGTTCACCGGCGACATCTGGATCGTGCATGTGACCCCCACGGGAATGACCCCGTGCCCCGAGCCGGCGGAAGGGCAGTGCTATCGCGTGGAATTGAAATCGCCGAAAAACTCGGGGGTATTCTACTATACGCTGGAAGGTCTGCTGGCAGGAGCGGAAGGCGAAGACAGCCTGGGCGTGTTTACCATGCGCGAACGCGAGGAAGACGAACAGCCGATTGCGCTGCCCGCCGAAGAAGGCGGCGGCTTTCTGAAGGGATTGTTCGACGGCGCTTCACTCGGCCCGGACGCGGCCCCGGCGAGCGAACCCGCCCTGCCGCCCCCGGCCGTCGCGCCCGAGCCGGAAACCCCGCCGCGGACAGGGGTCGCGCCATGACCGCACGGAATCGGCGCCGCCCGCGAAGCGGCTTCACCCTCATCGATCTGATGGTCGCCGTCGCTATCATCGGCGTGCTCGCCGCCGTGGCCATTCCCGTGTATCAGGATTACGTGAAGCGTTCGCGGGAAGCGGAGGCGTTCAATACGCTGGGGGACATTATGGTGGCGCAACGCGCCTACCGCGCCGATCAGGGGCTCGGGGCGGGGAATTACGCCGCCAGCATGACGGCGTTGAGATGGCGGCTGGACGAGACCGGCGGCACGGTCGGCGCGGCCCCCGCCAGTTACCGGTACTCCTCCAACGCCGAGTATTCCCTGGCGTCCGCGCCGAATGAGAACCTGGTGATCCACGCGAGCATCTATCTTTATCACGACGGCCGTTACGCCTACGAGAGAGAGTAACCGGCGACATTTCAATCCGTGAGGGGCTTGTTTCCTGACGTAAAGGCTCGGCATGACGAACGCCATTCTCATCACGCTCGCTTTTCTGCTCGCGCTCGCGCTGTCGCTCTACTTCGTGCCGGTGATGCGCCGCGCGGCGATAAAATGGGGCGTGCTCGACAAACCCGACGGGCGGCTCAAAAAGCAGCGCGAACCCGTGCCCTACCTGGGCGGTATCGCCGTCTACATCGCTTTCCTCTTGTCGATCAGCCTGCTGTACGACTATTCGCCGCAGGTGATCGGTCTTCTCCTGGCGGGAACGATCATGCTCCTGATCGGCCTCGTCGATGATTTCGGCGTGCTTTTGCCTTATCAGAAGCTGGCCGGTCAGATCCTCGCCACCTTCGTGCTCATCAAGGCCGGGATCTACATCCGCATCGAGGCGTTCCCGCTCTGGGTGGCCATGCCGCTCACCGTCGTCTGGATGCTCGGCGTCATCAACGCCGTGAACATCATCGACATCGCCGACGGCCTTTCCTCCGGCGTGGGGCTGGTGGCGGCGTTGGCGCTCATGGCCGTGGCGATATTGAACGGCAACGTGACCATCGCTTTTCTGACCGCCGCCCTCGCCGGCTCGATCCTGGGTTTTCTCGCCTACAATTTCCATCCGGCCAAGATCTATCTGGGCGACGCCGGCTCGCTGTTCATCGGGTTGATGCTCGGCGCGCTGAGCATGGTCGGCGACTATTCCCTCAACAACCCGCTCGCCTACATCGCCCCGGCGCTCATCCTCGGCGTGCCGCTTTTCGATACGGCCTTCGTGATGCTGATGCGCGCCAAAAAGGGACTGCCGGTATTCCTGGGCAGCCCCGACCATTTCGCGATCCGGCTGATGCGCAAGCGACATTGGTCCGCCCGGCGCGTGGCGATCGCCTCCTACGTCGTTTCCGCCATTTTGGGCGGCCTCGCCATCCTCAACATGCGCTTCACCCCGGAATTTTCCCTGGCGCTCGCCGGCGTGCTCGCCATCGGCGTCGTCGCGGCCACGATATGGTTCAACGGCATGGACCGGGACGAGTCGTGACCCGGATCGCGGTTGTCGAGATCGTCACTCACCTTCCCGCCGGCGGCGCGCAGCGCGTCGCCCTGACGCTCGCCGAACGCCTCGATCGGGACCGCTTCGCCGTGCGCCTCGTCGCCGGGCCGCGCGGCGAGTGGGTGAAGCGCGCCCAGGCGATTCCCGACGGCGCATTTCATCCCCTGCCCGATCTCGTGCGCGAAATCGCGCCGCTTAAGGACGCGCGGGCCCTGACGGCGCTGGTGAAGCTGCTTCGCGCGTTGCAGCGCGACCACGACGGCCAGCTGATCGTCCATACGCACGCGCCGAAGGCCGGCCTGCTGGGCCGCGCCGCCGCGCGGCTCGCCGGAGCGATCCCCGTTCACACGCTGCACGGTCTGCCGTTCTACGACGCCCAGCCGCGCGCCAAGGCGCTGGCCTACCGCCTCTTCGAACGCTTGGGCTACCTGGCCGGCGGGCACGTCGTCTCGGTGACGGAAACGAACCGCGATTTTCTGGTTCGCGAGGGTTGGGTCAGGCCGGAGCGGGCGAGCGTCATCCCGCCCTGCGCCGATCTGGATCGCGTCGTCTCCGGCCGCAAAGGGCGGCGCAGGCTGGCTCGTTTCGGTATTCCAGAGGACGCGCCGGTGTTGGGAATGGTGGCGAGTCTCAAACCGCCGAAAGATCCGCTGGGTTTCCTCAAAGCCGCAAAACTGGCCGCCGAGCGGAGGCCGGACGCCTGGTTCGTACTGGTCGGCGACGGCGAACTGCGCCCGGCGGCCGAGGCGGCCGCGCGCGGCCTGGGACTGGACGAGCGGACGATTTTCACCGGCTGGCTCGATCCGATCGAGGATTTTTACGCCGAACTCGACGGCCTCGTTCTGCCGACCTTCTCGGAGGGGCTGCCGCTGGTGCTGGTGGAGGCGCGCGCCGCCGGCGTGCCGTGCGTGGCGTCGGACGTCGGCGGAGTGGCCGAGGCGTTGGATCTCGGGGAAGCGGGGCTGCTCGTTTCGGCCGGCGACGATGCGGCCCTGGCCGACGTCATGGTTCGCCTGCTCGGCGACGCCTCGCTTCGGGAGCGGCTCGTGGAACGCGGAAAAATCGGCCTCGATCGCTTCCGCCCGGAGGCGATGACGGCGGCCTACGAAGCGCTGTTTACGCGATTGGCCGGCGCGGCTCAGCCGACGAAGTAGCCGATCACGTAGCGCGCCGCGAGAGCGGTGACGATCACGGCGAGGATGGTTTTGATGAGCCGTTGCGGCAGGTAGCGCTGGATGCGCGCGCCGATGTAGATGCCGAAAAAGCCGCCCACGCCGAACAGCGTTCCGAGGGCCCAGTCGGGCGCCACGGCGAGCGAACCGTCGCCCCAGAGCGGAGCTAGCCAGGCGAAGAAGATCACCCCGAACAACGACGTGCAGAAGGTTCCCAAAAGCGTCGCGCCGGCGATCGTGTAAATCGGCAACTCGAAGAACGTCGTCAGAAACGGCGCAATGATCGCTCCGCCGCCGACGCCGTAAGCCCCGCCGATCACGCCGACCACGGCCGAGAGCAGAAACAGCCACGGCGTCCCCGCTTCCCATTCGCGCCCGCCGAAGCGATAGGCGAGCCGCCGCCAGGTGAAGGTCGTCACCTCGACGGAGGTGACCGGTACGTTTTCCCGAGCGCCCTTGCGATCCACGGCCAAGCCGATCCGCGCCGCCAGCGGAAGGAGGACGCTCTCCCACAGCAGCCGTCCGCCGATGAAGAGCAGCACGCAGCCCACGAAAAGCTTGAACGGCGCGGGATCGGGGAGCAGGCGCACGCGGACCCACGAGCCGACGGCCACGCCGGGCAGCGTCCCGGCGACGATTACGCCGGCCAGGGGCCAGAGCATCCGCCCCTCGCGAAAATAGCGCCAGACGCCGGAGGGGATGGAGACGGTGTTGTAAAGGTGGTTGGTGGGCGTGACCGCCGGCGAGGAGAAGCCTAAGACGCTCACCTGGAAAGGCAGCAGCAGGAAGGCCCCCGAAATCCCGCCCGAGGCTACGACCGCGCCGATGACGAAGGCCACCAGAGGCGGCAGCCACCATGCCACATCGACGCCGGAGGTGAAGAACATTATGACCCCTTCACTCCGGGCATGTCTTGCGCCCGCAGCTCCATTCGCGGTCTTCCTGGCAGACGCAGACGTTGCAGCCCTCGGCGTCGAGGATGGCGCGGCCGCGCGTGACCTCGTTGCATTCGCGGTCCTCGCGCCAGAGGCAGGGCTCGCCGTTCTCGGAGGCCTTGACTTCCAGGCAGGTCATCTCGCAGAGGTCGGCGTACAGATAGCCATCCTCGCCGCAAGGCGAATTGACGGTTACTGTCGCCAGATCGCCGCAATCGGCGAGGCAGAAGGCGAGATCGTCCCCCGATTGTTCATCGCAGGCGACGCCGCCCAGCAGAGCGGCGGAAACCATCAACAAGGCGCGGCGGATTGGCATCGGAAAATCTCCCCTCGGCGATTCAGCGGATGACGACCGGCGCCGTGTTCACCTGCTTCGCCCAGGCGAGGGCTTCGACGGCCGCGCCGTTGACGACCACGAAGCGCCACGTCTGCGGCTCCACCGGGTCGGCCGTTTCGTCGATGAACTGGACGATCGGCTCTTCCGGCGTGTTCGGCACGCGGGCCGCGAGATGAACGGAACGGCAGTCCTTGATGACCCACCAACCGTCGCCCAGGCCGATCAAGCCGTTGGCGAGCGGCAGATAGATCTCCGGCTTGTCGAAGGCGTAAGCGGCGAAATCCATCTCGACGAGTTCGTCGTCCAAGAGCGCCGGCGAATAGCGCAGCACGTCCTCCGTGCGCGGAAAATCGAGCGCGACTTTCGTCGCCTCGGCATCGACGCCCGTCGGGTCCGGGCCGGGGCCGTAACTGAAGATAAGCTCCCAGGCGTTGTCGCCGATCGCATGCCATTCCATCGACGTCTCGCGCTCGGCGTGCGCCGTCGCTACGATCGGCGCATCGACCGGCTGCGGCGACTCGGGCTGCGGCGGATCGTCCAGTTGCGTCGCCGCGGCTTCGGAGAGATCGATCCGGGCGTAAGGCCAGCCGAGAAGAGCTTTCGCCGCCTCGGTCGCCTCGTCGGCCAGCCGCTGCGCTTCGGCGTTGTGGTTCAGGGCGTAAAGGAATTCGCCCGGCCAGGGGGTTATCCCCGTGGCGTCGGAGACTTCGGCGAGCGACAGATGCCGCCACGCCTCCAGGAGCGATTCGTCCAGATCGGCCGTGTCGTGGCTTTGCGCCTGCGCCTCGGCGACGATAATTTCGGCCGCCTGCAGGTCGGTGCGGATCCGGTAGTTTTCCGTGCGGATCCGGTTGTCGCGCTCCCTCGTGGCGTAAGGCGCGAGGCTGCGCCCGCCCAGCCAGCGCAGAACGCTGTCGGTGCTGCCCGGCTGCCAGGAGCCGTCGATGACCGGCGGCAGAGGTTTCTGCTCCACGCCCCGGGCCTTCAAGTGCGCCACGTAATCGGCGATGGTGGTGATTTTGTAGCCGGATTCCTCCAGGGCGGCGAGTTCGGCTTCGTATTCCACGAGCCGTTCCAGATCCGCCTCGACGGCGAACGCGAAGTAAGGATCGGCGGGGACCGTCAGCAGTTCGCCGTCGTCGAAGAAGGTCCAGTTCACCTCGACGCCGCCGGCCGGGTCCACCTCGCCGGGCCCGATGACGACGTCCACGCCGTGGCTGGCGTAGTAAGGCCAGCGCGTCTCGCCCTGCCGCACGTAACCGTAGAGATTTTTGGGGAAGACGTCGATCGAATAGCCGTGCTCGGCCATGAAGGCGTGCTTGCCTTCGCCGTCCTGGCCCTCCTGGTTGAAGACGACCGGCGAGAGCGGCGCGCAATTCTCCTCGAAGACGCGCTTCGTCCGTTCGATCGAGCGGCGCAGATCCAGGGCCGGGAAAGCGAGGAAGAGCTGAGCCGAATAATGGAAGCTCACCAGCTCCACCTGGCCGCGCTGCGCCGCGTCGCGCAGCTTCTCCAGCACGGCCGGGTGGCGCGCGGCGATCACTTCCAGCATCAGCGCCTGCATCTCGAAGGTGGTCTTCCAGGTCGGGTGGGCGAGGTAAAAGTCGAGCACGGGTTCGACGCATTGGACGACGATCCAGTCGGCGAGCCGGTCGTCGGTCCAGCCCAGGCAGGGCGGGCCGCACATGCCCTCCGTCTGGCCGTCGATCTCCGCTTCCAGTCCGCCGGCGACGTACTGGACGTTGAAGTGGAACATCGAGAGGGCGAACTTCGTCAGCGAGAGATCGGGCTCGTCTTGCGGGACATTGGTGTAATCGCAGAGCGGATTCGGCGCTTCTTCCTCCTCCGCATCCGCCTCCAAATTTTCTTCGGCGTCGCCGTCGCTCTGTTCGCCGTCGCCGTCCGGCGTCGCGCTGGATTCGGCGCACGCCATGATCAGGAGCGCCAGCGCCGCGACGCACCCCCACGCCAACAGATCACGCCCGCGCATGCCGCACCTCCAGGCGGACGGTCTTCACCGCCCGCTTACGTCGTCGCCGCCAGCAGTTTCGTCGCCATCGCCTTGGCGAGTCCCGGATCGACTTTGCCCCTGTAGTCTTTCATCAGCGCGCCCATCAGCTTGCCGGCCTCGTTCGGCGTCTTCAGCCCAAGCTCGGCGATCTTCTGGCGCACCAGCGCCTCGGTCTCGGCTTCGGAAAGCATTTTCGGCAGGAACTGTTCCAGATACTCGATCTCGTAGCGGATCTGAGCCAGCTTGTCCCGGCCGCGCTCGCCCGCCTTCTCGAAATCGGGAATGGCCTTCTGAAGCTGCTTGACGTACGTGGAAATGATCTCCACGGCCATCTCGTCGGTGAGCGCACCGTGGACGCCCGGCTCGGTGAGCTTGAGCTGGTAGCGGCTTTTGATCATCCGCAGAACCGCCAGATCCCGCGCGTCTTTTCGGAGCATGGCGTCTTTCAGGCGGGCGTCGAAGGTTTCCGCGAGGCTCATGGCGCATCCCCGTCGGTCGGTTCCTCGTCGTCCGTGCAGCCGCCGGCGGTGACGAAAACCGACTGGTTGAACTCCTGGGTATAGCCGCCGCCGTCGGTCAACAGAATATTGTAACCGTAAAGGGCGCCCAGCGGCTCGTAGTTGGCTTCGAAAAACTGGATGCGCGTCGTCGCCACGCCGATCACCGCGCCGTCGTATTTCTCCTCGTACTTTTCGTTCGAGTCCTTGTCGATGTACGTGTAGACGAGCGCTTCGGTGTGGCGCGTGCCGTCTTCCTCCTCCACCCACTTCACCTCGGCCGGCGGAGGACTGGAAAGCGTGATCGTGAAATTGGGAGCGTGGGGATCGACGGCCGCGGAGGCGATTTCGACCAGCGACCGATCATCTTTCTGGCCCATCACGGCCGCGCGCACGCCTTCGTTGAGCTGTTCGATCTGGCAGCCGCCCACCGTGCCCCGCACGACCTTCGTGGGGACGATCAGGTCTTTTTCATCTTCGCCGCAGGCGACCGCAAGCAGGGCCGCCATCAGGCATCCCGCGACCATCCAACGCATCTTCGCCAACATCTGCCGCACCTCCTTCGTTCGGCTGGCCTCAATTAGATTCATGCCGCGCGCAGGGCCTTGTTGTAAAGCTCCACGGCCAGGGCTTCCAGGGCCAGCGCGCCTTTGCCTTCCGGCTCGTATTCCCAGATCGTCTGTCCGTGGCTCTGGGCTTCGTCGATCTTGACGTTGAAGCCCATCACCGTCTTCGATATTTTGTCGGGAAAATAAGTCGCCAGCGTGGCGACGATCTCGTTGGCCAGTTTCGTCGGCCGGTACAGCGTGGGAATCACCATCGCCAAGGTCGGCCGCGCCTCGCGGATGCGGTCGCGCACCCGCGCGATCGAGTTGACCACTTCCGCGCAGCCGTCCATCGCCAGATAGGTCAGCGCCACGGGGACGACGACGTCGGTGGAGGCGGCGAGGATGTTGGTGGTGGCCAACCCCGCCGAAGGGGGGGAATCGATGATCGCGTAGTCGTAGCCCCTCGGGGCGAGCGCCTCCAGGGCGCGAAGCAGCCGCAATTCGCGATCGGCGAAACGCGCCGCCGCTTCGGGAAAATCGGCCAGCCGTTTGTTGGCGCAGACGATGTCGAGGTTTTCGATCCGCGAATGCAGCACCGCCGCCATCGGGTCGCCCTTGCGCATCAACAGGTCATACGCTGTGCGCTCGATCTCCCGAACGGGAAAACCCAAGGATTTTCCGGCATGTCCCTGCGAATCGACGTCGATCAGCAGAACTTTCTTTTTGCGTTTGAGCGCGTAATAAGCGGCGATGTTCACGGCGAAGGTGGTTTTGCAGGTTCCGCCCTTCTCGTTGATGAAGGAGACGACCCTCACGCGGCCCCCTCGGTGCGGTCCGGCGTCGGCTTTTTCTTGAGCCGGGCGGGGCGGTTTTTCTTTGCCGGCCGCCCCAGTCCGGCTTCGATCCGCTCCAGGGTTTCCTCGATGACGAACAGGCGGTCTTCCAGGTCGTGCAGGGACTGGCGGAGGCGTTCGACGTCTTCGCGCGTGGGGATGTTCAGCTGTTCGAAAGCGGCCTGGACCGACTTCTGCACCAGGTCGCGGAATTCCAGCGAGGCGACGAGGATTTTTTCGACCGTCTGGACGAACCGCTCGTTGTTGAGGGCGGCGGCGACGAGGTCGGACGTTCGCGCCCCGTAATGATTCAGAATGTCCTCGAAAAACTGCTTTGTCGCGCTCATGGCCGACCGCCGTTTTCCCGCGTAGGGAGGCTCTGCATAATGTGGGTGGCGTCTTCACGCCGTGGCGCCCGCCTGTCGGCGAGCGAGGGCGAGTATGGCATAGTCGCTTTGACCGCACAAGGGAAAACAGGGAACCGGGAACGGCCCGGAGGAAGGGGCGTATGCCTTCGCCGTATCGGTTTTAAGCCTGCCGTGTCCTCAGTGTCGGCGCAGACTCACCAGGCCACGCCGATCAACGGACTGACCACCGCGTAGACGCCGGAACTGTACTGATCGGTCTGGTCGGAGAAGGCATAACCCACCGACGCCTCAATGCCCAGGGTCAGGTAAAAGGGGAACTGGTAGCGGTAGCCGATCTCCACGAACGGCGTCAGCAGATCGAACTGATACTCCAGCGTCGGCACGACGCCGTATTGCGTGTTGTAGGTGATGGGAAATTCGCCCGGATTGATGTGGCCGAGCAGATCCGTTTTGCGCTCCAGGTGCATAATCTGGAAGCCGGGGCCGACGTAGAGGCCCGACGGTCCGCCGGCGAACGGATAGTAGTGAAATACGAATCCGAAGAGATAGCTGAAGCTGAGGTTGTCGGGGTAGGGCTGGACGGCCGCCCAGCGGCCGACGATGCCGAAATGCTTGCTCATGGCGGAAAGTTGAAAACCGTACTCGCCAAAAAATTCATCGACGAGCACGCCCGCGCCGACGCGAGTGGCGATCATCGCCGTCCACTGGCCTTTGGGCATTTCCGCCGCCGCCTCGGCGGGCGCAGCCTCCGCTTCGGGGGCCGGCGGCTCCTCGACAAAGGGTTCGACTGGCGGCGGCGTTTCCTGCGGGGCGGGTTCGGCGGGAGGCTCGGCGGCGGGGGCCGCCGTTTCCGCCGGAAC
>QZKR01000005.1 GCA_003598065.1 Myxococcales bacterium | reverse complement strand
GCCGCCGCGCGATACGCGGCCGAATCGGGATGACCGACCGCGCCGCGACGACAGGCCGCAAGGCAACTATCGGCCGCCTCGGGACGACAAGCCGCCGCGTTACGAAAGACCCCAACGCAGCGATGGCCCGCGCCGCGACGATAAGCCGTCGCGCGACGACGATCGGGAGCAGCGGGGACCGCGACGGAAACCCGCTCCGAAGCGTTCGCGTTCGGGCCGTTGAACGATCAACTGAAACATACTAGGCGCCGGCTCGCGCCATAAAAATTTCTCTCTACTCATCGCAGCGGAGCTAGATCGTGGATGTACACCCGGGAACGCTGATTCATTGGAAGCGCAGACCCAAACGCCGGAAATGGCGCGCCCTGGCGGCGCTTACCCTGTTCGCCGGGGCGACGCTTTATTTCATGCTCGGCGGGGACGATGGCGAGAGCGAGGAAGCGGAAGCTCCGGACCTCGATCCCGTCTTGACGGCCGATGCGCCATCCGCCGATCCGACGGCTTCGCCTTCCGTCCCGCCCGCAACGGAGCTTGTGCTCGCCGCGGCGTCGCCCGATGGGACGGCTGCGCCTGTCGTCGCTCCGGCGCAAGCGGCGATGGAAGGACCGGTGAGGCCGGAAAACCTGGCCAACGTCATCTCCGGCACGGTCGAGCATTCGCTTTACAAAAGTTTCGCCAGACATTTCGACGCCGCCGATCCGGCCGCTCAGCTGCTCGCCGAGCAGCTCGCCGCCCATTTCAAACGCATCTTTTTCTTCGACATCGATTTCGAGCGGGACGTCCACCCCGGCGACCGCTACGCCTTCATCTGGGAGCGGACGCCCGAATCGAGCGACGGCCTTCGCCTGCTCGCCGCGCGCTATGAGGGTTCGATCGACGGCCGCGTGCTGGAGGGTTTCTGGTTCAAGGACCCGGCCGGCGCCTTCGGCCGGCACTACGACTCCGAGGGCCAGGAAGCCCAGCGCTCGATGGTGAACGCCCCGATCGAGGGATATGAACAGATCTCCTCCCTGCTGAACGATCGTCGTCCGCGCCATCACGGCATCGACTTCAAGACGCCGGTGGGAACGCCGGTGAAGTTGCCCTTCGACGCCGTGGTCACCGAAGTTCATCGATCCATCAGCCGTTTCAACGGCCGCTTCCTCAAGCTGCGTTATGTAAAGTCGGGGCTGGAAGTGATCTTTCTGCACCTCGACGGCATCGCTCCGGAAGTTGCGGTTGGCAAGCGGCTCAAAGCCGGGACGACCATCGCGGCGAGCGGCAACACAGGTCACTCCACCGCGCCGCACCTGCACTATCAGCTTCAACGCGGCAAGAACCAGATCCTCGATCCGTTCAAGGTCCACGGCGAGACGCGGCGCAAACTTTCCGAGGCGATGCTGCCGGAGTTCCAGAGGATCGTGGACGCTTTCCGCGCCCAGATGACGACCGCCGCCGGCGAAACCGCTCTGACGAGGCCGTAAGCGTCAATAGCTCGATAATCTGGCCAGCAACTCCGCCGGGCTCAATCCCGTCTTGTCGGCGAGCCGCTTGATTTCATCGTATTCCGGTTTCCAGCGCGAGCCCAAGGGGTGTTCGATGCGTTTACCCTTGACCGGGCCGAAGGGCGTGTCGCGCGTTTCGGCGGCGCGCGGCAAGGCGTGGCGATCCACGCCATAGCGGCGCATCCCCAGCGTCGGCGTCGTGCGATAGAACACGTTCAACAAACGGTCGGCGTCTTCCGAGCGGCATAGGGCTGACAAAACGTGCCCCGGCCGGCCTTTCTTCATCAGGATCGGCGTCAGCCAGGCGTCGAGCGCCCCGGCCGCCATCAGGCGTTCCAGCGCGTGCGCCGCCTGCTCGCCGGTCGTGTCGTCCAGATTCGCTTCCAGCACCCGCAGCGATTCGAATGCGCCGGGGGTTTCTTCGTCGGCTTCCAGAACGATCGCCCGGACGATGTTGGGGACGCGGGTGTTGCGCCGCTGGCCCGCGCCGACGCCGACGGCGGCGACGCATCCCCCGCCCAGCGCGCCAAAGCGGCGCACAAAACGCCTGGCGATCGCCGCGCCGGTGGGCGTCACGGTCTCGCCCGGAATGTCGGCCGGCGTAACCGGCAGCGAACGCAGCAGTTCCAGCGTCGCCGGCGCGGGGAGCGGCATTTCGCCGTGGGCGATGCGGATCGTCCCCGAACCCATCGGCAGCGGCGTGGCGCTGATTTCGGCCGGCGCGAGCAGGTGCGCGGCCGCCGCCGCGCCGACAAGATCGATGATCAGATCCAAGCCGGCCAGTTCGTGAAAATGGATGTCGTTTACATCCTTGCCGTGCACTTTCGCCTCGGCTTCCGCGATGGAATCGAGCATCGCCAGGGCGTCGGCGCGGACGGGTTCCGGCAAGGCGGCGGCGCGGATGACGGCGGCTATTTCGTGCGGATGCTCCAGGCTTTCAGGCGGCGTCGCCGCAGCGATGACCAGTTGCTTTGCCGCCAGGCCGCATTCGATCCGGTCGGCGAGGTCCACCCGCCAGCCGCCGACGGGCAGGCCGTTCATGATCGCCCGCCAGCGGTCGATGTCCACCGGGCCGGAGAGCATCGCGGCGAGAAACATGTCGCCGGAAAGCCCGCCCACGCAATCGAGATGCAGCAGCCGTCGCGTCATGGATCGCCTTTCGCCTTTCCGCCGGTCGGGTTACGGCGTCGCCGCCTGGCGTCGATAAAGGATCAACCATTTGCCCTTGGCCATCTCGCGACGCGCTATTTCGCGATAATCGGCGAGCACCCATTCATAGAAAGCCGGGGCGGTGTAGAGGCCGCGGCGCGGGCTGCCGACGATGAAGGTCGGCGGCGCGGCCTTGAGCCGGGAAAGCAGATCGGGGATCGTCATCAACCCCGACTTGAAAATCTGCACGTTGGTGTCGGCCATCTCCAAGGCTATGGCGCGGCCGGTGGCGAGCGCGAAAAACGGCGCGGTGGAGGCGTCGCCGAAAACCGTGCCCGGCGCGTCCGTTGCGGCTTCGAAATCCGGCAAAAGAACGATCGGATTCTCCGAGACGAACTCGTGCCAGAGGTAACGTGTAATCCCGAGGTGGACGTCGCCGACTTTCCGGTCCGAACGAAAAAAAACAGCTTTCACGGCGACGTTCAGCCATGAAGGCAGCGCCGGGCTGTCGCGCCATTCGTAAGCGGTGGTTTTTCCCACCTCCTTGTTCCAGTAGCCGAGCCCTCGTTCCAGCGCCTCGCCGCCCGCCGCGCCGGCGGCGAGCAGCGCGGCGACGACTCCGATCGCGATCAGTCGCCGGCGCATGGGATGGCCCGCGCGCCAGGCGGCGACGGCGTCGCCGAGGCGGCGCGAACCGCAATCGAGGAAGAAGAAGCCCAGAATGGCGAACAAGGGCAGAAGCGGCGCGTTATAGTAGCCGAAAACCCGATCCGCCGACATGACCGCCGCGATCTGGAGAACGGCGGCCGGCACGGCCAGCGTGTAGGCGCGATGCGGCGGCGCTCCTTGTCCGAGCCGGGCGCGCCAGAGCGCCGCCAGCCAGGCGATCGTCCCGCCGACGGCCAAGAGCACGAGCGGATACTCGTAGTGGAAGAAGCGGATCACGGTGGCTTCGCCGGCGTCGGCCATGGGCGTCTTGCCCATGTGGTAGCCGAAAACCTGCTTGTAGTACGGATCGCCGAAGACGATCAGCGAAAGGAAATGCACGCCGAAGGTCACGCCGGCGAGCATCAGAATCGTCGGGATCGCCTTCTTTCGGGAAGCGAGAAGTTCGCCCAGCGCAATGCCGGCCACGGCGGGAATGACGTGAAACGAGACGAGCGCCGCCGAGGCGAGCAAGGCCCCGCCCGTCTTGCGCCGTTCGACCGCGACGGCGACAAGGCCGGCCGCGACCAAAAGCAGCGACCAGTTCGCGCCGGTGAAATGCGTCGAGCCGGAAAGGAAATCCTGTGAACCGACGAGCGCCAGGCCGACGATCAGCGCGGGGATCGCGCCGACCCTGAAACGCAGCGCCGCGACCAGAAGCAGCGCCAGCGCGCCCGCCGCCGGTAAAACGGAGGCGAGCTTGAGTTGCCAGGGGCCTAAGTAGCCGGGCAGCATCCATAAAGCGGCGATCAGCAGATGGAAAGGGGGGTGGGCGAGGAACAGCTCGCGGTACGGAACCACGCCCTCCGCCGTCCGCTTGCCGACATAGAAATAGATATTCTCGTCGCCGGCGAAGGGCGCGGTGGAGTAACCCTTCAGGATCAGAAACAGCAGCACCGGCAGGCCGATGGCGGCGGCTTGCCCGAGGCGCTTGCGCCACGGCGTCGGCGAAACGGGAAGCGCGACGCCGGCCGCTGGCGTAAGGGGCAATGGCGCGGATGCTGGCTGCGCCTGCGGCTTCTGTCCCGCCTGCGCGGTCCGAGGCCTGTTGGGTTTCTTTTTCGCCACTCGGCAATCCTTTCCGCGAATCGAGGCGATTGTCAGGCAAAGCCGTTCGGGCGTCTAGGAAAAAGTCTTGGCGAAATGGACTCCCTGATGCATTGGCCTAAAAATAGGCTGTTGTCAGCCCGTCGGCGACCGGGTAAAATATCCCTGGGTGATGGACCTTCATCGCGTATCGCCACACACACCCGTATTTGGCCGAGCGCGCCCCAATTTGTACGGTGGAGCAGAACGATGTCCCGCCCATCCTCCCACCGGCGATATGACGGAAGCGGTGTTCTTCTCTTTTCCATGACTATCTTGATGGCGCTGCCTGGCGCTTGCGGCGGCGATCGCCAGACGGACGAAGCCCCGCCGTGTGCGGATACGCGCGATTGCGCGGCAGGCGAGGTCTGTGTGCGCGGCGCGTGCGTCCCTGTCGATGGCGACGGTGTTTCACCGAACGGCGACCGATCGGACGACCCCTCTCCCGACGCCGATGCGGATGGGAACGACGCCGATTCGTCGGCGGACGGTGATCCGCCGGACGGGATGGACGGCGACGAGGAAGCAATACCGGCCGGCCGATGCGAGGATCTCCGCCTCCGACCGGACTCAATAAATTACGGCTGCGTGGATTTGGGCAACTATGCTACTCGAAGCTTGATGCTCTGCAACGAAGGATCGGGCCATGTGGACCTGCTTGGACTGGTATTGACGCCGGTAAGCGAGGGTTCCTGTCCCGTGGCGATCGAAGGTGCGTTTGCCTTCATCGGCACGGTCCCTTCCCCCCGAGTGCCGTTCCCCCTCGACGCGGGCGATTGCTTCGCGATCAGCGTCGAACATACGCCTTATCCCGGTTCGGCGGACCACGCCACGCTGAAGTTCATTACGTCCGTCTGCTCGATCTCGGCGCCCCTCAGCCGCGAATGCAAATGCCGCTGCTATTACCCCTCGTTGATGGCCTTTTGCGACAGTGGAGAACGATGCGAATTCGGCGAAACGCAAGTAGACCGATCAACCGTGCTCGGCGTGACGGTAGAAAATTACAGCATAGAAGCCGACCGCGAAATCGCCTTGGAGAGGATCGTTTTGGAAGAGGAGGGCGACGCGAATTTCCGCATCGAGTTTCCCGACGAAGAAACGCGCGAACCGGGCGAGGCCGTTTCGCTGTGCCCCGGCGACCGCTATCGATTCAACATCGTTTTTACGCCGCAAAGCGAAGGTCCGCATGAGAACGCCGTCCTGATCTTCCATCCCGACCACGGAACCGACTCGCCCATCGCCCTGCCTCTGCATGGCGACGCCACCGCCGCCGAGCCATGAGCGCTGCGCTTCGGCGATAACTCCGTTCAAGGCATGCAAAAAAAGATCCCTGGCGGCGAACCGCCAGGGACTTGGGAGAGGGAACGAGAGAAGGAGGAGAGTGGGTGCTCGTTCTCCGCGAAAACGGCGATCACCCTTCGCCGTCGTCGCCGATCAACGGACGCGACTCGTAGACTTTGAAGTACATGAGCGTCGCGTCGAGATTTTTATAACGCTCGTAGGTTTCGGGGCTGCGCGCTTTGCGGAAGTCGTCGATGATTCGCTTGTCGCGCTCCTCGCGCAGGAGGGTCAGCCCGAGCCGCTTGCCTTGATACCGTCCGCCTTCCTCGATGAAAAGGAAGCTGGCGTAAGGGTTCTGCTTGACGTTCCCGAGACTGCGGCGCGAAGACATAATGAAGGCCACGGTGTCCTGATCGATGACGTGCGGACGGGCGTAAACGGCGGAATTGACGCGTCCCTCCGTGTCGGCCGTGGACAAGACGCCCATGCCGTTTTTCTCTTTGAAGTATTCCGTGAGCGGCATCACCTGACTCCTTTTTACCCCGGCCGGGCCGACAACCCGGTCAAATCCGACTCTTCTGATATTTAGACTTAAAAGCGAGGGCGGCTATTCCCAATTTGAGGGGGGAATTAGCGGCGAGCGCGGCTTTCGCTTTGCTGAATCGGTAGGAACGGACTTTGGAAACATTGGTTAATTAAAAAAATAATAGATGCTTTACAGCCCACAGGAGAAATCTTTAGAAGAACCGTAATATTACCGGGCTGATATCAAAAAACTATTCCTCCAGGCACAACACGTCGATCCTCTCCCCTTCGACCTTCGGCGCGCAGAAACCGTTTTCGCCGCAACGCTGATCGCTTGCGCAGGTCGCGGCGTCGGCGCAGGGGGTGCGGCAGGCGCGATCGCGGCAGACCTGGCCCGCCTCGCAGCCGTCGTCGTTTTCGCAGGTCGCCCAGCAGCCGCCGTCCTTGCACGCCGCCGAAGGCGAACAGGAGATGTTGGAGGTTCCGCCGCCCTGGGCGAGCCAGGCTTCGTTGAAGTGGACCCAGCCGATCGTCTTGCGGTCGTGAGTATACGTCACCCAGATCGTTCCGTCCTTCCGGCTCTGCATGATCGACGGGTAGGCCCAGGAGCAGCCGCCTTCGAACTCGCAATCGGCGTTCAAATCGCGCAGGGCGATGAAGGTCCGGCCCTCGTCGCGGCTCAGCGCCACGGAAAGCGGGAAACGCTGGTCGGGATCGTTGTTGAAGACGACGACGACGCGTCCGTCCAGGAGCCGCACCCAATCGACGCTCGTCCCGGAGTTGGGCAGACCGGTCAGTTCGCTGGGCGTCCAGGTCGCCCCCTGGTCATGGCTCGTCATCCGCCGGATGCGGCGGAAACTCGTGCCGTCGCGGGTGATGGCGGCGACGCCGCCGTCGGTGAGATGGATCAGCGCCGGCTGGATCTGGCCTCCGTGGTCGAGGAGATACTGGCCGGACCCATGGCCCTCCTCCGTCCAGGTTTCGAAATCGTCGGCCGAACGCATGAACACCGGCAGCGCCAGACATTCGTTGTAGAGCGGCAGCAGCAGTTCGCCGTTGACGAGCCTGAGCGGCCGGTGACGGATGTTCCAGCAGTAATCTTCGCGCAGCATGACGGGCCCCTCCCAGGTCTCGCCGCCGTCGTGCGAACGCAGCAGGCGCACCCTCGCCTCGTCCCAGCCGCCGCCGAAAATCGTCACGAAGAAAACAAAGAGAGTTTCGTCCTCGTGGACCCATAAAGTTGCATTGCCTTCCGAAAGGTCGGGATCGTCGTAGACCAGTTCGGGCCAGGTCCACTCCGACGCGCCGGGGGCGAGGCGCGACCAGACAAGCCGCGAGTCGAGCGATTTTTCGAACTCGCCGTGATACCAGAGCGCCGCCACCGCGCCATCGGGAAGCTCGGCGACGACCGAGCCGTGATGATTGCATTCGTTCTGCGGCGCGCCGGTGGAGACGGGTGTGCAGGGCAGGGAGTCCGGCGGCAGGATCAGGCCGCGTTCGAAAAGCGGCGTCTGCGATTCGGGCGGGAAAGTATTGACCTCTTCCTCTTCATCGATCTCGACCTCTTCGTCGCCGTCCGCGACGGGCTCGGTTTCGTTGTCAAGCTCCGTGTCGCCGTCCGAAGCTGCCGCATCGCCGTCGCTCCGGCTATCACCGCCGCTGCTATCGCAAGCGGCGAGCAGCCAGACGGCGAGCCAGACGATTCCGAAAGCGGCCAATCCGCCACCCAAACGCCGCGTCGCGCGAAACATGGTCGGCTCCTTGCAGATATCGTCGAGACCATCCGGTCATACCATCGCCGTCGGGCGCGGGCAAAGGAAAGTTGATCGGGTCATCGGGCGTTTTCGGTTGTGAGGTGACAACTGGCCTCGGTAGAAGGGGCAGGATTATTATTTGCCTGTCTCCTCAAGCTGGGAGAGAATCGATCGCCGAATCATCCGACTGGCAGGGTGGGGGCCGCTTGAGGCGGTCGATGTAAGTTGCTGGAAAGAAGCGCATGGATCAAGCCCAGGCAAAGGCCGCCGGAGCCGCCGAGACTCTGATCGACGACGACGATTTCCGGATCATCTCGCAGGGCGAGCTGGTCGTGGCTTTCGACGCGAGCGGAGGACTCGTCAAGCGCACCGCAACCGTTCTCGCCTATGGATTTATCGCTTTCCCTTTGGGCGGCCTATTCTTAGTCCTGGCCCAGGGTCTCGACTACTGGCGGATCGGCGCCGCTGTGGCCTCAGGGGCGCTGGTCTGCTTTGCCGTTTCATTCGCCCTGTTTCGAGTTGTGGCCGCCCGGCGGCGTCGCTCCGGCGACCCTATCGTCTGGAGCGCCGACAGGGACAAAGGCTGGTTATTAGATGGTGCGGGGCAACCCCTGGCCCCGGCGGTGGAGGCGAAAGCGGATTTGGACATCGTGCTTGTCTCTGCTGACGACAGATATCTCGTCAACCGTTATAAGTTTCGTTTGACCTATCGCGACCGGAAGACGCTGCTTTTCGACACGATCGATTATCCCCGCACCTTGCGTTTCGTCGCGTTGCTGCGCGAGCTGCGCGTCGGTGGCATCGGGGATTGGGAGGCGTGGATCCGACAAGCGGAGAAATTGGAACAGGGCTGATAAGTCCCGGGCGACCGGGGCGGTTTTGCTTTGCGTCCTTCGGGCGGTTGCGGGTAAAATGCGGCCAGACCCAATACCGAACGGAGACGCCTTGCGCCGGACGTCGGCGCATGCGTCGGAGAGGCAACGCATGAAGCGGATAGGGAAACGCGCCGGAGCGCGGCGGAATTTCTGGCGCATCGCCGTCTTGGCGACGGCCCTGGCCGTGCTGAGCGGCTGTCCGCGTTGCGAACCCGAACCGCCGCCGCCCGCGCCCGTCGCCGAACCGAGCGCCCTGGAAAAGGTGAAGCAGGTGGAGAAGACGCTGAACGAGGCGTACCAGCGTCGCGACGAAGCGATGCAGCGCGATCTCAACGAATAAACGACGCACCCGGGCGCTCTATTTTTTTCGGATGCAGGACACACGGCAATTCTCAGGGAGAGGAACGACGCATGCTCGACATCAAGGAAAAGCATATTCCGGAGGTCTTTTTCGCCAACGCGGCGCGCTTCGCCGATCAGCCGATGCTCGGCTACAAAACGGGCGGCGAATGGAAGACGCTGTCCTGGCGGGAGGTGGAGGCGCGCGTCCGCCGGCTCGCGCTCGGCCTTGCGGCGCTGGGCGTCGGACGCGGCGACCACGTAGCGCTGTTTTCGCCCAACCGTCCGGAATGGGCGATCGCCGACCTGGCGATCATGAGCGCCGCGCGCGCCGACATTCCGATCTACCCCACCAACTCCGCCCCCGAGGCCGAATACATCCTCAACGACTCGGGCTCGAAGGCGATCATCCTCGCCTCGCAGGAGCATTTCGACCGCATCCAGGCGGTTCGCGCCCGCTGTCCGGCGCTGAAACACATCATCACGATGGATCGGGTGAAAGGAGGGGAGGGCGATCCGGCCGTGCTGCACTGGGATGACGTGCTGGCGCTGGGCGAGAGGCACGCCGACCCCGACGAACTGCGCCGCCGGATCGAGGCGATCGAGCCCACCGAAATGGCCACCCTCATTTACACCTCCGGCACCACCGGTCCGCCCAAGGGCGTGATGCTGACCCACCGGAACTTCATGGCCAATTGCTATCAGGCGGCCCTGTCGCACGAGGGCGTCATCGTTCCCGGCGGCGAGACCCTGAGCTTCCTGCCGCTGTCGCATGTGCTGGAGCGCCTGGGCGGCTGGTATCTGCCGATGTTTTTTGGCGCGACGATCTACTACGCGGAAAGCCCGACGACGGTGGTGGACGACATGAAAGTGGTGCGGCCATACTACGTGACCAGCGTGCCGCGCATCTTCGAGAAGATCCACGCCGCCGTCCATGCGAAGGTCGCGGGGGCTCCGCCCGTCAAACGCAAGCTGTTTTCCTGGTCCGTGGGCGTCGGCGCGCAGGCCATCCCTTATTGGACGCAGGGCCGCGCCGTGCCGTTTCCGCTCAGCTTCAAACTCAAGCTGGCCCGCAAGCTCGTGCTCGACAAGCTGCGCGCCGGCCTGGGCATGGACCGCCTCATGACGATGATCACCGGCGGCGGGCCGCTGGCGAAGGAAATCCAGGCGTGGTTCCTGGCCCTCGGCGTGCCGCTGCACGAAGCCTACGGCCTCACCGAGACCTCGCCGCTGTTGACCACCAACACCTTCGAGGCGATGCGCGTCGGCACGGTGGGCCGGGCGGCTACCGACACCGAAATCAAAATCGCCGCCGACGGCGAGATTATGGTGCGCGGCCCGCAGGTGATGAAAGGCTACTACAACAAGCCCGAGGCGACGCGCGAGGTGTTGAGCGAGGACGGCTGGTTCGCCACCGGCGACGTGGGCGTGCTGGACGCCGACGGCTTCCTGAAAATCACCGATCGCAAGAAGGAGTTGTTCATCACCTCCGGCGGCAAGAACATCTCGCCGGCCAATCTGGAAAACGCGATGGTGACCGATTCCTTCATCGAGACCATCGTCACCGTCGGCGACCGGCGGCCGTTCATCTCCGCGCTGATCGTTCCCGACTTCGCCGTTCTGGAGGCATGGGCCAGGGAAAAGGGCCTCGCCTTCGCCTCGCGGGCGGAACTGCTCGCCAGCCCCGAGGTGCGGCGGCTCTTCGAAGAGCGGCTGACGGCGCTCAACGCCCCCTTCGGCAAGGTGGAGCAGGTGAAGAAGTTCGCCCTTTTGCCGAGCTCCTTCTCCCAGGAGACCGGCGAGTTGACGCCGACGATGAAACTGAAGCGCAAGGCCATCGCCCAGAAGTACGGTATGGAGATCGAGGAGATGTATGGGTGAGGGTTGTTCCAATAGCCACGAAAGAATATTTTCGAGGGACGAAGTCTTTTACTTTATCAACCTCTTCTTGTATACTTTTCCCCCCCATGCGAAATAGGAGGAAGGGTGTGACAGTGAAGTTGTTTGATTTTCAAGAAGCCTGCAAACGACACCTTAAGGACGCAGAAGTACTTGAAGTAAATGGTAGTCGGCCGAATGCCGGCCAACTTTACGGGTTAACGGCGGAATGCTGTACGAAAGCAATTTTAGTTGCCCTAGGTTATCCCACAGATGACAATGGAGATTTGTCAAGGTCGCAAAGGCCAGACCAAGAATTTCGAGTCCATCTCGATAAGCTACAAGGGTTAACTCAGCAACTTTCCACTTTTTTAAATGGTCGCTCTGGCGCTCGTTATCTTCCCATTCTCACCCATCTTGCCTGTTTTTCCGATTGGAAAATCGAGCACCGATACTATTCAGAAAGTCAATTGCCAGATTCTTTGGTTCGATGGGCGAACGCGGCTCGCGCGATAGGGCAAATTCTCGACAACGCTCGGTTGCTCGATGGAGCAATTTCATGAACATGAAGAGTACTTATTTTAAGGATGCCTTGCGAACAATTGCCAATGTTCTTAAAGATCTTGGTTTTGAGAGTAGTAAAACTCTTGTCATTCGCGACCTCTATGGCCGAATTCGAGTACTATTAGACTCACAACCTGACGCCAGCAAGGATCTCAAACAGAAATTAAGTGAGCAAATGACGCAGTTAGGCCGTTATTTGCCGTCCCATGATGCCATACTCGACAGAGGAGGTCTGCTAGATTTCGAAACGATTTTCAACGATCCTTCCATTCAAAATTTTTATCTGCCGGGAACTGATATTTCAATAAGGCTCCTTGATCGTCAAATAGTTGGGCAAGAATGGCTGCAGCCACAACAACCGCAACCGGGTTCCGTTCCACGACTGGTTTTTTACGGTCTCAAGGGCGGGGTCGGGAGAAGCACAGCGCTCGCTATATTTGCTTATCACCTTGCTCAAAAAGGGAAACGGGTTCTTTTGATCGATTTTGATCTGGAATCACCAGGGCTTTCCAGCCTGCTTTTGCCGGCGAAAAACCGCTCCGAGTTTGGAATGGTGGACTGGTTTGTTGAAGATGGAATAGGCCAGGGAAATGAAATCCTGCCTCAAATGATCTCTTCTAGCCCTATCGGACAGTATACCATCGGGGCAATTCGCGTGGTGGCCGCCTCAGGAGTTGAGACTGGGGATGAATATTACCTTTCTAAACTTTCTCGGGCCTATTTGAGTATCAATCAGAACAACAAGACAGAGTCGTTTTTAGCCCGAGCAACGCGGCTTCTGACCGACTTGGAAAAACGAGAAAAACCCGACGTGGTCCTAATCGACAGCCGCGCCGGATTGCATGATCTTGCGGCAATCAGCATTGTAGGACTTTCCACATATGCCTATCTTTTCGCCACGGGGTCGGACCAAAGCTGGCAAGGTTATCGCCTCCTATTTTCCCACTGGCGGACTTATCCGGAAACATTGAAAAAGATTAGGGATCGATTGGTTATGGTCCATGCCCTGTTTCCTGAAACGGACCAGGATGTCAGAGCCGATCGCTTTCTTGAAAACTCTTACACGTTATTCTCAGAAACAATATATGAGACCATAGAGCCGGGCGAAAATATTGGGACCACATCGTCTGCGGATTATTCAGATAGATTTAACTTTGATCTAAGAGACGAGTCGGCTCCCCATTTTCCAGTTCGTATTCGCTGGAATAACAGCATCCAGGAATTCGATCCTAAGCTGCTGGCGAAAAACATTTTAAGCGACGAACTCATCAACGCCGTATTTGGAGATCTACTGAAACGGGCTGACTTGGACTTGGAGATATCTTAACATGCCAGCGCCTTTGCCAATAAGCAATACCAGGGAAGCCCTTAGGAACTCCTTACCTGGGATTGAGACACAACCAGCAGGGAACAAAATACCGTTCACTTATGTGCCACCCAGCCATGCGCGCGCTCTCGATCCAGAAAATTCCCTTGTTGTAGGGATTCGTGGGGCGGGAAAAAGTTTCTGGTGGTCTGCGCTCATTGATGAAAATCATCGCCAGTTCGTCATAAAAGCCTTTCCGGAAACCGGATTGCCACAGAGTGTGCAAATTGGTCCAGGATATGGCGTAGGTAGCAGGCCCAGTTCTTTTCCTGGCAAAGACACAATAGAAAATCTAACTGCGAGTTTTGATCCTCGCCTTATCTGGAAGGCTGTAGTTGCAGTCCACCTTAAGTTTCCCGATCCTTTTCCCAGGGAGCAATGGGTAAACCGTGTCTCATGGGTAAAGGATAATCCGGAAAATTATGAGATTTTTCTGGCGGCTGCAGACCAGGATTTATCTAAAAAAGGCTCAACCTACATCATCCTTTTTGACGCCCTGGATCGACTGGCAAAAAATTGGGCCTCTATAAGACCGATTGCCAAAGCTCTCTTTCAGGTCGCCCTTGACATGAAAGGTCTGCGGGCTGTTCGTTTGAAATTATTCGTGCGCCCAGACATGGCGGATGATCGCGAGATTTTCGCTTTCCCCGATGCGTCGAAACTGCTCGCTCAAAAAGTCGCCCTAAATTGGAGCAGGACGGATTTGTACGCTTTGCTTTTCCAATGCATCGGCAACGATCTATCAAATGGTGAAGCGATTCGGGACCATATGAAAAATCACTTCTCGCTTCAGTGGCAAGGATCCTCTGGGCCAGGAAATTATTGGATACTTCCCAATCTATTACGCTCGGACGAAGGAAAGCAAAAAGAGCTATTCCATGCCATTTGTGGTCCAGCGATGGCCTCGGGAGAAAGCGGCTACAAACGCGGTTTCCCATATACCTGGCTTCCAAATCATTTAGCGGACGGTCGTGGCCAAGTGAGTCCGCGCAGTTTCGCGGCGGCACTGCGGACCGCCGCAGAAAAGGAACTTCCTGAAAATTGGCCGTATCCCCTTCACTACAAAGGGCTTCAATCTGGTGTGCAAAGCGCTTCAAAAATTCGTGTAGACGAAATCCGCGAGGATTTCCCGTGGGTGAATGATGTTATGTCGCCACTTCAACGTATAAGTGTGCCCTGTCTTCCCGATGATTTCAGCAAGCGCTGGAAGAATGATAATACAGTGGCAAAATTGCTTCAAGCGGCAGAGGCAATAGACGAGCTTCCCCCATTTCCCCCCCAACATTTAGATGAAGGCGAAGATGGGCTGTTAAAAGACCTCCAGTCATTCGATCTTATCCAGGTTTTGGCCGATGGCCGCATTCAAATGCCCGATGTTTATCGCATTGCGTTCCGTCTCGGCCGTAAAGGTGGCGTTAAGCCCGTGAGGTAGAAGCGCCAAAAAGTTTAGCAGGATTTAAGCGTTCTTACTCATGAACTTTTATCTCCCAGGTTGAAGTAGTAAGTATACTTTACTCACCGAACGGAAAGTACTTATCGCAAGGAATGTATGATGAAATCCCGTGTCGGTTTGTTCGTTGGGTTGGTTGTCGTCGCCCTGCTCGGCGCGGCCTGCAATAGCTCGGGCGATGGCGGTGTGTCCTTCGCGGGAAGCCCCTGCAAGAAGGAGATGGCCCAGGAGAGCGCCCAGGCCAGGCTGATGCACGACGAGGCGGGCTCGGACGGCGAGGTCGCCGACAATTCCGCCTACGACGGCCTTCAGTGCGTGCGCTGGAACATCGTCGCCGGCGGCGTTAGCTCATTCGACTTCATCAACTACGAGGGCGCCTGCGGGGCCGACTGGCACGGCGAGGGAAGCGTCTCCTCCCCGGATGAGGTGGAACTGCGCGTCGTCAACCCCGACTGTGTGATAGCGATGTGCGGTTCCTGCCTCTACGACTGGTCCTTCATCGTCGAGGGTCTGACAGCCGCCGCGCCGCTCTCTGTCGCTTTCGTCATGAACAGCTGCCCAGACGAGCATGACGGGTCGGCTTATGAGTTGACGCTGCCCGTCGATACGGAGCCGCAAGGCATCGAGTGCCAGTACGCGAATCCGTCCGCGCTGGACTGGCACGCGTCCTCGGCGGATTCATACGGCGAATTGCACATGCCCTGCACGGACAGCCCGATGCGCGGCGAGGACACGCCCGACGAGCCGCTCTGCCACGGCGAACTGGTCTGCCATGCCACGGGAGTCTTCGACGCCAAGGTTTGCATGCAGCCCTGCGCCGAGGACGCCGACTGCCCCCTGCCGGACGTTTTGGCTTGCTTGGACAGCGTCTGCCAGATCAAGCCGGAGTGACGCCAACCGGCAATCCGATTTCTCCATCTCATCCCTAAGCCGCGCGACGCGCCGCCGCTGTTCATGTCGCCGACCTCTCCCTCGGCGCTTCTTTGACGCCGTGCATTATGATATTGCCCGGCAGGCGAAGCGTTGCTATCATGGCGCCTTATCGCGGACACCGACCGGGTGGGAGATTGGGTGTGACGCGCACGACGCGAGGATGACGAACATGGCGAAAACGGACAACGAGCGCAAATCCGGGCAAGAGACCGCCGGCGAGGCGAAAAACGCCGCCGCCGCGCCGGTTCACTTCATCAAGGAAATCATCAACGAAGACCTCCGGACCGGCAAGAACGGCCAGCGCGTGGCGACGCGCTTTCCGCCCGAACCGAACGGCTATCTGCACATCGGCCACGCCAAGTCGATCTGCCTGAATTTCGGCCTGGCGCGCGAGTACGGCGGAACTTGCAACCTGCGCTTCGACGACACCAACCCCAGCAAGGAGGAGGTGGAGTACGTCGAATCGATCAAAGCAGACGTGCGCTGGCTCGGCTTCCAGTGGGACGGCGAATACTACGCCTCCGATTACTTCGACCAGCTCTACGCATGGGCCGAGCAGCTCGTCGAGGAAGGTCTGGCCTATGTCGATAACCTCAGCGACGAGGATCTGAAAGCGCATCGCGGCAACTTCTACCGCGAGGGCAAGCCGAGCCCGAACCGCGACCGCCCGGCGGCGGAAAGCCTCGACCTCTTCCGCCGCATGAAGGCCGGCGAGTTTCCCGACGGCTCGCTGGTGCTGCGGGCCAAGATCGACATGAGCCACCCCAACATGAACATGCGCGACCCGCTGATGTACCGCATCAAGCACGAGTCGCACCATCGCACGGGCGACAAGTGGTGCATCTATCCGATGTACGACTGGGCCCACGGCCAGTCGGACGCGGTGGAGAAGATCACCCACTCCATCTGCACCCTGGAATTCGAGGATCATCGGCCGCTTTACGAATGGTTTCTCCAGGCGCTGAAATTGCCGCACAAGCCGCAGCAGATCGAGTTCGCGCGCCTCAACCTCACCTACACGGTGATGAGCAAGCGGCTCTTGTTGCAGCTCGTCAAGGAAGGCATCGTCAACGGCTGGGACGATCCGCGCATGCTGACCGTTTCCGGCCTGCGGCGGCGCGGCTTCACCCCCGAGGCGATCCGCGATTTCGCCGAGCGCATCGGCGTGGCCAAGGCCAACAGCACGGTGGACATGGACCTTTTGGAGCACTGCATCCGCGAGGACCTGAACGAGCGCGCGCCGCGCGCCATGGCGGTTTTGAATCCGCTCAAGGTGGTCGTGGAGAACTTCCCCGAGGGCGAAACGGAATGGTTCGACGCCCCCAATCACCCCGATAAGCCGGAACTGGGCTCGCACAAAGTTCCCTTCT
>QZKR01000033.1 GCA_003598065.1 Myxococcales bacterium | reverse complement strand
CCCGGCGAAAAGCGACAAACCGGCATGACGCCCGAGCGATGTCGCAGGAAACACCGATGATCGAACTCGTCGGCGTGCGCAAGGTCTACCGGGCCGGCGGCAAGGATCGCGAGGTGCTGCGCGGCGTGGACGCGGCCATCGGCCGAGGCGAGTTTGCCGCCGTTTTCGGCCGTTCCGGCGCGGGAAAATCGACCTTGCTCAATCTCATCGGCGGATTGGATCGCGACTATCAAGGCTCGATCCGCCTCGATGGCCAGGCGCTGGAAACGCTCTCCGATCGCCGCTTGACGGCGCTGCGCGGCGCAACGGCGGGGTTTGTGTTCCAGAACCCGGTTTTCCTGGATCATCTGCCGGCCTGGAAAAACATCGCTTTCGCGGCGCGCTTCGCCGGCGGGCCGGCCGATCGCCCATCCCTTCTGCCGCTTCTGGCGCGCCTCGGTTTGGAAGAGTACGCCGACGCCAGGCCGAACGAGCTTTCCGGCGGCCAGCAGCAACGGCTCGCCGTAGCCCGTGCGCTGGCCGGAAAGCCCAAAGTCCTGCTTTGCGACGAACCGACGGGCAACCTCGACACGGAAACCGGCTCCTCGCTCATTCAGATCCTGCGCGATCTGAATATCGCCGGCATGACTCTCGTTGTCGTCACTCACGATGAACGCGTCGCCGAGGCCGCCGGACGGTTTATGTATCTGTCGGACGGTCGGCTCGCCGAGGGAGGCGCGTCATGAGGGTCCGGGCTGTTCTTGCCCTCGCCGGCGACAATTTGCGGCGCAACCCCTTTTTCTTCCTCGCCGCCGCCTTCGGCGCCGCCGCCGCCGTGGCCGTGCTGGTGTTTTTCGCCGGCTTAGGCTACGGGCTGAAATTTCAGGTCGGCGAGCGGCTTTTCTCCACGCTCCCGGAAACACGGCTCAAGATCGGCGAGTCGGGATTGGACCTCGGGCTGCTCAGTTTCGCCAAACCGTCTTTTTTAAAAGGCGCGCGCCTGGACGAAAAGTTCTTGTCCGAAATCCGCCAGCGGCCCGAAACAACCGACGTCTATGGCGAGATGAACATCGCTTTTCCGATCCGCATCCGCGGGACGTTTTTCGGCCAGAGCGTCGTCACGGACCTGATCGCCACGGGACTGGACCCGGCGGTGGTCGCCGCCGAACTCTCGAACCCGACGGTCTTCGGCGAGCGGGAATCGCCCCCCGTGCCGGTCTTGATTTCGAGGCAGTTGCTCGACCTTTACAATACTGCCTTCGCTCCAATGAACCATTTTCCCGCGCTCAAGGAAGAGACGATCATCGGCTTTCGCTTCGACCTGGAACTCGGCCGCTCCTATCTCGGCGGGCGGGCGGAGCACGGCCAGATTCGCCTGGTCCAGTGCGAGGTGGTTGGATTTTCCAACAAAGCCGTCACCATCGGCATTACTCTGCCGCTGGGGTATGTTCGCCGATGGAACGCGGAATTCACCGGTGAACCGCAGGTTTACTCGGCTTTGTACGTCGATGCGAAAAACGCCGCCGACATTGATTCGTTAAAACTATGGGTCGAAAGCAAAGGCTTCACCGTCCAAACGGCTCGCGAGGGAACGCCGGCGCGAGTTCGGCAGGCATTGGCTTTTGTAATGGGGTTGCTTTTCTCGATAGCCGGCGTCGTGATGGCGTTGGCCGCTGCAAACACGGCTTTTCTCCTCTACATCATGGTCAGGCGGCGCAGGCCGGAGATCGCCTTGTGGCGTTCGCTGGGAGCGACAAGGCTGGAAATGGCCGTTCTGGTGTTAGCGGAAGCGGCAGGAGTGGCGTTGACCGGGTGGATCCTGGGCGGACTGGCCGGTTACGGCGGCGCCGTTGTTTTCGAAAACCTCGTCCTCGGTCAAGCCGGTGAGCTTGCTGTGCTTATCGGCCAGTTATTCGTTTTCCCAATCTGGCTTGCCCCTGCCTCCCTCGCATTCTGTTTCTTTTTTGTCACCCTTGGTGCGCTGGCGCCCGCCATCTCGGCCGCCTACGTCGATCCGGCAGGTGCTATGCGGCGTCAATAAAGAAGGCCATCTTCTTAATATATCGATTGTTTCTTTATTGCTGGCGCGTCATTTTTTAAGATTGACGACCGCTGCTCTGCGTGCTAGCTTGTCGCCACATCAGGGAAAACTCCTAAAGCACCAAGGGTGGAAGGGCGCCAAAAGGATCAAAAGGGCCAACGTAATCTTTAGAGGGGCAACCTACATTTATACGAAGGAGGAGAGAATGAAAGAACGAGTACTGACTCTGCTGCTGATGCTTGCGCTAGTTCTGGCCGCATGGGGCTGCGGAACCACGTCGGACGATGAGACGGACGGCGATGTAACCCCCGATGGCGATGAGGCGGATGGCGACACCGACGGCGACACCGACGGCGACACCGATGGCGACACCGACGGCGACACCGATGGCGACACCGATGGCGACACCGACGGCGACACTGACGGCGACACCGACGGCGATACCGACGGCGACACCGACGGCGACACCGACGGCGACACCGACGGCGACACCGACGGCGATACCGACGGTGATACCGACGGCGACGTGACCGACGGCGACGAGACGCCGGATTGCAACCCGCGCGCCGAGGCCAACCCCCTCAACTACCCCTGCAATTTGAATGAGGAGTGCGAAAGCGGTCTTTGTCTGACCGACGGCCTCTCCAATTTCTGCTCCGACGTCTGCGACGCCGAGACGGCGCCCTGCCCGGACGGCATGGACTGCATCGACGGCGGCGAGGAACTGGGGATGATCTGCACGCCGACCGCTGCGACTCTGCCGGGCGACGCTTCCGTCGAGGCGTACAAACCCTGCAACGTCAACGAAGATTGCGCCGACAGCCTTTGCCTGTACATGGGAGGCCAGTGGTCCTTCTGCGCCGTGAACTGCGCGGAAAACGATGCGTCGGCGTGCGGCGACTGCGGCGAGTGCATCTACGCCAGCGAGGAACTCGGCTACGTCTGCGTGCCGGTGGGTCCCGGCGAGTTCGCCGATGACTGTCTCTATCCCTTCGACTGCCAGGAGCGCGTCTGCTTCAACGAATACTGCACCGGCGAGTGCGAAATCACGGGCGGCCGCGGCGCCAACGACAATTGTCCGGATGGCATGACCTGCGCCGAAGCGGACATCGATTACCTCCTCTGCTTCAAGGACGAGGAACTCAACAAGGAATTCGGCGAGGAGTGCGCGTACGACTTCGAGTGCGCCTCCGGCGTCTGCTTCACCCTCGATTTCGAAGATCCGGCCACCTGCAACCTCGACTGCTCCCTGGACGGCGCGCTCTGCCCCGACACCTTCGCCTGCGCGAACCTGGGGACGGAGGAAAATCCGTTCACGCGCTGCATCCCGGCGGACCAGACCGACCGTCCTTTCGGCGCGGAGTGCGAGTACAACTACAACTGCGCCAGCGGCGCCTGCGTTGACGGTTTCTGCAACCAGAGCTGCACCTTCAACGCCCGCTCGGCCAACGACTCCTGCCCGGACGATTACACCTGCATTTTCATCTCGGGCGGCTTCCATTGCATCGAGACGGCGCAGATCGGCGTCCAGGGCGAAGACGATCCTTGCGCGAAGAACTATGAGTGCGCCACGGGACTGTGCCAAAATTACGCCGAGCAGACGGTCGATACCAAAATCACCCTGTACGGCTCGGACGGCGCGACGATGCTCGGCGAGGACGACGACGGCAGCGGGGTCGGCCTCTACTCCAAGCTGGAATACACGTTTGCCGAGGCCGGCACGTACTTCCTCAAGGTCGAGGGCTATTACAGCGACTTCAGCGGTTACTCCATCGGTTACTACTTCCTCTCGCTCAATGACGATGGGCTGACGGAAGACAGCGCCGAAGTGGAGCCAAACGACGACACGGCCACCGCCGAGACGGTGACGCCGCCCGTCACCGTATTTGCTTATCTGGGCGAAGCGGACCAGGACTGGTTCCAGGTCACCGTCGAGGCCGCCGCCGTCGTGGCCTTCGAAACCCACCCGGCGAACAAAGGCGTCTGCGAGGCCGCTCCGGCCTGCGTGGCCGACTTGAACGTCGGCGACTCCACCGCGCTACCCTACAGTGGAGCGCACGCTATCGATGGCGAAGACTTCGATTTCGGCAGCAACTGCACGGGCTACGGGACGACAGGTCCCGACTTCATGTTCGACATCTATCTTGCGAAAGACGAAACCGTCCGCGTCGTCGCGACGCCGGATACGGACGCCGATCTGTCGATTTACGTGGCCGCCGACTGCATCCAGTGCATGACCGGCGTTGACGCTTACTACGGCAACACCTTCGAGGCGTTGACGGCCACCGCTCCTTACAGCGGCGTGTACCATGTGATCATCGACAACGACGGCACCGTCCCCACGACGCCCGACTTCACGCTGGATATCGAGTTGAACCCGGCGAACGAGTGCGGCGCCATCAACGCGGACATCGGCTGCTGCGCGGGCGAAAGCACGCTGGCCCGATGCGATGAACCCTCCGGACTTGTCCACACCTTCGCCTGCACGGGCGACTATCCGGTGTGCGGCTGGGACGACTTGTCCGGCGCCTACGTCTGCACGACGGCGGCGTCCGAAGACCCGTCGGGCGACAATCCGAGGATGTGCCCGGCTCCGTAAGGACGCCGAACACAACCGCTCCTTCGCGGATGCGAACGGGCGGGCCGAAAGGCCCGCCCGTTTTATTTTCCAGGCTTGAATGCCGCCGCAAAACGCCGGCTGCAAGGTTATCTTTCTCCTCCGCATTTCGCTTGTGCGCCTCCGGCAAACGAGGTATCACCAAAAACGCGGGGGCGGATGAAAGGTTCTCCTCATCAAGGAAGTGAAGGCCGACGATGAACGACAAAAATTTCCGGCGGCTGCCGAATGGCTGGCTGGCGCTGTCGATCCTGTTCATTCTCGCCGCATGCGGCGAAATGAATGAAAGCGGGCCCGTCCCGCAAGACGGCGATGCGGCCGTGGACGCCGACATGGATAGCGAGGACGGCGCGGAGACGGAAGACGCCTTGGAGACCGACGAAACCGCGGACGAGCCGGAGAACGAGGAGGCCGAGATCGAGCCGCTGCCCGTTCCCAATGAGCCTCCTCCCATCGAGGATCCCTATATAGACCGACCTTATTTGCAGGAATACAATCATACGACGAACGAAGTCGAAGCCGGCATCGGGCCGTTGGCGGACGTGGCGCTGCCGCCGGAGAGTTGCGATTCCTTCGACCGTCCCACCCAGATCGCGCCGCGCGGCTGCATCAAGCACAAGCCCGCCGAAGAGGGCGGCGGATTCGATCTCATAGCGATTCCCGAGAATGATCCCGATTTAAAAACCGCCGCATTCTTCGGCTGCGCCCTGTTTCTGGCCAGCGGCCGTCATGTGTACGAAGTCGATACAGAGGGGGCGCTGACCGCGCACAACGCCCCTGACGGGCTGACCATAAATGGGCTGTTCGTCAAAGATGATCTGCTCTTGATTCTCACCGATGGCGGCGCGACGCGTTATCTTCCCGGCGGCGAGATCCAATGGCCGATAAACGGCTTTCCGGCCACGGCGGCGGCGCTGATTCCGGATTTCATTCTGATCGGCGGGGACAATATCGTTCGCCAGTACGCCATCCCCGAAGAAGGCCCCTTGGAGCAACCGACCACCGTTCTCGACGCCAGGAACGGCCTGAACATCGGCCAGATTATCGGTATTTTTGTGGAAACCACGCTTCCGGCGTCGTCCGTAATGGTCCTGATCGGCGAACAGGGTCTGAAAGGCTTCGACCTGTCGAGCGGCATTATGGGTATGCCCGGCCGGAATTTCCCCGAATTCGCTTCCGACCGCGTGCCGCTCGCCGGCCCCCGCAGAGCCGTACAAGCTTCGGACGGCGGTTTTGTCGTCGCCGCCTCCGGAGGGGCTTACCGGTTGATGGAACGAGACGGCGTGCTGGAGTGGCGCGTCTATAACCAGGAGCGCTGGCTGCCGTCGGAGGACGTGCGCGGCGTCGCCACCGACCCCGCCCTTCCCGACGGCCCGATCTGGTTCGCCACGGCCGGCGGCCTGGCGACGGTGACGGCGCGGCGCGTGACGCTGGAGGAGAAGCTCGGTCCCTTCGTCGAACGCATCGTGGAACGCCATGATCGCGAAGGGGCCGTCGCCGATTCGCACCTGCTCCGGCGCGGCGATCTTTCGAGCAACATCCCCTGGGACTCCGACAACGACGGCTCCTGGACCAGCTACTGGCTCTTGGCCGAATGTTTTCGCTGGAAGGCGACGAACGCCCCGGACGCCAAGGCGCACTTCGACAAGTCGCTGGAGGCGATGCTCCGGCTGCGCGACCTGACCGGCGCGGACCACTTCGTCGCCCGCGCCGTGATTCGCAAATCCACCTGCAACCTCGACGACTGCGACAATCCGAACGACGGCGAGTGGTTCACCTCGCCCGTCGATCCCGATTTCTGGGTGAAGGGCGACACCTCCAACGACGAGGTGATCGCCCACGTCTTCATGATGGGCCACGCTTACGACCTCTGCGCCGACGAAACACAGCAAGCGCGCATCCGCGACCACATCGACGGCATCGTGGGCGGCGTGATCGACCACGACTGGCAGCTCTTGGACATCGACGGCGAGGTGACGACGTACGGCCAGTGGGACCCGTTTTACGTCAACGAAGGTTTCGCCGGCATGCTGGGCGACGGCGGCACGCGCAGCGTGGAAATCATGGCCATGCTGACCTTGGCCCACTACCTCACCGGCGACGAGCGCTACATGGAAGCGAAGCGCTATCTGATGGAAGAGCACCACTACGATGTCAACGCCATCAACGAGGCCGATTATCCCGGCCGCAAAGGCTCGGGGGACGGCGATGAGATGGGCATGGAGGGATGGTTCTCGCTCTTGCGCTATGAGTCGGACCCCCTGCTGCGCGAGCGCTGGATGGAGGGCTGGAGCAAGTCGTGGGAGCATTTGAGCCTGCAGCAGGCGGCATGGTGGGACATGGTCAACGCCGTGGTCGGCGGCCCCGAACCCGACATGGCCAACAGCGCGCGCTGGCTGAAGCTCGCCCCCGTGGACATGATCCGCTGGGATCAGCACAACTCCCAGCGCCTCGATCTCGTCGAAGCCCCCGCTTATTATGAAAACGACGGCGGAATGCGCTCCGACGGCCGGATCATCCCCTACGACGAGCGGCGCTGCGACCGTTGGAACACCGACCAGTTCCGCGTCGATGGCGGCATGGGGGCGATAATCGAAATGGACGGCGCGGACGTCCTCGCCCCTTACTGGATGGGCCGCTACTATGGTTTCATCGTCAGCGAGCAGGAGGATCGATAGCGACGCGCGGATGCGGCGGATCCCGGAGCGGTCTCAGAATTTTATCTCGGCGCTGAGGCCCAGAAGCGCCAGCCCGGCGACGAAAGCGTCCAGATCGGACAGCGCGACGCCCACATGGTTCGGACCCAGCATTTCCGCAATATATTGCTTTGTCGCGGAGGATTCCAACAGCGCCCGGCGCAATTCGGGATCTTTCACTTCGACGACGGCGAGGCGGGTGAGGGTCAGCGGCCGCGCCGAACCGCTCCAACCGAGAAGGCGGCTGTACACCTCCGACGGCAAGGCCCGCGCGCGGCTGGCCAGCGCCTTGGCGAGGCCGCGTCCGGTGACCGGGGCGGCGCGCACTTTGGCTTCGTCGAGCACCCATCCGTCCTCGTCGCGCAGGGCCACGCGGTCGAGCGTGCTGATGATGGCCAAATCGGCCGCGCTTCCCGGCAGCAGGCCGATGCGCCCATCGGCCTCGATTCGCAGCGAGGTCGGCGGGGCGGCGTCGTAATCGATGACTTCAGCGCTGACAAACGACGCCCGGCGCGCCAGCAGAAACCGTTCGTCCACGGGCACGCCGTCGTCCATCTCGGCGAGCGCCGCCTCGCGCGATTCGGCGCGGTCGAACTCCATAAGATCGCGGCCGCGATAGAGCGTCACGCGCCGCAAGGCCGCCGCCCATTCCCGTAGTTCCGTTTCGACGTTTTTCGGCAGCGCGCGGCCGCACAGGCGGCGCAGGCGGGCCAGCGAGTCGTCGAGCGTCAGGCCGTGATTGAGAGCCCACAAAAAGGCATGGCGCGCCAGATGGAAACGTTTGACGGGCACGGCGTCGCCGTCCTCGGCGTGCGGCACGCCGACCGTCCAGACAAAAAGCTGATCCTCCAGCGTCATCCGCTCGGCATAGGCGACGGCGTCGAAATCCGGCTGAACGATCAGCGCCGGACCGGCGGGGAGATCTCGCGAGCTTTCTGCCGATTCAGCGCTCGGTTCGTCGCGCAGCAACGCCGCGCCAAGCGGCGTAAGCCGCACCAGCAAACTGCGCTCCGCGCCAATCGCCCAGTCCACCAGACCGAACGGCCAGGCTATTTCTTCGATGAAACCGGCGAGAACGCGACGCTCAAGTTCGATCTGGGCTTCCGTCGGTTTTTCCGGCGGATTGAGCGCCGGATCGACTGAAGCGGCGGCGCGAAAGAAAAGAAACGGATAGTCCTTGCCGGCGAAGCGAACCAGGTCCGTCACCCGGCGCCATTCGCCCGGCCTGAGCAGCGCCAGCACGCTCGGAATCAGCGGCCAATCGACGCCGACGGCCGGCATCATGCCTTGGAAATCGCGTCCCGGCGCCCGTTCGAAGTCGCGGCGCAACTCGGCGAAATACGGCAGCGTGAAACGATCGAACTGCCGGCTGGCGGCGGCGCGAAACAGCCAGCCCAGCTTGTCCTCCGGCGTCGCTTCCAGCAGTTCCTCGCCCAGCAGACCCAAGGGCCCGGTCTGACGGGCTTCGTCGTAAAGGATCGCGCCGGCGAGGCGGGCCATGTGAATCACGAGAGCCAGCCGTTCCTCGACGATCATCGGCGCATATTCGGCGAGATCGCGGCGCATCCGCCGCAGACAGGTGATTTTAAGTTCGCCGGTATGCGTCATGTCGAGCGGATGGTCGGCCGTCCAGCGCAGCACGAGGTCGATCTCCCGCAGCAACCGTACGGGCACGCCCCGCCGGACCGCGCCGGCCGGCGGTTCGCCGGGATCGTCGAGCGGCGCGTCGTAGGACGCGAGAGCGGGAAGTTTTTCCAGCACCTCCGCCGCGAGAAAAACGGGCAGGCTTTCGCTGTAGGGATCGAGGCCCTGCGTCGAAAACGTTTCCTGCGCGTGCGTCCAGCGGACGAGGACGAGCCCGCGCTCGATGAGATCGGTCACGCGCGCCCCGGCGTTGTTGACGCCGTTGAGGGCGGCCAGGCGAACGAGATCGAGCAGCGTCAAGGTCGGCTTGCCGCGCCGCTTCAACTGATCGAGAACGCGCAAATCCTCCGGGGAGCAGCGGCCGAGGTAAAGCTCGACGCGCAGGGAGTCGTCCAGATAGCCGGCGATCGACTGCACCAGACCGCGCTTCATGGGGGCCGAAAGCCCCATGTGCTCGGCCATGCGCTGCAAAAACTTGGCGGAATAGCGATCCAGCGTCAGGCGCACGGACAGCGGCGTGGTTTCGCCCGGCGTGGATTTGGCGCGCGGCTGACTCATCTGAGCCATCTCCCGTCCAGGCGCGGCCTCGCGCCGAGCACTTCCAGTCTGGCGCGCAATCGCTCCTCGTCCTTGCGCGCCACGGCCAGCCAGCCGCCGGGCCAGGAAGCGACGATCAGCGGCGCGAGCAGGCGATCGGCGAGCAGCGCCGTCAATAGCGCGTCGTCCTCAACGCGGCAAAACGTCAGATGGCGATGGATGGCGCTCGGTTTCGGCATGATTCGCTCAATCGTCCAGTTCGGCGGCGTCGAGAATCTCGTAGGCGTAACCCTGCTCGGTAAGGAAAAGCTGGCGATGCTGCGCGAACTCCAGTTCCGTGGTGTCCCGCGTCACCAGCGTGTAGAAGAACGCCTGCCCGCCGTCCGCTTTCGGACGCAGGATGCGTCCCAGCCGTTGCGCCTCTTCCTGTCGCGAGCCGAAGGTTCCCGACACCTGGACGGCGACGCGGGCGTCCGGAAGATCGACGGCGAAATTGGCCACTTTGGAGACGACGAGCACCGGAATCCGGCCCGCCTTGAAGCGGGAGTAAAGATCGTCGCGCATGCCTTGCGGCGTGGACCCGGTGATGATCGGAGCCTTCAGTCGCCGGGCGATCGTCTGCAACTGGCTGATGTACTGGCCGATGACGAGCGTCGGTTCGTCTGAATGGCGCGCCAGGATGCGCTCGATCAAGGGCATTTTCAGCGCGTTCTCGCTGGCGATGCGGAAACGCGTGCGGTTCTGGGCGAGCGCGTAATCGAGCCGGTCCTCCGGCGGCATGGAAACGCGCACCTCGCGGCAGACGGCCGGGGCGATCCAGCCCGCCTGCTCCAAGTCTTTCCACGGCACGTCCGCCTTCTTCGGACCGATCAGCGCGAAAACATCGTCTTCCCGGCCGTCCTCGCGCACCAGGGTAGCCGTCAGCCCGAGGCGGCGGCGGGCCTGGATTTCGGCGGTGATGGAGAACACCGGCGCGGGCAGGACGTGCACTTCGTCGTAAATGATCAGCCCCCAGTCGCGCTGATTGAAAAGCGCGAAATGAGGGTAGACGTCTTCCTTGCGCTTGCGGTGCGTGAGAATCTGGTAGGTGGCGACCGTCACCGGCCGGATGTCTTTGGAGTGGCCGGAATACTCGCCGATGAGATCGCGGACGAGATCGGTTTTGTCGAGCAGTTCGTCGATCCACTGGCGCAGGGCCGTCACGCTTGTCGTGATGATCAGCGTCGAGACCTGCGCCTTGGCCATCACGCCCATGCCGATGATCGTCTTGCCGGCCCCGCAGGGCATGACGATCGCGCCCGAGCCGCCCTTGGCCAGACCCTGGGCCCAAAACGCCTCGACGGCGTCGGACTGGTACGCCCTCATGCCGAACGGCAGGCCGTGCCGGGTCGCCGTCCTCAGGTTGAAGACGAGCCGCTCGCCCTCGACGTAGCCGGCCAGATCCTCCGCCGGCCAGCCGACTTTGATGAGTTCCTGTTTGAGCCGGCCGCGATGCGCGGCGGGAACGAGAAAGCGCGTCGGTTCCGGACGGCCGGTCACCAACGGCAGGATTTCCTTGCGGCGGTTCAGTTCCTCGGCGAGATAAACGTCGGAAACGACGAGCCAGAGAAGGTTCGGGTTGTCGTGACGGGCGATCTTGAGCCGGCCGTAGCGATGCGCGAATTCGTCGAGCTCGACCAGGACGTGCGCCGGCACGTCGTATTTGGCGAAGCGGACGAGCGCTTCGGCCATTTCCCTCGGTTGCATGCCGGCGGCCACGGCGTTCCAGATGGAAAGCGGCGTAATGCGGTAGGTATGGATGTGCTCCGGCGACTTGACGAGTTCGGCGAATCGGGCCAGCGCATCGCGCGCCTCGGCGAAATGCGGCGAATGCACCTCCGCGAGCACGCTGCGGTCGCCCTGAACGATCAGCGGATTTTCGGCTACGTAGCCCATCGACTTCCACTCGTCCGCGTCGGCGGCGCATCCTCTCCTGCGATCGGAGGCGGCTGGATGGCGAAATACAAACAAAGAGTTCGACGCACGGTTGCCTTCTCCTCGGCATAAACGTACAGTATTGTAGACTACGCGGCCGATGCGGGCAATTGCGGATGACCGATTTGTTGAAAGTATGTCGCCGATGAAGGTAGCTCTGGTGTACGACGACCTGTCGCGGCTCGCGCCCGGCCCCGAGGACCCGCTTGACGTCGGGTCGGAATGGGAGGATGCGCGCACCATCGCCGGCCAGGCCGCCGCGCTGGCGGCCAACGGCTACACGGTGGCAAGTATCCCTTACGACACGCATTTCTTCGCCGCATTGGAAAACGAACGGCCGGACTGCGTGTTCAACATCGCCGAGGGCCGGCGCGGCAAGGATCGCGAATCGATCGTCCCGGCGATCTGCCGCAGTTTGGACATCCCCTGCACGTCATCCGACGCCGTGGGTCTTGGCCTTTCGCTTGACAAGGATCTCTGCAAGCACATTGCGCACGCTCACGGCGTGCCGACGCCCGATTGGTTTGTCGTTCGCCGCATCAAGGCTCTCGATTCGCTGGCGCTGCCGTTTCCCCTCTTCGTCAAACCGAATTTCGAGGGGTCGAGCATGGGCATCCGGCCCGATTCGATCGTCCGAACGGCGGAGCAACTGCGCGAGCGCGTCGCCTGGCTGTTATGCAAAATCGGCCCGGCCCTGGTGGAAACCTACATGCCCGGCCCGGAGTTGACCGTCGGCCTCTTGGGCAACGACGATCCGATCGCCTTCCCCGTGGCCGAAGTGCGCACCGCCGGGCGCGTCTACGACAAGACGATGAAAAACAAGGACAAGATGGAGGAAGAGATCGTCTGCCCCGCGCCGATCGCGCCGGAGTCGGCCGGAGAACTTGTCGCGTGGTCGAAGACTCTCTTCCACGAATTGGGCCTCGCCGGCATGGCCCGTTTCGACTTCAAGTGCGACGCGGCGGGGAAACCGGGCTTCCTCGAAGTCAACCCTCTGCCGGGAATGTCGCGCTACTACAGCGTCTTCACGTTCCAGGCGCAGGCCGCCAGCTTGACCTACGAACAACTGATCGGGCGCATCGTCGAGTTGGCCCTGGAGCGGCGCCGAAAATGAAGGCTCCGACGCCGCGCCGGTTTTGGCCCATTGTCCGGCGGCTGGCGATGGCGCTCATCGTTTTCTCGCTTCTGCTGCCGGCCGGTTTATGCGTTTCGTTCACGCGCTTCGGCCGCCAGCCGGTCGTTCCGCCGCGCCATCCTTTCCCGGTCGCGGTCCAGGAAATCCACATTACGGCTTCCGATGAAACGCTGATTTCCGGCTGGTACGCGCCGGGCCAAACGGGAAAGACGGCGTTCATCTTTTGCCACGGCGTCGGCGCAAACCGCCTACAGATGCTGGACCCGGCGCGCTTCCTGGTCGAACTCGGACATCCGGCGCTGCTCTTCGATTTCCGGCATCATGGCGAAAGCGGAGGCGGCTTCACAAGCTACGGGCATTACGAGAAATTGGACGTGCTGGCCATGGTCGGCGAACTGCACCGCCTGACGCCGGGCTCGCCGATCGTCCTGTGGGGCTTGTCGATGGGGGCGGCCACGGCGCTTCTGGCGGCGGCGGAATCGCCGCAGGTCGCGGGCGTGATCGCCGAGAGTCCCTTCGATTCGCTTCCCGCCACCTTCGCGCACCATTCCCGGCTGTTTTTCAATCTGCCTTACTATCCCCTTGGCTGGCTGACCTTGCACTACATCGGCTGGGGCTACGGTTTCGATCCCGGCTCTGTCTCGCCGATCGACGCCGTGCGACGCCTGAGCCGGACGGCGATTCTCTTCGTCAGCGGCAAGGATGATCCGCGCATGCCGCCGGATCTGGTGCGGACCATCGCCGCCACGCATCAAGGCCCGCATTGGATATTCGAAGGCGAGGGCGATCATGCCATGGTGTTCGACAAGAGCACCGTGGCTTATCAAGAGGCGGTGCGGCGTTTCCTCGCCCATCTGGAAGATTCGGCGAGACCCTGATTTAAAGCGCTTATCAACAGGAACGGATATTTGTCCGTCACCCCCGCGAAAGCGGGGGTCCAGTACGAAAAATCCTGGATTCCCGCTGACGCGGGAATGACAGCGCAAACTGGTTCATTTATCCGGCTCTTCGCTCTATCGCCGCCGCTTCGTGGCGGACCACCAGGCCCTCAGCCGCTTGGACAGCGGCAAGCCGTCGGCTAGCGCGGGACGACGGCCGCTGAGCGCCAAGGCGGCGTCCACGACCAGATTGGCGGCCTCGTCGATCAAATGATCGCGCCACGTGACAGGTACGGCGAGCGGATCGAGCGTGCCTGTCTCGGCGTTGCGCCGGTGCGCGGCTAGCGCGTCGGCGAAGCGCACCTCAAGTTCGCGCTCCAATTCCGCCGTCCAGAGGTCTTCCGTCCAGGCGTCGCCGGCATCAGGCGCGTTCGCGGCCAATTTCTCCGATGCCGGCGCAATCGGCGCGGCGACGGTTTGCGAGAGGAGCTTGTAGGCCCCGCCCACGGCGTAGGCGAAACCGACGAACGGCAGGCGATAGGCGGCGACAACGCCTCGCCCCCAGGCCGCCTGACGATGGCGGCGGCGGATAAGGCCGGTCAACCGCTGTGCAAGCGGGGCGTCCGGCGACGGCGCGGCCGAACCGATCGGCGCGGCTCGCGCGGCGCCGAAGCTTTCCGAGAAAACGAGTTCCAGCATGCGGCGCGCCTCGTCGGCGGCGGGATGCCGCGCCAGCCGGCTCAGCACGCTGCGGGCGAAGGGCAAAGCGTCATCGGCCCCGATGCCGAACAGCCACACCGCGCCGGCGTAGCGCGCGGCGAATTCCATCACTCCGGCCTGCACGGCGGCGATTGTCGGCGCATTACGACGCTCGGCCTGGCGCACGGGATGCGATTCCGCCATGAAAATCGGCTCGCCGCGCTGCTCGGCCTGGGCATAGCCCACCACCGTTCCGTGCGGCGCGGGGCAGAGGCTTTCCAAGCCGTGCAGAAACGAGAAGGCCGCCTGACCGTGGTAGGCCGGCCGATCGCCGTCGGCGACGATCGGCTCCATGCGGCTTCGCGACGTTTCGCGGCTTCGCCATCCGGACCGCAAGGCGAAGTAGAAACCGGACAGTTCCGGAAAATCCGGACGCGCGGCATACGCTTCGGCGAGGCTCGCCTGCGTGCCGCCCGTCCAGCCGATATCGACAAGCGCCGCCCGTCCGGCAGTGAAGAACCCCATTCTCTCCAGGTAGCACGCGAGATTTTGATGCATCGTCTCGGCGCGGCCGGCGGCGAGGGCGCGCAGTTTATCGTCGCCGGCAAGACAAACGACGCGAGGATGCGCCTCAAGGTCGCCTGTCAGCTCCGCATCGACCGAGTCGATGCCCTGGCTGTTCGCGGTCGCGGCGATTTCCGCAGCGGCAAGACCGAAAGGCGAGAAGCAGGAGAGCAGCGTCGGCGCTTCGTGCGCCGGACGGGGGAGACGGGCGATCGTCTCCGGGTCGAGCGCGGGCCGCGAGGCGAGAAACGCGGCGGCGCGCGACAGGCAGAGATAGACGGCGCGCGGGGCGTCGCCGTCCGGCCAGACGGCGGGCGCGAGGCGGCGGAAAATGTTCATGAACGTCCAGCCGTCGCGCGAAACGAAATAGACGCGCCGCACGCCGAGCTGTCGGCGCCGGCCGAGGTCGCGCTCAGCACGACGGGCGGCCGGGCCTATCGCGGGATCGACGGCCGTGGCGCGGCCACGTGGCTCGCGTCGGCGCTCACCTGCGCGGCGAGCGCCATCGCGGGACGCCTCGCCGACGCCCGCGAATTCGTGGACGAGGACACGCTGCGCGCCGCGACCGCTATCGCGGCGCCTGGGGGGATGACGGCCGCAGGCTAGCGGGCCGCGCCGACGGGGGGAAGGGTTCCCGGCCGGCGCGGCGCGCGGACTTGATGTTCCGAGGAGGACGACGGTCATGGCGAAGTACCGGATCGGCTGGCTGCCTGGCGATGGGATCGGGGTGGACGTGATGGAGGCCGCCCGTCTCGTGCTGGACGCGATGAAGTTCAACGCCGAGTACGTGCACGGCGACATCGGCTGGGAGTTCTGGTGCAAGGAGGGCGATGCCTTCCCGGCCCGCACGGTCGAACTGCTCAGGAACGTCGACGCGGCGCTGTTCGGCGCGATCACCTCGAAGCCGGTCAAGGCCGCCGAGGCCGAGCTGGTGGAGGGGCTGCGCGGCAAGGGCCTGGTCTACCGCTCGCCGATCGTGCGGATGCGCCAGCTCTTCGACCTTTACGTCTGCCTGCGCCCATGCAAGGCGTACCCCGGCAACCCGCTCAACTTCAAGGAAGGCATCGACCTCGTAGTGTTCCGCGAGAACACGGAGGACCTCTACGCCGGCGTGGAGTTCAGCCCGGTGCCCGACCAGCTGCGCGACACGCTGAACGGCCTGTCCAAGAACTTCGCGCCGTTCGCCAAGCTGCCCGGAGACGAGTACGCCGTCTCGTGCAAGATCAACACGCGCAAGGGCTCGGAGAGGATCATCCGGGCCGCCTTCGAGTTCGCCAAGAAGCACGGCCGCAAGAAGGTCACCATCGTGCACAAGGCGAACGTCGTGCGCGCGACCGACGGCATGTTCCTCGAGATCGGCAAGGCCGTCGCGAGGGACTTCCCGGGCATCCAGGTCGACGACGCCAACATCGACGCCATGACGATGTGGCTGCTCAAGAACCCGTTCAACTACGACGTCCTCGTGGCTCCGAACCTCTACGGCGACGTCATCAGCGACCTGTGCGCCCAGATGGTCGGCGGCCTCGGCTTCGGCTGCTCGGGCAACATCGGCGAGAAGGTCGCGGTGTTCGAGCCGACCCACGGCTCGGCCCCCAAGTACGCCGGCCAGTACAAGGCCAACCCGCTCGCCACGATCCTCTCGGCCAAGATGATGTTCGACTTCCTGGGCGAGAAGGAGATGGGCGCCCGCCTCGAGAACGCCGTCGCGGCGGTGCTCAAGGAGGGCAAGGTGCGGACCTACGACATGGGCGGCACGGCGGGGACCATGGAGATGGCGAAGGCGGTGGCGGCGAAGGTCTAGGGCCGTCGGGTCGCCAAGGGAATACAGGCCCGGGTCCGGAGACTCGGGCCTGTTACTATCCCGATGTGAAAATGTCAGTTATATTGCTACGACATTCAGTTAATTACGTTATATCGTAGTTGCCGGGAATGCGGCCAGGCCGCCCCGGCGTTCCTCCCGCGTCATCGCACCAGGACCATCCGGCGGCTCCACGCGCCCTCATCCGTCCTCAGGCGACAGAAGTACAGCCCGGAAGCCGCCGCGCGGCCGGCCCGGTCGCGCCCGTCC
>QZKR01000118.1 GCA_003598065.1 Myxococcales bacterium | reverse complement strand
CCCTGGCACAGCCGCCTGATGGCCGGCGGAACGGACGAACTGCGGCAAGCCTATCGCGACGCGGCGGCCGGGGCGCAGTCCGCGCCGCTGGTCGCCAACCGCGAGGGACGGCCGGTCGCGCCGGCGGAGATCGTCGAAACCCTCGCCGGCCAGCTCGTGCATCCGATTCAATGGGTGCGCACGCTGGAGTTTCTGCGCTCGCAGGGGGTCGGCCGGATCGTGATTTTCGGGCCGGCCAAAGTCATGCGCCATCTGCTGATGAAAAACGGCTGGAGTCCGTCATGCGTGCTGTCGGTTTCGGAACCGGCGGATCTGGCGCGCGCCGGCGGACAAGCCGCCGAAGGGGACAGGACATGAAACCGAAAACGCGGGATGCGCTCGACCTGGGACCGGACGTCATTCGCTACCTGCTGCCGCATCGGCGGCCTTTCGTGTTCGTCGATCGCATCACGCACTTCTCGCGCGAACCCGAAGCGGCGCTCTGGGCGCAGAAGTACATTTCGTCGAACGAGGACGTGTTCAACGGGCATTTCCCCGGCTGGCACATCTGGCCCGGCGTCTGCACCCAGGAGGGGCTCGGGCAGTGCATCAATCTGCTGATGCTTCTGGACGGACTGTGCGGCGGCTGCGCCGGCCTGGGCGTTCAGGCCGATGAATTCCTCGAATTGCTGCGGAACCTGGAGCGGGGCAGCCGCCTGCATCCCGGCCACGCGGCGGAAAAGAATCGCTTCCTGTTCGAGCTGCTCGCAAGCGCCGGCAATATCGTCGGCATGTCGGCGGCGACCGAGATGAAATTTCTAAAGCCGGTTTTCGGCGGTTCGCGCCTCGACTACTACATCCGGCAGACCCACCGGCTGGACAACATCGCCCGCTTTCACGTCGAAGCGTCGGTGGACGATGCGCTGGTCGCCAAGGGCGTGATGTCCAGCACCGTCGGGATCACGGCGCCGGGCATGGTCCGCCCCGACGGCGGGGTGTGAGGGAAGGGTGGCGCTGGCAAAGCGAAACGAAGTGGAGCTTGCCAGTGGATGGAACACGGGCAAGCTTCGTTTCACTTCGCTTGGCCCGTGGCGCCCAAGCGGTGTCTTAAGGTGAATCGATCATGATCGCCGGCATCGGAACCGACATCGTAGGCGTGGAGGATTTCGAGCGGCGGCTGCGCCGCACGGCGGAGTTGAAGAACTTCGTCTTCACGCCGCAGGAGATCGCCTATTGCGAGGCGGGGCGCGCGCCCTCCGTCCGCTTCGCCGCCCGCTTCGCGGCGAAAGAGGCGTTGATGAAAGCCCTCGGCGGCGGCTGGGACGAAACGGCGTCGTTCAAGGAGATCGAAATCGTGAACGACGAAAGCGGCAAGCCCTCTTTCCGTTTTCACGGCCGAGTCGCCAAGCGCCTGTCGAAAGACGGGACCGTCGCCCACCTTTCCCTTTCGCATACGGATCAATACGCCCTGGCGTTCGCGGTTGTCGAGAAATAGCCGAGCGTGGGGCGGAACTTGTCGCATCCCGACCAGCGCTTCGAAAAAATTGATAAGAAAAACGCCGCTGATTTTTCTCCAAGCGAGCCGATGGCGTTCGATCCGCTGCTAGCGCGGGTTCGTCAGTTTCCCATGCTCCTCGTCCAGAACGTCCTTCAGAACGTCCGTCGCCATCTCGTAGACGTACTTCCTTCCATTGATAAACAGCGTGGGCGTAGCCGTCACCTTGTTGCGCACGCCCTCCTGTTTGGAAAGGCCGAGCGATTCCTTGGTCGCCGGCTCGGCCAGGAGGCGTTCGAACTTCGAACGGTCCAATCCAAGCTCGGCCGCCCAGGCGGCAAGCAGATCCGGTTTGAAGGCATCGTATCGTTCGTACACTCGCAGCAGGTAGGGCCAGAACTTTCCCATCCGCGCGGCGGCCTCGACGGCCAGGCCGCCCTCCAGCGATCCAACGTGATCCTTCAGCGGGAAGGGACGGAAGTATAGCTTTGCCTTCCCTTTGAGCGCGCCTTCGGCGACGAGGCGATACAGCGCCGGAACGGCGACTTTGCAGAAGGGACAGCGCGTGCAGGCATAGACGACAACGGTCACCGGCGCGGCCGGATCGCCCGCCAGCATGGTTTCGTCGAGGGCGAAAGAAGCCGGTTTTCCCAGCGGGGTCATGCTCTGGGCGCGTTTGAGCATGGCGTGCTCGATCTCCGCTTGATTCTTCCCCAGCTTGACCAGGCGGCACACGTCCTTGCCGAGTCGTTCGGCGAGCGGGCAGACGGGCTGCTTCGTGAGGCAGACGGAAATCGTCTCGTCGCAACAGTCGTAAGGATGCAACGTATCGAGCAGGCGTGCAAACAGACCCTGTTTCTCGGCGTCGAGCCCCTCGCAGACCGAGGGCGGAGCGGAGAAAGCCGCCGTCACAGGCCAAGCCGTTGCGGCGACGACAAGGGCGAAAAGGACGTACCGCTTTTTCATGTTTGGCTATCCTTGTCTCAAAAGCGGCGGCTTCCGCCGCGACAATAATCGGCCCAGGCCGAGCGGTCGATGGTCGAAGGCTACCACGTACAGCGCCATGAGCAACCAGACGAGGTCGCGCACGACGGTCAGCCAGGAAATCGGGTCCTCCTCCATGCCCTGCGAGGCGAAGCAGCCGCAGGACATCACGAGATCCTTTGACAGAGCGATGGAGATGGCGGCGACGAACATCGCCATCATCCCGGCGATGAGCAAGGCCGCCGCGCGGGCGCGGGACCCGGCGATCAGCATAAGGCCCGCGATCAACTCCAGCCAGGGCAACACGATCGCCATGAGGTTGATCAGCGAGAGAGGCAGAATCTGGTAAGTCGCCACGTCCAGGGCGAAGGAGGCGGGGTCGAGAATTTTATGCCAGCAGGCGAGGATAAAGACGCCGCCCAGATAGAGACGCATGGGCAGGGCCGCGTAGGCGTGGCCTTTCCAGTTCAACAGGGCGTTCATGGCGCGCCCCCTTCGCGCGCGGCCTTCAGCGCCGGCGCGCCGCCCTTGACGAAGAAAACGTTGCGGATGCCCTTGCCCGCCAGCTCCCGCGCCAACTGCTCGCCGCTGTCCGGGTCGCCGCCGTCGCCGCAGACGAAGATCGCCTTGGCCCGCATGTGCAGCAGGCTGTCGATGGACTCCGGCGGCGTCGGTTCGAGGTAGTCGTAGGGAATGGAGAGCGAACTTTCCGGGGACCAGTCCTTTCGATCCGCAACGGCGCGGGCGTCTACAAGCAGGTATTGCGGATCCGGCAGACGCGGATCGGAAGCCGCCACGCCTTCCACCTCCCCCGCCGTTTCCGGGCAGGGCACGAGGATCTGGTAATCCTCCTTGGCGATGACGGACAAACCGTCCGGCCTTGCCGCGTTCACCGCAAGCGCAAGGACGGCGGAAATCCCGAAGACGATGATTGCATCGCGCAGGATCGTTTGAATCTGACGCCCAGTTTCAGCCATGCTGTTTCACTCCACGCACGACGAGCCGCGCTGGATCGCCTCATCCTGCCGCAGCAGATCCTGAATCCGCTCGCCGCCCCCCTCGCTCTCGCCATGCAGCCCCCAGTCCAGCGGCGCATGGTCCGCCGGCGCTTCCGCTTCCGGCAGCCAGGGGTCGAGCGAGAAGGGCCAGACGAGCTTCACCATCACGCGGTGGTCCGTGTAGGCGTAAGGATCGGCCGTGCTGAAACGATTAGCGAACTCGTAGACCAGCCCCGCGCGCAGCCCCTTCAAGGCGGGCGACCAGAAGCCCGCCGTGGGCTTGAGCAGGATATCCCGCCGCTTGGCCGTATCGAAATAACCCGCCGAGCGGGGGTAATACTCGATGTTCGTACTGAACCCGCCCCGCAAACTCATCCTGTAAGGCAGGAAATATTCGAGCGAGAAAAGCAGGCTGCCGCCATAGAGGTCGTAGGCGTCGTTTTCCGCGTCCTGCCAGCGGCCGGAGAGCGCGCCCATCAGGTTCAGATCTTTCACAACCCGGTAGCCGCCGCCCAGGCCGCCGTCGATCTCGATCCGGTCCCGGCCCATCTCGCGGAACTGGCGTTGACCCGCGCCGAAAAAGAAAGTCAGCCAGGGCCAGGGAGAAGCCTCGACCTCGCCGCGATGCGCCTGGTAGAACCAGAGAGGCCCCGCTTGGTAGCGGTCGCCGCCCGCCAGCAGCAGCGACTCGAAGCGGTAGGCGGCCAGGACGCTCCAGCGCGAGCCGCCGAAGAGCAACCCCGGACGTCCGGAAAGCAGCAGGTAGCTGAAATCGCGCCCGGCCTTTGAGGCGTAGCCCAGCATCCGCGCATCGGCTTCCAGCGCAGGGCGCAGCCAGAAATTGAAGTTGGGCGCGAACCGCAGCCAAGCGCTGAAGTTGCCGAAGGCGCTTCCGGCGTCGTCCGTTTTCTGAGCCGGGTCCTTGGGCGAACCCGCCTGGGCGTTGGACGTCCAGCCGCCCCACAATTCCAGCCGCCACGACAAGGGCGGCATATACCACGGGTCATGCTGCGACTTCAGGCGGGCGACCGCCTCGCGGTCCTCGGGAAACGTCTCCGGCGCATCGTAGGCGAGGTCCAACGATTCACCCGCCTCTTCCGACGCCTCTCCATGCCGATCGATCATCGATCGCAACAGATGCCGCCGGGCTGCGGGAGGTCCATCGTTCGGACATGCCGCCTCTTCCAGCGCGGCGCGGGCGTCGTCCAACGAACCCTGTTGCAGATACGCCCAGGAAAGCCAGAGGGCGGCTTCGCAGTCATCCGGGTGACGCGTGAGCCAGTCGTTTAGCACGCGCAAAGCCCAAAAGCCGTTGTCGTCCGCTAAATACGCCTTGGCCAGCAGAAACACGAGCGTCCGCGATTCGGGAAATCGTCCAGCCCCTTCCTTGAGAAGCGCAATCGCCTCCTTTGGGCGCTCGTCTTCGAGCAAAAGCCTCGCGTGAGAATCGTAACAGGACTCAGGCGCCTCCTGGCTGCAAGGCGGTTCGGCGGCTTCCGCCAACGTCAGGACATTGCAGACCACGAGAAGACCTACGGCAATCCCCAACACCTTCACGTCATGCCTCGCCTATGGCCGATCCCCGCCCACACGGCGGCCGAAAACCAGATTTCACCAGGGGTGCGCGCCGATAATCACTTTCTGGCCCCAGACGAAAATCATTCTTATAACACTCCGTCCTCTCCCGCAACATTCAACGAAAGGCGATTTCGTCCCGAGCCGTCATCGTCCGCCCTCCCGCCGCGGGGATTTCCCATTCCGCGGAGCAGGAGAACCCCGCTCATGGCGCGCCCGAGCCGTTCATTTTTTCTTTGCGCTTAAGACCTCGCGGATTTTTTTGGACAACGCCGGTATGGAGTAGGGCTTGCCGAGGAAATTGACGGTCTCCTCCACCACGCCGTGGTGGGCGATCACGTTCTCGGTGTATCCCGATGCGTACAACACTTTCATCTCGGGGCGGATCTTCGCCAGACGCCCCGCCAATTGCCGGCCGTTCATGCCGGGCATCACCACGTCGGTCATCAGCAGTTCGATCGGCCCGCGATGCGCTTCCGCCGTCCTGATCGCTTCGTCGCCGTCCGCGGCGCACAAAACGTCATACCCCAGTTGCTTCAGAATCTTGGTGGTCAACTCGCGCACCATCCGCTCGTCCTCCACCAGCAGAATCGTTTCGCCTCCCCGCGGCATCTCTTCGGGGAGGGGGGACGAGCACGGCTTTTCCCGCTCCTCTTCCGCACGAGGCAAATAGATCTTGAACGTCGTCCCCCGATTTTCCTCGGAATAGACCTCAATGTTTCCGCAGGCCTGCTTGACCGTGCCGAAGATGCTGGCCAGCCCCAGCCCCGTGCCGCGCTCGCGGGATTTGGTGGTGAAGAACGGCTCGAACAAGTGTTTCTTCACCTCTTCGCTCATGCCGTGTCCCGTGTCGCTCACCGCCAACATGACATACTCTCCCGGATGCACCCCCGAATGGCGATGGCAATACGCCTCGTCCAATTCCACGGTCGCGGTTTCGATGACGAGGTTCCCCCCCTTCGGCATCGCGTCGCGCGCGTTGACGGCCAGATTGACGATGACTTGTTCGAACTGGCCCGGATCGACCCGGACCATGCCCAAAGCCTGGCCTTCGACGGTCCGCAGTTCTACGTCCTCTCCGATCAGACGCTTGAGCATCTTGTGCAGGCTGCGGATGAGTTTATTCAGGTCGGTCACCTTCGGCTCGATAACCTGTTTGCGGCTGAAGGCGAGGAGCCGCCGGACCAGATCGGCGGCGCTATGGGCCGCTTCGTTGATCTGTCCCAAATCGCGGGCAAGGGGATGGTCCGGCGGCAAGTCCATCAACGCCAGCTCGACGTTGCCGATGATGCTCGTGAGCAGGTTGTTGAAATCGTGCGCCATGCCGCCCGCCAACCGTCCCACGGCCTCCATCTTCATCGCCTGCTGAAGCTGCTCCTGAAGAAGGTTTTTTTCTTCCTCCGCCGCCTTGCGCGTTTGCAGCATCGCATTGGCCGAATTTCCCAAAAACCGAAATTCGCGCAATAGAAGCCGATCGGTTTCGATCGGTTCGCCGCCTGTTTCCATCTTGCGGAAAAATGCCAGAAAGACGTCGAATTCCAGACGGAGAAACCTGGAGACGGCATAGGAGAAGGCCAGCGCCGCCAGCAATACGCCCGCCAGAACCCATCCCAACAGAAGCAAATCGTTCCTGGCGTTCAGCCGGGCCTCGGCTTCCATCCCGGCGATGCGCAAATCGACGTCGTCAAGATAAACCCCGGCGCCGACCATCCATTCCCACTGCGGGAATCCTTTGAGGAAGGAGGCTTTGGGCGCAATCTGCTTCGTCGTCGGCTTTTCCCAATGGTAATAAATGAAGTCGCCATGCGGGTTCTCCACCGCCTTCCGCTCCATCTGGATGACTTTGAGCCCGTACGGATCGGTCATCTCCCACATGTCCTTGCCGATGAACTGGGGCTGCAGCCCGTTCATCAACGTCACCCCCTGGTAGTTGACCACAAAAATATAGCCGTCCTCGCCGAAACGGATCTTTTCGATGCGTTCCAGGACTTCTCTCTGGATGTCGCGTTCCACGTCGTCGATATATTCTCCCGTGCCGATAAAACCATCGAACGGCTCGAAGCGTTCGACATAGGCGATTTTGGGGAAATCCCGCCCTTCTTCGTTGGGTTTGGTCCAGGTGTATTCGTAAAAACCGCCGCCTTCCCGCTTCACCAGGTCGATCATGTCGCGGATCACGTATGCGCCACGCGTATCTTGCATGGCGAGGAGGTTCTTTCCCTCCATTTCGGGCCGATCGGCGAAAAGGATTTCCACGCCGTCGAGGCGGGTCCCGAAATAGTATCCCCGGCCGTCGTCAAAACGGATGGCGCGAAGCACGTCGAGCGCGTCCTTTCGGACTTTCGCCTCCGGCTCGATGCCGTGTTTTCTGGCGTAAATCGACTCCGCGATTCCGATGGCTTCTTTCGTACGCGCCTCGATCGACTCCTGGAGCCGTTTCCTTCGCTGCTGCCACTGGTATTGGATGTAATCGACGACCTTTTCCACTTCGCCCCGGATCTGGGCTTTTTTCTGATCGACGTATTCCATTCGCAGCCGTTCGGCTTCTTCGCGGAATCGATCTTCGTCTCGCGAGACAATGAAATAGCCGATGATCCCGATCATGACCGAGACCAGGACCGCGAAGCCAAAAAAAACGAAGCTGCTCAGGGCGAAGGCTTTTCGTTGGATGCCCATGTCTCTTCCCAACGATTCCGGCCCGACCGGAAAGATCGTTTAAGATGTTGCGCTCCCCGTTCCCAGCCCATAAGGGCTGCAACTTTTATCGAACGGAGAGCTACAGGGCAGAGAACTTCGATGATAGCAGATGTTTTCTTTCGCACACCTTTTTTGCGAAGTTCGCGTCGTTTTACCTGGAAGGCAAAGGCGCGCCGAAAAACATCTTACACCTCCGCCGGAAGCCAACGAGCGAAATCAGGGCGGGTAGTTGCCCCAGCTACGAAATGAAGTTGGGCGCGCGACGGGCGCTTCATTCAAACCGGCGGGAAGGGCGCGCTTACTTGTCTTGGACCTTCTTGTGGTCGTAATCCTCCAGAGCCTTGGCCACCGCCTGCTCGGCCATCACCGAACAGTGGATTTTCGATTCCGGCAGGCCGTCCAATGCGTCGGCGATCGCCTGGTTGGTGATGCCGCGCACTTCATCGAGCGTTTTCCCTTTGATGATTTCGGTGAGCATGCTCGACGAGGCGATGGCCGCGCCGCAGCCGAAGGTCTGGAACTTCACGTCCACCACCCGGCCTTCGTCGATCCTGAGGAAGAGCCGCATCATGTCGCCGCAGGAAGGGTTGCCCACTTCGCCGACGCCGTTGGCGTCGGGGAGTTCGCCCATGTTGCGGGGATTCATGAAGTGCTCCATCACTTTCGCGCTGTAGGGTCCGACATGCGCCATGATCCGATCCTTTCCGCTCAGCGGTGCTTCTGCTGTTTCAGATAATCCGCGTAAGAGGGCGACATCATCAGCAACCGATCGACGGTCGCCGGCAGTTCGCCTAAGAGCCGCTCGACGTCCTCCTCCGTATTTTGTTTTCCAAGCGACAGGCACACCGAGCCGGCGCAGATGTCGGTCGGCACGCCCACCGCCGCCAGAACGTGCGAGGCGACGAGTTCCTCCTCGTCGTGGGCCTTGAGATTGGAGGAGCAGGCCGAGCCCGAAGCGGCCATGATGCCGCGGGCGTTGAGAAAGAGGATCAGGGATTCGCCCTCGACGTGCTCCACCCAGAACGATACGTGTCCCGGCAGGCGGCGCTCCCGGTCGCCCGTGAAGTGAACGAAGCGGATGCGGGAGGCGATGCCGTCCCTGAGGCGACGGGCCAGCGTTTCCAGGCGCGACGCCGTGTCGGCCAGTTCCGCCTTGGCGATCTGCGCCGCCATGCCCATGCCGACGATTCCCGGCACGTTTTCCGTTCCCGAGCGCAGCCCGCCTTCCTGCCAGCCGCCATAGGCGCGCGGGCGGGGACGCAGGCCATCGGCGAGCACAAGCGCGCCCACGCCCTTCGGACCGTAAAAATTATGGGCCGAAAGCGTCAGCGCGTCGATGCCGAAGGCTTTCATGTCGAGCGGCACAAGCCCCGCCGAGACCGCCGCATCGCTGTGAAACAGCGCCCCCTGGGCGTGCGCGAGCGCGGCCAGTTCGGCGAGCGGCTGAACGGCGCCGATTTCGCCGTTGGCGTGCTGGATGGAGACGAGCGCCGTGTCGGGGCGGAGTTTCTTCGCCAACGCTTCCGGACGGACGAGGCCGGTTTTATCGACCGGCACGGTTTCGACCTCGTAGCCATGGGCCCGCAATGGCTCCATGGTGTAATAGATCGAGTAATGCTCCACCTCGGAAATCAGAATGCGCCGGTACTCCTTGCCCCTGATGCCCGCCAGGCCGAACATCGCCAGGTTGTTGGCTTCGGTCGCGCCGGACGTGAAGACCACGCCCTTCGGCGCGGCGTTCACCAGGCCGGCCACCTGCTCGCGCGCCTGGTCGATGGCTTTCGAGGCGAGGACGCCCTGCTCGTGAATCTGCGAAGAGGGGTTGCCGTAGCGCTCGGAGAAATAGGGCCGCATCGCCTCCACGACACGGGGGTCGCAGGGCGTGGTCGAGACGTGGTCCATAAAAATCTTTTCGTCGCTCATGCCCAGTCCTTCAACCTCGGGATGGCGTAGGCTCGCGGGAACGCGAGTGACGTGGCGCGCGGCGGATCAGGTGTTTCCGGACGAAGGATCTTCACCGTCGGGTTCGTCGGCGTGGACGAATCTGGCGTGACCGCCGGTTTTCTGACACAGGTCGCCCAGCGTAACGTTGTCGAGGATGGCGTAGATCCGCTCCTGCACGTCGCGCAACATCTCGGAAAGCGGCGCTTCGCCGGCGCTGCGACGGATGGCGGAACCGCTTGCTCCCACGGACGCCTGCTCGCCGTCGAACAACCGCACCACTTCGCCGACGGAGATCTCCGCCGGCGGCCGGGCGAGCGTGAAGCCGCCGATCTTGCCGCGCCGCGACGCCACGATGCCGGCGCGGCCCAGTTTATGAAACACTTTGGCCAGATAGCTTTCCGAAACGTTCTGCCGGTGGGCGATCTCGGACGCCATCAGCCGCTCATCCTCGTCGAGTTGCGCGAGTTCGACGAGACCATTAATTGCCATTTCGCTTGTCTGCGAAAGCTTCAACGCCATTGGCTGCCTCCTACTTCCAACTCCCCGCACCCTCTTGAAGCAACGCCTCACCCTTAATTGTCTAATAATCGGACCTGAACTGTCAAGATGCAATGCGTGCATTACTAGGTTGTCATATAATATCAATGTCTTATCAAATAAGGCAAAATTTGCCGACAGAGAACGAGACCGAGCCGCCGGCCACAAACCAAACGTCGGTCAAGATTTTCCGGAAACGAAAATTTTGAGACCGCGGGCTTCTGTTACAACCATTTTTTCGAATAGGCGAATTTATTCTACCGTTTGGTCTATGGCCTTTTACCCGTTGTTTACTCACGGTGGATACTACACTGTGTGGAAATATCCGCAGCGCTCACGGCCGCACAGACGACCTCCGAGCCGTCTCCGCCGTTTCTATTCCTGCCGGGGCAAGGAACTCCAGGCTTTGCTGCTCCAGTTGATCCACCCGGCTGCAGAATTTGTAAAAGTCGAAGTACTGAGGCAATTCGACGCGCTGAATGGGGATCATGAACTCGCGCGTCATGGTCAGCGCGCCGTCCTCGCGCTTCACGTCGAGCCGGAAACTGCCGAAGGGCGACTCGATCGCCGTCGTCTTCGGCGCCTGCTCGACGACGAAGCCCGGCGGCAATTCGACAACCGTCACGTTTTTCCCGGCGTTGACGCCGTTGACGAGCAGGGGATAGCTGCGCGTCGGCGTGCGAATATAATTCTGCGAAAACTCCACGGGGAAAAACGGCCGTTCGATGCGCAGCCGGTTTCCGACGCGGCGGGCGAGCCGCTGGACGCGGAAGGTGTAAACCAGTTCCAACGATTTCGTCGTATCGTCAAGGTTGCTTACGTTCACATTGACCAGCGTCGTACCGGGGAAATTGCGGTTCAGGATCATCTCGAAAAACAACGGAATCTGGTCGGCGGGGAGCTTTTTCAGATACCGCCGCAAGGCGGTCGAATAATAACCGCCGATGCGCTCCACGCCTTTCGCCTCGGCGCCGCCGTCGGCGAGAAGCTTGACGCGCAGGTCCACCGTCTTGTCGTCGTTGGCCGTTGACCAGGTCGGCAGCGTGACGAAGGTCTCCGGGCCGTCGTCGAGGACCATCGCCCTGCCGCCGGTAAGGATGGGGGAAGGCTGGGCGAAAATCGATTCGCGGTAGGTCGTATTGAGGTAAAGTTCGTCGCCGTCTTTCGGCCGCACGCGCAGCAGCAATTCATCGTACGCCTTGAGCGTCGCATCCGGGTAAGGGATCTCCTTGACGTTTTGCGGCCTCACGAGGACGAAGGCGTTGTCGATTCCGGCGAGCTCCAGGACGGTGTGCAGCAACAGCAGGCGGCTGCCTTTCTTTTCGCTCAGGACGCGCGCGGCGGGCGTGCGCCAGTCGAAGTCGTTTTCGTCGCCGTCGATCGCTTCCAAAAGCGCGAAGTACAGCTTCTCCACGGTCTCCCGCTCGCCGTCGCCGCGATGCAGGGCGAGAAAACGGCGCATCGCATCCGAGGGCGGCGACAAGGCGGCGAGCCGCTGCCGCCAGAGGTTGCGGACTTCTTCCCAGTTTACGGGCAGCGAAACGGCCACCATCGGCAGAACTTCGTCCTCCAGCGGCATGAACGGCTCGGGAACGATCTCGTCCAGCTCCCGGTTGAGGTAGCGGACGACGATTTTACCGTCCGCCGCGGTCTCGGTGGGCTGGGCGAGTTCGTAGTTCATCGGAAAGCGCGTTACGGCCATGTCCGCCGGCTGAACGACGGTGAAATTGGAGCGATAGGTCGGCACGCGGATGTTGCGGAAAATGAAGCGCGAAGCGAACAGCCGGCCGCCGGGAAGCCGCGTGTCCGGCTCCTGACCTTGAACGTAGTCGTATTCGATGAAATCGCCGGGCTCCAGTTCCGGCATGGTGACGGAACTCTTGCCGCCGAACTGCTCGGGGATCAGCACGCGCCCGTCGGCCTTGACGACGCGCAACGCGTACAGTTCCGCGCCGGCGGGGATGCTCACCTCGCCGTAGCGCGTCTGGGCGTCCTTGGTGGCCACGCGCGTGACGATGTGCGTCCGGCCCAGCGAGGAGCCGTCGGCGAAAAGCTCGGTGATATATTCGTCGAGAACGACCAGCGCCCCAGCCTCTTCGCGCCAGGGCTCGGCGCGGTAAGCGGCGATGACGGCGTCGCCGTCGGTGACGTATTCCGGCAGCAGTTCTTTCCCCGCCTCCATCGCCAGGGCGGCGCGAGTGCGAAATTCTCCCGGCTCGCGCTTCAGCGTCGCTTCGCGGATGGCGCGGGCCGCTTCCGGCCGGCCGCCAAGCGCGTCGATTTCGGCCAGCCGCTGCGCATGGCGACGCCAGCCTCCGGGACGCTCCGCCAACCCGGAAAGCAGCGACGAGGCGCGCGGGTAATCGCCGCGCCGCGCCGCCAAATCGGCGATTCGGGCCGTCAGCCCTTCCTTGGCCGGTTCCCACTCGGCGGCTTCTTTCAACGCCCCTTCGGCCTGCGCGAGGTCGCCGTGCGCCTCCAGCCAGTCGGCGTGGGCGTCGCCGGGACCGTCCAGCCGATCGATGCGCCGGACGATTTCCTCCGCCTCGGCGAAGCGGGCTTTGGCTTCGAAAAAACGCTGGAAGGCGTCGAGAAACCCCAGGTTCCGGTCGTTGAGAGCGAACGCCCGGCGCGCCGCCGCTTCCGCTTCCTTTTCCCAGCCCCGTGCGTTGTAGATTTCGAAGAGCGTCTTGGGCCATAGATAGTAGGCGGGCGCGTGCGTCTCCAGCGCTTTCAACTTGCCGATCGCCTCTTCGATGCGTTCGCGTTCGGCGTCGTCGGTGACAAGCTGGTAATCGGCCAGCGCTTGCAGGGGATCGAGTTCGAGCGCGCGCCGCAGGTCGGCGCGGGCCCGATCCCGCGCGATTTCCGTGCCGAGGGTCGGATCGTCCGCCGCCTGGAAAGCGCTCAGGATATACAGCGGCGCGAAATTCGGATTGACGGCCAGGGCGCGCTCCAGAAGCGGCCGGATGCGATTGTGGTCGCGAAGCTGGAACCAGGCCAGGGAAGCCAGAAACAAAATTCGGGCGTCGCCGCCGGCTTCCGCCTCCCAAGCCCGTTCGGCGAAACGCGGCGAGGCGAGGCGGCGAGGGCCTTCGCCGCGCGGATAATCGGACGCGCCGGAAAGCCCGTCCGCCTGTTCGAAATCGATCGGCTCGCCGCGCGGCCCGACGAACTGAAGCTGGAAGGACACCTGCGGGCGCTGGTCGCCGAGCTTGACGACGACCTTGTGCCAGCCGGCCGACAGGCGCGCGCCGGTCTCGAAAAGCGGCGCGGGAAAGCCCTGGCGCGGATCGACGGCGATCAGCCGGCCGTCGTCGATATAGAGCGCGGCGAGGTCGCGCGTCACGAGCCGGAAGACGACGTCCGTCTCCCGCTCCAGGCGTACGAAAGCGACGGCGTAAAAGACGCCGCCGTAATCCGAAAGGTCGCTGAAGCGCACGGACATGCGCTCGGAATCGACGACTACCGGAGTCAGAGGGCCGTTCGCCGAATCGTACGTCGCTTGCAGCGGAGCCGCCGTTTCCGGTCCGAAGTCGCGATCGAAATCCAGCAGGCCGAACTCGCCGAAGGGGCCGACGACCGTCCAGCGGTGGAACGCGCCAAGCTGTTTTTTGAGCTGCTTCTCGCGCGCCATCTCGCCGCGCTCGCGCGCCAGCCTGGCCAGCGTTTCGACAATCGACAGCCGCGTGCGCAGCGAAAGGCGCGGATCGTCGATCAGCGCTTCGTAGACGGGCGTCACGCGCTCGGGGAAATCTCCCGTATGCTCGTAGAACTCGGTGACGAACGCCGTGGCCAGCTCCGCCCATTCCGAATCCGGCGCTCTGGCCACGGCGGCGAGAAAACGTTCCTGCGAGGCGGGTATTTCGCCCCGGAAGTAGCGGACGAGCGCTTGCGCGACGGCCGCTTCGGGCCGGTCCGGCCGGGCGGCGTCGGCGCGGGCGAAGGCGTCGAGGGCGGCGGCCGAGTCGTTCCGCATCATCCATTGCGCCCAGCCGTAGTCGAGCAGGGCGTCGTAATCCTCTCCCGCCTGCGAAGCGCGGGCGAGCCCGTCCATCGCGGGCGGAACGCGCGGATCGTCGGGCTTGAGCGTAAACAGGTTCGCCGGGGCGCAGGCGACGGCGGCAAACGCGGCGACAAGCGCCGCGAGGCGGACGAGAGGGTTAGTCGGCGCGGGCAAGGCGGATCTCCTGATTGTAGGCGCGGGTGACGTCTTCGCAGAAACGGCGGAAAGCGTCGTAGCGCTCCAGTGGAATGCGGTTTTGCTTGAAGGTCAGCACGGTGGCGACGACCAGCCGGTCGCCCTCCTGGGCGACGGTCATCGCGAAATCGGCGAAATCTTCCCGAAGCGTCAAGGGCTCCGGCGGATCGACGAGCGTCCATTTCTTGCCCAACTCGAAGGTCGCCGTTGATTCCAGCGTTTGCAGTTTGTCGATTTCGACGGGGTGCTCGCGCTTGGAAAGCGCGGCGAACTGCTTGCCGAGATCGACGTGATCGACGGTGGCGCGCGCCGCAAAATTGCTGTTATCCTGGCGTATATAGGCCGGCAACGTCGAGGCGAACTCGAACCGCACCGCACGCGACAGATCGTCCAGAGGCTCAAAGGCGAATTTCTCCAGCGTCGCGCCGGGATGGTCGGCGTTGATGAGTTTCTCCAGCCGCTCCTTGCGCTCCTTCGGGTCCTGGAAGTGAGAGCGGAATTGCGAGGCCCGCGTGCCGCGCACCTCGACGACGTTTTCCAGCCGGGCGTCCACGCCGTCGCCCAGAGCGATCGTCGCCCGCTGGCGGTAGACATTGGCCGCCGGCGCGGACGTCGGAACCGTCGTGAAGCGCACGCCTGCATCGGAGACGAGCATCGCCTGCCCGCGTCGGTCCTGGTAGGGCAATTCGAAAACGCCGGAGAACTCGGCCGTGCCGTCCAGCCAAAGATCGTAGTCTGGCAGGTAGGCGATCGCGTGATTGAACATCGCCAAGGACGGCGGGGACGGCTCCATCGCGCCGATGTTGCTGGTGCGGACGATCGCCAGATCGGCGCGGACGCCGGCCTCCTTGAGCATGACGATCATCAGCGTCGCCTTGTCCTTGCAGTCGCCGAACTTGCGCTCGAAGACGTCGTTCACCTGATAGGGCTTGTAGCTGTGGATGCCGAACTCCAGACCCACGTAACGGGTGTTCAAGACGACCCATTCGTACACGCGGCGGATGCGTTCGGCGTCGTCCGCCGCGCCTTTGACGAGTTCGCGGATGGTCCGCTTCAGCGACTCCTTGGCGATGAACTGGTCTTTGACGAGGTTCCAGTACCACTCGCCCATCGCCTGCCAGTCCTTGAAGGTGGAGACGTGCAGGTAGTCGGCGACTTCGATCAGCGGCGGCATGGCCGGCTCGCTCTTCACCTTGGGAACGTTCTCGGCCCGCCAGTCGTATTCCACGTCCTCGCCTTTTTCCGTAATGGCGGGCGATGGAATCAGGCGCGGCGCGTTGTAATAAAGCGTGCGCGTCTTCGGCAGCGCCACCGCCAGGCGCCGTTTCCGGATCGGCAGGTAGCCCTGGACCAGCCGCAGCGCGCCGAAGTAATCGGCGTAAAGATTGGAGGCGCCGATGTCGTCGATGCGATACTGCACCTCCATCGCGTCGCCGGGCTGCAACTGCGGGAAGTCGATCACCTTGGCCCGTGCGTCGTAATAGATGCTATAGCCCTGGCTCAGGTCCTGCTCGTCCTCGACGTAATTTTCGAGCACCGTCCCGTCCGGCCTGAGAATGCGGGCCTTGAGCAGACGCACCTCCTCGACGCCCGGCGCATAGCGGATCGCGACGCGGCGCTGCGCTTTCACGCCGCTGTCGGTGTAGACGCGCAACACGGTCTGCTGGAACTGGCTGGAGAGTCCGTTGGCGAACACCTTCCAGACGGTGAGGTCCAAAAGCGCCTCGGCCGTCTCGCCGGCCTCTGGAGTCGGCGGATAGGCGGCGACAAGCGCCAGCGCATCTTCGGCGTAGGCCTTTTCGAAACCCTCCGCCTCCGGTGAGAGAAATTCCAGATAGCGCATCAGATCGGGATTCTGCGGCCGAATGGCGAGCGACCGCCGCCAGAGTTCGATGGCGCGCGGCGTATCGCCGTGGACGTGCTCCAGATCGGCGAGCCGTTCGATGAGGTAGGTGTTTTCCGGACTGACGATCAGCGCCGCTTCGAGTGCGGCGCGCGCCTCGGCGATTCGACCGAGTCCTTCCAGAAAACGCGCCTTGGCGGCGATATCGGCGGCGCTCGCCGGCGCGAGTTTCAGCAGCCGTTCGCGCCAGAGGAGCGCCTGCTCGGCGTCGTGCCGCTCGTCGAAGTAACCGGAGAACCAGCGCAGCAGGCGCAGATCGCCGCGGTCGGCGGCGTACAGGGCTTCGTTGCGGGCGAAGGCTTCCTCCTTCAGACCGAGCTGCTCGGCGCGATCGGCGGCGGCCTGGGCCAGGGCGCGGACCTGCGGGGCCTTGGCCTGCGCCTCCTTCAACATCGGATAGGCCAGCAAGCGCAACTCCTTCTCGGCGAAAAGCTGCGCCATCTCGATCGTCGCCTGCCGCTCGACGGCAGGAGATTTTCCGGCAAGCTCCCAAAGCCGCCGCGCCGTGAGATGCTCGCCCCGGCTGC
>QZKR01000062.1 GCA_003598065.1 Myxococcales bacterium | reverse complement strand
CCCTCTTGAGGCTCGCTTCCGAGCCCGCCAGGGCCTTCCTCGCCCGCGCCCGCCTCCACATTCACCTCCCTCAACCTAAATTAGCCGGGGTTTGAGGGGGCGGCCAATCGTTCTCAACGCGAGCGGTCCACGCCGATCTTCCTGCAATGGAGGGCGAGCGGACAACGGCTGCAGTGCGGCGAGATGGGCGCGCAGACGTTCTGGCCCCAGGCGACGAGGTAGTCGTTGATCGGAATCCAGTATTCGGCCGGCAGGATCTCGCGCAGACGCGTTTCCGTTTCTTCCGGGGTTTTTGTCTTCACGTAGCCCCAGCGGTTGGCGATGCGATGAACGTGCGTATCGACGCAGATGCCCGGCAGGCCGTAGCCGAGCGTGCGCACGAGGTTCGCCGTTTTGCGGCCGACGCCGGGAAAGGTCGTCAAAACGTCGATCTCCTCCGGCACGCGCGATCCGAAGTTTTCCACGAGCAGCCGGCAGACGGCTTTGATGTGGGCCGCCTTCGTCTTATAAAAACCCGCCGGATAGATCGCCTTGGCGATCTTGTCCTCGGGGAGTCTCTGCATCGCCTCGGGCGTGTCGGCCAGCGCATAGAGCCGGCGCGACGCCTCGGCCGTCACCTCGTCCTTGGTGCGCAGGGAAATCATCGTCGAAATCAGCACGCGGAACGGATCGCGCCGCTTCTGGGCCTGCTCGGTGACGATCGGCTGGCGCAGCCGGCGGGTTTCGTCGGCGAGGATCGCCATGACGTCATGGATCGGAAAAGAGGGGTCCGGCGTACGTCGGGCGGGTGCGGCGCGTTTGGCGGGCATCAGCGGACGGCGAACGAGGCGTAGGTTCGATGGGCTTTCGCCATGCGCGCCGCGCCGGCGTGACCGTGCAGAAGGTCGAGGGCGAGATACACCGCGCCCAAAACAGGCTCGACCTTCAGCCGCGTGATGCGGGCTTGGGGGAATTTGGCGCGCACGCCGCGGGTGATCCGTTCGACGAAAATCGGCGGCCTGGCCTTCTGGAGAATCGAGCCGCCCAGCACGATGCGCACCGGGTCGTTCCTGGCGAACAGGCGGCGGCAGGCGGCGACGGCGTTCTCGGCCAGTTCGTCGCCGATGCGATTCAACAGCTTCAGCGCCACCGGATCGCCGTCCTGCGCCGACTTGAAAACGACGGGGGCCAGCGCGCCGAGGTCGGGCGGGCGGTAATCGTCGAGATAGTAAAGGCTGATGATGTCGGTGATCTCGGCGAGGCCGAGCGCGCTCGCCAGCCGTTCGGCAAGAACGGTTTTCGGGCCTCGCCCGTCCAGACCGCGCGCGGCGGCGATGATCGCCCGCTCGACGACGTTTTCGCCCGAACCCGCGTCGCCGGTGAAGCGGCCGAGTCCGCCGACCTTGGCCTGCGCGCCCACGCCGTTGAAGCCGATGCAATTGGAGCCCGTGCCGCAGATCAGCGCCACGCCCACGCCGTCGGGCGTGCCGGCGCGCAAGGCGATCGTCGTGTCGTTGGCCAGCAGCATCCGCCCGGCGGGATTGTGGGGCAGGATGTAATCGGCGACGGCGTCGAAGTCGGCGTCGCGGTCGGCCCCGGCCGCGCCGTAGGCGGCATAGGCGATTCTCCCTGTCGGCACGCGAGCCTGAGCCAGCGCCTGCCCGATGGCGCGCCGCACTTCCTCGCCGGCGGCGTGGACTCCCGCTCCCTGGAAATTCGTGCAGCCGGAAAGGCCGACGCCTAGGATTGCGCCGTCGGCGTCGGCGATGGCGCAGATCGATTTCGTGCCGCCGCCGTCGAAACCTAGCACGCAGGCGGTTTCCGACGTCGGAAGGCGTTTGGCGGGCATGAACGCCTCGCGATCCTTTTCAAGAGAGGTCGAGCACCAACGTGTCTTCGGCCGAGTAGTAGCCTTCGTCCTCGACGTAAGCCAGGCCTTTATATTCATTGGTCAGGTGGTGCACCAGCGCGTTCTGGATCGCCTGGGCTTCCTCGTCCTGGTCGGACGGCAAGGCGATGCCGATGTAAAACGAGCTGCGGCGCAGGTGGTTGGACACCCGCTCTCTGCCGCCGCCCTTGCGCGCCTCCAGGTTCTCCTGGAGTTCGTCGCGCAGCTCGTCGAACTCGTCCGAGTTCTCGGCCGTGCGGCACTCCACCACCAGCGGTTCGCGGTCGTGGTTGTAGATCAGCGTCGCCTCCGCCCAGCCGAGGTTTTCCTCGGAGTCTTCTTCGTCGTCGCTGGAATTCTCGTCCTCGTCGTAGCGCTTGATATCGAAGCCTTCCTCGGAAAGGAAGTCGAGCAGTTCCTTGAATGTTGGAGGCGGATCTTCCAAGCAGAACACATAGACTTGATCGGCCATGGTGTCCCCGTCGTTGCCCTCGATGTTTTCGTCCTCGGTTTTTTTTTCGTCGGGAGGCGGTGGCCTCCCGAAGTGCTATAGATCCTGCCGTGGGCTCAGCCACAAGTCAACGGGAATCGACAGGTTCGGCCGGAAGGGCAGCGCCACGCGCTTTCCCGTTCCCGCCGAATGATAGGCGGCGAGCATGATCTCCAAAACCTCCAGCCCATCCTGCGCCGATTCGATCGGCGTTCCGCCCGTCCTGATGCAATCGAGAAAGTCCCTCATCTCTTGCGGGTAGCCGTTGTTCCAGAGCCATTCGTAATCGGGAACGGTCCAGCCGCAGGCGGCCGGGCCGCCGACGAGCGCCCGGTTGCCGGGCATCTCGGGGTAGCCGTCCGGCGTGAAGCAGGCCAGTCCCATGCCCTGCAACAGGTCGCCGTAGATGACGCCTTTCGTGCCGTAAGCCTCGGCCCTGGACGCCATGCCGCCCTGCAAGGCCCAACTCGACTCGACATGCGCCAGCGCGCCGTCCGCGAACTCGAAAGTGAGGATGACGTGGTCCTCCACCTCGGCCCAGGTATGCAGGTACTTGGCGCAGTGGGCCCACACCGATTTGATGGGCTTCTTGCCCATGAACCAGCGGCAGAATTCGATGGCGTGACAGCCCATGTCCATCAGGATGCCGCCGCCGGCGCCCTCGCGCGTCCAGAACCACGGCGAATAAGGGCCGCTGTGCTTTTCGGTCTGCTTGACCATGTAGACGTCGCCCAGGGCGCCCGAATCGGCGATCTGCTTCATGCGCACGAATTTCGGGACGTAGCAGAGCTCCTCGCCGTAACCGACGACGAGTCCCTTGCGCCTGGAGAGATCGACGATCTCCTCGGCCTCGGCGATCGTCAGGCAGAGAGGTTTCTCGACGATCACATGTTTGCCGGCCTTGAGCACGTCGAGCGTCAGGGGGGCGTGGAGGCGATTGGGCACGGCCACCGTGACCACGTCGATGTCCTTGCGCTTGAGCAGTTCGTGGTGCGACGGATAATAGTCCCGCACCGGGCGCGACTCGCCGAAGGCTTTCAGGCGGTCGGGGTCGATGTCGGCCTGGGCGACGACCTCGCAGCCGCCGATGGCCTTGAGGGCGTCGTAGTGAACGGTGGAGATCCAGCCCGCGCCGATCAGGCCGACGCGCAGAGGACGCGAGCCGGCCGCCGCCGCATGCGCCGCAGGCTGGACCGGTTTTTTCGCCGTCCTTTTGACGGGCTTCGCGTCACGTTTGCTTTTCGCTGTCGTTTTGGTCTTCGCCATGCCCGCCTCCCTGTCGTCGAGCGCGCTGTTGCGCTCAGATCAGTTCGCCGAGGTTGTCGCGGATTTTCCAGATCGCCTTGGCGATGTCTTCCACGTCCTTCTTCGTCCCCATGAGGTAAGGGTAGTGCAGCCACACCGCCTCTTCGTAGGCGGCCTTGTGGGCCACGGGCGTATGCGCGGCCTTGGCGTTGATCCCTTTCGGGTAGCGTTTCTTCAACATCGGATACTGCGAGAGTTTCGGCGCGAAGATCGGCCGCTCCTGGATCGGCTCGTAGAAGTCGCCGTCGGCGTTGATGCCCTCGGCGGCCAGCGCCTCCAGGAATTTGTCGCGGTGCAGACCCTTGAACCCGGAGGCGTCGTACTTGAAGATGTACTGATAGTGCGTCACGCGCGTCATCCGCTTATCGGGCTTGATGGTCGCGAGGCCGGGAATGTCGTCCAAAAGCTTCGTCAGGTAAGCGCCGTTTTCCTGGCGTTTGAGCGTGAACTTCTCCAGCTTGGCGAGCTGGGCGATGAGCACGGCGGCCTGGAATTCGGAAAGCCGCGCGTTGGTGCCGAACAGCCAGCCGTCGAAGGAATCGTATCCCCATCCCTTGCGGCCGCAGTTGACGATCGACTGCAGTTTCTCCTCGTAGAGCTTGTTGCTGGTGAGCACGATGCCGCCCTCGCCGGCGGTCATCAGCTTGGAGGACTGGAAGGAGAAGGAGCCGAAATCGCCGTGGCTGCCCACGCCCTTGCCGCGCCACTGCGCGCCGTGCACGTGGGCGCAGTCCTCGATGAGCACGAGCTTGTGCTTCTTGCAGATCGCCAGCAGCCGGTCGAGATCGGCCACGGAGCTGCCGAGGTGGACGGGAATGACGGCGCGCGTCCTGGGCGTGATCGCCTGTTCGACGAGGGCGGGGTCGAGCGTGTAGTTGTCCGGCCGCACATCGACGAACACCGGCACGGCGTTGACGTTGACCGCGCAGGCGGCCGTGGCCAGCCAGGTGTAGGTGGGAACGATCACCTCGTCTCCGGCCTCGATGTCGGCCGCTTTCAGCGCGATGTCCAGCGTGAACGAGCCGTTGGCCACGCAGACGCCGTAGGCGGCGTCGTGGGCCTTGGCGAAAGCGGCGGCGAACTCGGCGGCCTTGACGTTCGGCGAGGGGTAACCGCCCCAATTCTGGCTGTGCAGAACGCCGAGAAGCTGCTCTTCCTCGCGCTTGTCGTAGGGGGGCCAGGTCGGATAAGGTTTGGTCCTGACCGCTTTGCCGCCTTTGATCGCCAGCTTGCTCATCGTCGTCCCTCCGAATGCGACATGATCTACGGGAAATGCTCGGCCTTGGAGCCGGGCAAGAACGGGCCAACTCTAGCCAAGGGTTTTTTAAAAGGCAAGGGGATTGTCGGACGAGTCGGGAAGGCGCGCCGGCGAAAAAGAAACCCGCCGGTTATGCGATCCGGCGGGTTCCATCAGGCGGCGGCGATCGAAAAGCGGGGACAGGGGGAGGGAAGGAAGGAACCGCCGCCGCCCTCCGAGCGGATCAGGGCACGGTCGCCGTTGCGGTGATCGCTTCTCCGTCCGCCCAGTAAACGATCGTCCATTCGCCGGACGCAAGCCCGTCGATGGTCAGCGTCAGATCATAGGGACAGATGCAATGGCAGGGGCCTTCGTCTCCGTAATCTTCTTCATAGGCGATTTCGATGGTCTGTCCGTCAAACGTCAGCTTGGGCGCGACCCCAGCCAGACAGCAATTCAGCATGACGTTGGTGTGCGTCACCCGCACCGCCCCCGTCGCAGCGTCGTACTCCGCTTGCAGGGTCTGATCCGTGGGTTCCTCGGAAGCAAGGCGAACCTGTCCCTTGCATTCGGACATCTCGCCGATCTCGGCGGTGGGCTCGGGCGGACAGGCCATCTCCGTGCAGGACCAGAAATCGTCTTCCATGCACTCGCAGGAGTTGCAGCCGTCTTCCGCCCAGGCCACTTGTCCGGCCACGCAGGGATCGCCGGGAGAGACCTGACAGGAGGCCGGATCGTCGGCGGCAGCGACGCCGTAACACTCCGCCTCGCAGGGGCACCACATCTTGCCGTCTTCCATGCAGGCCATCTGGTTGAGGTTGAAGCAGCCGTCGCCGCATTCCATCAGGCATTCCTCGATCGGATCGGAACACGCCATCGCCGTGCAGGCCCATTCGCCATTGATGCAGTCGCAGGTGTTGCAGCCGTCGTCGGCGGGGCGCTGGTCGCCTTCCTCGCATTCCGAGCCGCAAGTGGAAGGATCATCGGCCTCGGCAACGCCGTAGCACGCCATCACGCATTCGTTGCAGTACAACTCGCCGTCTTCGCCGCAGAACCGATATTCCGGCGCGGGGCAGCCGTCGGGGCAGTCGGCGGCGCAGGCGGCGGGATCCTCGCAGCCGATCAGCGTGCAGGCCCACTGGCCGTTTTCGCAGGTGCAGGCGTTGCAGCCGTCGTCGGCGGGACGTTGGTCGCCTTCCTCGCATTCCGGACAGCCGGACGAATCGCCGGCTTCGACAACACCGTAGCATTCCATCTCGCAGTCGTTGCAGTACCACTTGCCGTCCTCGCCGCAGAGCCAGTATTCCGGTGAGGGACAACCCACGCCGCATTCGTCGAGGCACTCTTCTTCTGTCTGTTCCATGCAGCCGCCGATCAGCAGGGCGGCGGCAGCCCACAACGCCATCCATGCGAGTTTCGTTTTCATGGCCCGGCCCCTTTCCGACGCGTTATCTAATTGCGACTTCCTGAACTGAAAGAACGCAAACCGCGTGCCAATTTGGTGTGGATCGATTCTGGAGATCTGGCGCTATGGAAGTATAGCAGATTACAGAGAATTCGATCGCTAAAAGGAAGCAAAGACGGTTGAGGATGACCTAAAGAAAATGTCATCTAGGCTTGACAGGCCTACGGCGGATGTGGATTGGTGGGGCGAAATGCTCCTGGAGTTTAGAAAGGGAGATAAGGCATGCCGAATGTGCGTTGGGAGAAAATCGATTCCGTCGCCAGGATCGTCATGGGACAGGGCGAGAACCGCCACAATCCAACTTTTCTCGAAGAAATCCTCGCCGCTTTCGACGCCGTTGAGGCCGACCCGACGAACAACGCGGTGATCCTTGCCTCCGAGGGTCCGAAATGCTGGTCGCTCGGCCTCGACCTGGACTGGCTGATGGCCGCCGCCGGCGATCCGGCGCGCCACGACGAGGTGAAGCGCTTCCTCTACCGCGAAAACGACCTCTTCGCCCGCGCGCTGCTCTTCCCCATGCCGGTGATCGCGGCCTTGTCCGGCCATACGTTCGGCGCGGGGGCGATCCTCGCCAGCGCCTGCGACTTCCGCCTGATGCGCGCCGACCGCGGCTTCTGGTGCTTCCCCGAGATCGACGTTAGCATACCCTTTCTCCCGGGCATGTGGGCCATCGTCCGGAAAGCCTTCCCCTATCCCTTGCTGGAAGAACTGACGCTCACCGGCCGGCGGACGACGGCGACCGAGTTGGAGCGCCGCCACGCGATCCTGAAAGCCTGCCCCGACCTGGCCGCCCTCGACGCCGAAGCTCTGGCGTTCGCCAAAAGCTTTTCGAAGGGGCGCGGCATTTTCGGCGAGGTGAAGCGGCGGATGAATTCGCCCATCGTCGAGGTTTTCCAACGCGACGACCCCAACTACATTGAGCGGCTCCAGCTTACGGCGTAAGGCGCTACGGCGAGCAGACAATTTCACGGATAGCGAAGCCCCAGCCGGAAGGCGCGGATTCGCGCCGGACGGCGGCGGCGATAAAGCGCCCGGCATAGGGCGGCGTCCAGCGGATTCCCGCGACTATCGCCCAATGCCAAGCGCCCCGCCGTTTTTGCATCGTTTCTTGCTTCCGTCGGGCCCGATATTTTTCAGTGTAACGATCCCTTGATAGAAGGAAGCATTTTTCGGTTCGGGCGACTCGAATGTCGCAATAATTTGCACCGGGACCGACATTTGTGTCGCGAAAAGTAGATTGTCGGACCTCGGATTATGGAGCCATCAGAACTTAAGATATCGTAATAACTTGAATATGTGTGTATGGCATATTGTTTGCTGATTACCTGTGCCGGCGGACGGGAGCCGCCCTCGGCGGTCGCCCCAATTCCCGTCCGTCGATTGATCTGGAGTTAATGAGAGGAGTGGCGATCGTTCTTTTGTGTGTTCTTAGCCGATCCGTGCCGGTACGGTTCACATAGAATAGAGTGGAGCAGCGAGCGATCGATTCGGGAGGGTGCGTCTGACTAACGTCAAGAATAAGAAGGAGAAGAGAATGTCGAAAAAAGCGCTTTGGCTTCTGGCGACGTGGGTGATGTGTTGCAGCGTCCTGGCGGCGGGCTGTCTCGGCGGCGGCGGCGACGAGGAAGAGGACGGCGACGTGGCCGACGGCGATGCGCCCGACGGCGACGACGACGGTGACATTGATGGTGATACCGATGGTGACACCGACGGAGACACCGACGGAGACACCGACGGAGACACCGACGGAGACACCGACGGAGACACCGACGGCGATACCGACGGCGATACCGACGGCGACACCGACGGCGATACTGACGGCGACACCGACGGCGATACTGACGGCGACACCGACAGCGATGGGCCCGACTGCACAACCGATGCCGACTGCGACGAAGGCTTCATCTGCGCCGAAGGCGAATGCGTGGAAGAAGAGCTTCCCGCCGATTGCGCGGGTGAGTGCGCGCCGGATAGTGATGCGCCGTTCTGCTCGGCCGAGGCGGATCTGTTCCTCTGCTACTGCGACGGGGATACGAATCAGTGGGCGGCCCTGAACTGCGACGATCTCTGCATCCAGGAAGGCTACGTCCTCGGCGCCGTGAATTGCGGCCTCGGCGAGGAAGGCTTCGATGTCTGCTTTTGCGACGGGGATGCATGCGAGAGCGACGAGGACTGCCCGGAAAATTTCGTGTGCGTGGCGATCGAGGATGAAGAGGGCAACGTCGTCACCGAGTGCGTCGAAAGCTGCGAGATCGCGGTCTGCGATCCCGAGACCAGCCTGATCGGCTGCATCGATCTGGGCGCGCCCGGCGCGGCCTTCGGCCTCTGCGACGATCTGGAGAACGCCGAGAGCTGCGAGAATCCGCAGGACTTCTGCATCGACGAGGCGCATTACTGCCAGCCGTTGATGAGCGGCGACAACGTCTGCCTGGAGATGTGCACGGCCGCTCCCAATAGCTGCGCCGATGCGCTCTGCCTGCCGCTCGTAAACCAGGAAGGGATGGTTGTCGGAGGCGGCTGTTTGTAAACCGTCGGCGCGCTAGCGCGATATACACGCGGGGAGGCGAACCCTCCCCGCGTTTTTTTGCTATAATGTTTTATACGACTGCGCCTGCCGCGCGCCCGAATGCGAACGGCGCGGGCTGTCCGTGAAGTGCAACGCGGCGACGGGCGTCTGCTGGTGCCCGGCCCCCTGCGGACTTGCCCTGCGCCGACCCCGATTACTATTGCCAACCGTTGAGCAACGGCAACGTCTGTCTGAAGACGTGCGAAGCCATTCCCAATAGCTGCGAGGGCGACGAACTTTGCCTGCCGTTGACCCAGGGCGACAACCCCGTGATCGTCGGCGGTGGTTGCCTGTGATCGGGTAGCTTAGGAAACCGCGCGGCGGCGCACCAGCAATAGCAAGCCGAGCGCAACCATCCACATTGCCGCACTGCTGCCGGTTTGACTGCATCCGCCGCCGCCGCTTCCCGGCTGCGCGGGGACAGTCGGTCCCGGCGAGGCGTTGTCGGTCTCCGGGCCGTCGCCGTCCGGGATGACGGAGCACTGCCCGTCGCTACAGGGCCGCTCGCCGCAATCTTCCGCTTCCAGCCATTCCGTGCCGTTGCGCGCGCAGGCCAGGACAATTGCGCCGGCGCACTGCCGCTGGCCGTATGTGCAAACCACCGCCATGTCGTTGTCCGCGTCGCCGTCCGGTTTGTCGCCATCGGCCGCTTCGTCGCCGTCCGCCGGAAGATCGCCGTCGCTCGTTTGATCGCCATCGGTCGGCACATCGCCGTCCGAGACGTCGCCGTCGGTGGGCAAGTCTCCGTCAGTAGGCAGGTCGCCGTCGGTGGGCAGGTCGCCGTCGGTCGGGACGTCGCCGTCGGTCTGCGGCGAGCAGTCGAGACGGCCCGGTTTGCGGACCACGTAATGAGTAGCCGGTCCGGAGAGCGTTCCGCCGGGCACGCCGCCCTCGTCCCAGTAGTCCATCGTCATCTCTTCGCCCGCCACCGTGACCTGGACGTAATGGTAGCGCATCTGCGACTGGAGCCGGCCCTCGCAGGAAAGGCCGGGGGGCAAAAGCATGATCCATTCGCCCTTGGCCGCCCCGCCGGTGGTGATATGCAGCGTCCCTTGCGCGGGATCTTCTACGAAGCCGCTGCCGTTGTGCGGCATGAACAGCTCGTAATAGTGGTTGTGCCCCGTGAAAACGGCGTCAACGTGGTTGTCGCGGAACACCGGGAAGTAGAGGCTCCCCACGCCGGATTCGTCGGGCGGATGGCCGCCGACGATCGGGCAGGTGAAGAACGGCTCGTGGATGAAGACGAATTTGTAAAGGGCGCTCGTCGCTTTCAACCGCTCGTCCAGCCATTCTGCCTGGGCTTGCGGGTTTCCGTCGTGGTTGGTGACGACGGCGAAGAAGACGTTGCCGTACTCGACGGAATAGTAGCTGCGCACGCCGTCGGGATTGTTGGAAGGCGTGCGGAACAGACGGGTGATGTTCATCTGGTTGCCGTCGCCGGGGCCGTCGTCGTGGTTGCCGATCACCGGCATCACGGGCACGAAGCGTCCGGCGGGCGTCACCTGGTCGAGATAGCTCGCCCATTCGTCGATCTTGCTGCCGTCCTTCACCAGGTCGCCGGTGTTGAACAGGATCTGCGCGCCGGTGTTGCGGGCGTCGCTGATCACTTCGTTGAAACGGTTGGCCGAACCTTCGCCCTGCGAGCGGTTGTCGCCCATGGCGACGAACGCAACGGGGGCGCAGAGGTCGGTCGGCGCGGTGCGGAAGGTGTAATCCGGCGAGGGCTGGCCGCCCACGACGATGCGGTAATGGTAAAGAGTTTCCGGCTCCAAGCCGGTGAGGCGAACGTGATGCGCCTGGCCGACCTGGCCGCCCAGCGCCTCGACCGCCTCGATGGCGGCCTGCTGGCCATAGGAAGCCGTGGCGCCGTATTCCACCGTGGCGGCGGGCTGGGCCGACGACTCGGACCAGGAAACCACCATCTCGTGCGCCGCGTCCGCGCCGGCCGTCACCCAGATGCGCGACGGCGCGGCTTCCGCCTTCTCGTGCAATCCCGCCAGGAGAAAGACAACGCCGAGAGCGCAGATTTTCCGCAAATGGGCTGACATGGCCAACCTCACCAGAGAGGCGCGTCTCGAACGACGCATAGGGTAGAAGGGACGCGACAAACCGAGTTATCTTAACAAAATCTTAAGACAGAGCAAATACAATCCTCAGGATATTCCCAAAGATTGTGTCAGGGGCGGGCATATTCGACGATCGAATGGCCTTGGGCATCCAGCGTCACGGGATCCAGATTAAGCAGCGAATCGCGGTTTGCGTCGTAGATCGTCAGGGCGACGGATTCTCCCGGCGCGCCGGCGAGCGTCACGGTCATCCTGTCGCCGTCGAGGGCGATGTCGGCGAAGCGGCGGTCGGCAAGGGTCACATATTTGCCGGTCTCGCCGATCAACGCGACCCCATTGGGGAGGATCGGCGCGAGAACGAGATAGGCGAAGTCGTACAGATGAGGGAACTCCGCCAGCGTCAGTTCGCCGCTCACCCGCCGCGCCTCGCCGCTGCGCCAGTCGTAGGCGACGTATTCGCCCGTCAGGCCGAGGTCGCGCTCCAGATCGAGACGCCAGTCGGTCACTTCGTCGGGGAAAACGAACAGCTCGCCCACGTCCAGGCCGTCGTAGGACAAGGCCGCCCATAGCTTGTCCTCGGAGCTGCGTTCCGCATGGTTGCGCGCCAGATGGTAGGCGGCGACGTAAGTCCACTGCCCCAGCCCCTCGCGGCGCGAATAGGTGAAGGTCGTGAACGGCCGGGTGTGCGGCAGAAACATCGCATCAAGGGGCAGGGCCGGCCGGTCGGGCTTGAGCAGGAGCCCGTCGGCGCGGCAGGAGCGCGAAAGCAGTTCCGGGTCGGCGAGGCCGATCTGATCGCCCGCCCCGACCATGCCGCCCGACAGCGCGCTGATGAGCGCTTCCGCTTCGCCGTGCGTCTCGGAGGCGTGGAAGTTGTCTTTAAACGGCCAGAGCCCCAACGCCCAGGCCAGGAGATTTACCGTGTGGAACTCCGGCCAGTAGCATTCTTTGGACAGGGAAGGGGTGTAATCGATGCTGGTGCGGACCGAGGTCGGCGTCGCACGATCGAGCGAATCCAGCAAATGCGCCGCGCCGGCCATGCAAAGCTGCATCGTCAAGCCGTGGGCCTGCGCCGCGTCGTCCATCCACGCCATCCATTGTTCGGCCCGTCCGACGCCCTGCCGGAGATAAGACACGCCCCAGAACTGCGGCATCAGCCAGTCCTGCTCGTAGGTGATCGCGCCCCAGGAGGCGGCGTCGCCCATGAAATCATCGAAGACGCCGCCGTCGAGCGGAAAGGCCATTTCCACGTCATCGACGAACGAATACCGCTCGCGGTAGCCGTTGTCCTTGGCGAACCAGCGATTATGGAGAATCAAGGGCAGGCCGAGGTTTTGCTGGAAGGCGGCGAGACCGTCGGGGAACATCTCCAGGATCGGTTCCCAGCGGATCAAGCCGCCCGGCGCGAGCCCGCCCATGTTCGCCTTGAAATACCACCACGAATCGAGTTGGAGATACCCGTAAGGGATGCCCCGCCGCCGCGCGTCCTCGGCCACGGCGAGCATCGTTTCCGCTTCGTTCATCCCCTCCTCGGTTTCGTAGTAATAGTAGGCGCCGTTGTCGGTCCAGTAGCCGAGATGCGACAGGCCGGTGTCGGCGTAACGGTCGCGGCGCGCGCGGTTCCGGTCGGCAAGCAGCAAATCGCCCCAATGCTCCAGCGTCGCGGCGACGCCCTGGCCTTCGACGCGCAGGAAGCGCTGCGTGAAGCCGGCGGGAACGGCATCGAGTTCGCCTTGCAGGCCGTAACGGATTTTGCCGTTCTCAAAGAGGATCAGGCTTTCGAAAAAGTGGTCCATCGGCGAGAAGACGAGCACGTCGAGCGCGTCGGAATAGAGCACCAGCGGTCCCGGCGAAGGCACGGCCGACAGGCGCGGCGGCAGCATCGGCGTGGTCATGAAGCTCAGGGCATGGGTGTAGCGCGGATCGACGGCCAGTTCGTCGTAGACAAATGCCGGCGCGGCATAGTCGCCGGTGGCGATGCCGTTTTGCTCCGCGTCGATCGTATGCGTGTAAACCTGATGCGTGAAGGCCGGCTCGTCGTCGCCGTCGCTCGGCTCCTCGCCGTCCGTCGCTTCGTCGGCGTTTTCCGCGTCGCCGTCGGGGGTCGCGCCCTCGTCCGATGTTCCCGAGCACCCCGCCGCGACGAGCGCCGCAAGCCCCCAAACCCACAACCCTGTGTTGCCGATAACCGCCTTCATCATCACCTCCGCGACGGCAGCATAACACTGGAGCGTCGCAGCGACAACCGCGGCGGCAGGGGAGGCCGGGCCTTTTCCGTTTCGCGCGCTTGTCAACAAAGCCACTGGAGGCTAGACTGACCTTGGCCTCTGAGCAGGAGCAGATTGAAAGCCTGCTCCTGCATTGGGCAAGACAGGCTTCGGCCGAGATTGAGCGAATGGAGAGCCGGCGTGAGCGAACGAAAACGAGCCGCTGCCGAAGCGTCGCTGTATCCGCTGTTTCTCAAGCTGAACGGCGCGCCCGCGCTCGTCGTCGGCGCGGGACGGGTGGCGCGGCGCAAAATCGAGGCGCTGCTGGAGTGCGGCGCACAGGTGACAGTCGTCGCTCCCGAAGCGGAAGCGGAAATCGCCATGTGGGCCGAGGCTAGGCGCGTCGCCTGGCATAAGCGGCCCTTCACGCCCGGCGATGCGACGGGGCAGCGTCTGGCGATCGCCGCGACGTCCGACCGCGCCGTCAACGCCGCCGTCGCCGAGGCGGCGCGAACCCAAGGCGCGCTGGTCAACGCCGTGGACATGCCCGACCTCTGCGACTTCTACGTTCCGGCCGTCGTTCGCCGTCCGCCGCTGCTCGTCGCCGTTTCGACGGCGGGCAACGCCCCGGCCCTGGCGCGGCGCGTGCGCGAGGAGCTGGAAGCGCGCTTCCCGGCGGACATCGGCGCCTTCTTCGCGGACGTCGGGACGCAACGCGAAACAATTAAGTTGCGAGCGCCGGGCAAAGTGGCGCTCTGGGGCGAGCGCATCGCCGCCTGCGGCGCGTTCGAGGCGGCGCTGGCGGGACGGACGGAGGAGGCGCGGCGGCTCGTCGAGGCTGCGACGCGGGAATTCATCGATACGGAGGACGAGCAACCATGAGCCATGTGAAAACAACCGCCGGCCGCGTCGCCCTGGTTGGCGCGGGCCCAGGCGATCCGGAATTGATCACCGTGCGCGGTCTGGAGCTGCTGCTCGATTGCGATGCCTTGGTTTACGACAATCTGATGGCTGACGCCTTCGTGGCGCTCTCCCGCGCCGAGGAAAAGATCTTCGTCGGCAAATCCGCCGGCCGCCACGCCCTGCCGCAGGAGGAGATCAGCGCGCTTCTGGTGCGGCTGGCCAAGGAAGGCAAGCGCGTCGTGCGTCTCAAGGGCGGCGACCCATTCGTCTTCGGCCGGGGCGGGGAGGAGGCGCAGGCCTGCGTCGAGGCCGGCGTGCCTTACGAGGTCGTGCCGGGCGTCACCTCCGCCCTGGGCGGATCGGCCTACGCCGGCATCCCCGTCACGCACCGCGAGCTGTCGCGCGGCGTAACGCTCGTCACCGGCCATTTCGCCCGCGACCGGGAAGTTGAATTGCCCTGGGAGGCGCTCGCCAAGCTTAATCACACTCTTGTTTTTTACATGGCGATGGCGGCCACCGAGCAGATCATCGGCCGGCTGATGTCCGCCGGTTTGCCGCCCTCGACGCCGGCGGCGGTTCTGGAGCGGGCCACCACCGGCGCGGCGCGGACGATCGTCGCCGACGCGGCCACGATCGCCGCCGAGGCGAAGAAAGCCGGCGTCCAGCCGCCGGGACTGCTCGTGATCGGCGAAGTGGCCTCGCTGCGCGAAACGCTGGCCTGGCGGCCCGAGATGCCGCTCGCCGGCCGCGGCGTGCTGTTCACGCGCGCCGCCGAGTCGCAATACGACGCCATCAGCCGCTTGCGCGCCCTGGGCGCGGAAGTGCTGGACGTTCCGGTCGTCGAGGCCGTCGAGCGCGCCGACGATCCGGCGGTTCGCCGCGCCATCGACGCTCTCGCGAAGATCCAGGCCGTGGTCTTCACCAGCGCCATCGCGGTGGAGTCCTTCTTCTCGGCGCTCGCCGCGCGCGGCCGCGACGTGCGCGCGCTCGCCGGCATCCAGGCGGCGGCGGGCAGCCGCACGGTCGTCCGCGCCCTTGCGGCGCGGGGCCTGATTCCCGACATCGTCCCCGACGTCAAAGCGGGGCGCGACCTGGCGGCGACGCTCGTCGCCAGGCTGCCGCAAGGGGCTCGCGTGCTTCTGCCGCGTTCCTCCTCGGCCGATCAGTCGTTCCCGGCGACGCTGGAAAAGGGCGGACTTGCGCCGCTGCCGTTCGCCGTCTACGACACGCGTCCGCTCGATCTTTCCTGGCTGGACGTGAAACTCGCCCATTGGAATCCCGACGCGGTCGTTTTCCTTTCGGGAAGCACCATCGGCGCCCTGCTTTCCGCCGCACCGGGGCTCGTCGCGGCGAAGCCGCTATGGGCTTGCGTGGGAAGGAAGACGGCCGAATCGCTCGCCACGCGCGGCTTGATGGCCGATCTCATGCCGGAGCGGCCGGACGTGGATGTGCTGGTCGATGCGCTGGCCAGCCGGCTGGCGCAGTTGAAGTGAGCGCAAAAACCAATCGGCGGGAAGGCTGCGGCGATGGAGCACGGTTGCACCGTGCTCCACACACTTAAACGTTTGGAGCACAGTACAACTGTGCTCCACCAAAGGTTAGAAAGCTTCTAGACAATCACCACATGCGACGGTTCGTTCGTCGCTTCGACGCGGCCGATGGGGATGAGCGTTTCGCCGTGGGCGCGGGCGGCGGCGGCGAGAGCGTCGGCGTCCTCCGGCGCGGCGATCACGATCATCCCCGCGCCCATGTTGAAGGTGCGGAACATCTCGCGCTCGGCCACCGGGCCTTTCTCCATCAGGAAGCGGAAAATCGGCGAAATGGGCACCTTCGCCTTTTCGACGACGATCCGCGTGTTTTGCGGCACGACGCGGGGGATGTTCTCGTAAAAGCCGCCGCCGGTAATGTGGGCGAGCGCCTTCACCTTGCCGGTTTTGGCCATCGCCAGGACGGTTTTGACGTAGATCTTCGTCGGCGTCAGCAAGGCGTCGCCGGCGGTTGCGCCGAGTTCGGCGACATGGGCGTCCGGCGCAAGTTTCAACTGCTCGAAGACGATCTTGCGCGCCAGGCTGTAGCCGTTGGAATGCAGGCCGGAAGAGGGCAGGGTGAAGACGGCGTCGCCGGGGCGGACGTTGCGGCCGTCGATCAGCTCCGCCTCGTCCACGATGCCCACGGCGAAGCCGGCGAGGTCGTACTCGCCGGGCTGGTAGAAGCCGGGCAATTCCGCCGTTTCCCCGCCGATGAGCGCGCAGCCGGCCTGCTTGCAGCCCTCGGCGATGCCGGCCACCACGTCCGCCGCCGTCTCGGCGGCGAGCTTGCCCGTGGCGAAGTAGTCGAGGAAAAAGAGCGGCTCCGCGCCCTGGACGACCAGGTCGTTCACCGACATCGCCACCAGATCGATGCCGACCGTCCGGTGCTTGCCGGTCATGAAAGCGATTTTCAGTTTGGTGCCCACGCCGTCGGTCGAGGAGACCAGAAGCGGCTTTTTGTACTTGGACAGATCCAGTTTGAAGAGCGCGCCGAAGCCGCCGATGCCGCCCAGCACCTCCGGTCGGAACGTGCTCTTGACGATCGGCTTGATGAGTTCCACCATGCGGTTGCCTTCGTCGATATCGACGCCGGCGTCGCGGTAGGTCGTGGGTTTGGTCATGGCGCGCCTCCCTCCTGGCTTCAAGCGCGCCCACGATAGCCGCTCGAAACCGGACTGTCAATCATGGGCGCTTTCTCCTCATTCCCCGGCTAAGGCAGAGGTTTTTCGGGTTGTCCAGAAAAGACCTTACGGGAGAGCGTAGAAACATGGCCTGAGGTTTGCTTGAGTTTTCAC
>QZKR01000017.1 GCA_003598065.1 Myxococcales bacterium | reverse complement strand
GACATGGAACTCGCGCTGGCGCGGCACATGACCTACCGCGAACCGTCGCGCCGCGAAGGCATCGCGCGGCTCAAGGCGCTGGCCGGCGAGGGCCGGGTCGGCCCGGCGGCGCGCGAAAGCTGGAAGCAGGGGTTGCTGTGGCTCAACGCCGCGCCGTCCGATGCCGCGCTCTACGCCGACTACCTCGCCTCGGCGGGCGAGGATGACGAGATCCGCCGGCGGCTGGACGCCCTGCGCAGCGGAAAGGCCGTTGCGCCTTCCGCGTTGGACAAGGTGGGCGCGGGCTATCGCGCCCTGGAGCGCGAGGACGTGGAGGGCGCCGACGCCGCCTTTCAATGGGCGCTCAAACAGACCGGCAAAAACGTCGAGGCCTTGGTCGGGCTGGCGATGGTGGCGATGCAGCGCGAGGAATTCACCCGGGCGCGGAAATTTCTGGAGGAAGTGAGAAGCCTCGCTCCGGACCGCCCGGAGTTGTGGGAAAAATCGCTCGTCAGCGCGCGTTTCTGGGAACTGCTCAAAGACGGCGACCGGCTGGCCGGCGAAGGCCAGCCCGAGAAGGCCGAGGCGCTCTACCGCGAGGCGGCGGGCCTGTCCGCCGACGAGGCGATTCACGCGGAAATGGCGCTGGGCAATCTCTATTTCGACCAGCGCCGCCGAGACGAGGCGCGGGAGATGTTCGGCCGCGTCCTGGAGCGCGACCCGAATCACGCCTACGCGTTGCGCGCTCTGGTTCAATTGATGCTGGATCAGGGGCAGAGCGAGGCGGCGGCGGTGTTCAATGATCGGCTGGCGCGCATCGATCCGCTATTGGCCTGGAAGCCCGAACGGCTGCAGTCCGAGATCCTGCGCGGCCGCGCCGCCTTCGAGCGGCAAGTGGGCTACGACGACCGCGCGCTGGATCTCTTGCAGCAGGCGCGGCAGGCCGATCCGCAGAACGCCTGGGCGTTGTTCGACCTGGCCAATGTCTACATCGAGCTGGGGCGACTGGCCCAGGCCCGCGCGACGACCGACGAGTTGACCGCGCTGGACCCTGCTGCGCCCGCCTACCGGATGCTCAACGTCAGGCTGTACATCGAAGAGGGACGGCTGGCCGAGGCGCTGACCGCGATCAACGCCACGCCGAGTGAAAAAGTAACGGTGGAACAGCGCCAGCTCAAGCGGGAGGTCGAAACTCGCATGGCGGCCCAGTCGGCGATCCGCCGCGCGACCCTGGGCGGACGCATCGGCCCCGCGCGCCGCGCGCTGTCCGAACTGCAACGCAACGTGCAGGACTCCCCGCGCCTGCTGGCGGTGGTGGCCCAGGCGTTTGCCGACATCGGCGATTACGAGCGCGCGCTATCCGGTCTGCGCGCGGCGCTGGCCCAGTCGGCGGGGGACGAGCCGGGCATCCAGCTTCAGCTCGCCGCGATCTACCTCCGCGCCGAGCGCTACGACGAGTTTCAGTTGACGCTCGGCATGGTGATCGACAATCCGTCGCTTTCTCCCCGTGAGCGGCGCGACCTGGGCAATCTGCGCATCGCCTACGCCGTACGCCGCACCGACCGTCTGCGCGAGGACGGCAACATCGCTGGGGCCTACGCCTACATCCAGCCGCTGCTCAAGGAGTATCCGGACGACGCCCGGCTGATGAACGCCTTGGGCCGCCTGTTGGTGCAGACCGCGCAGTACGATGAGGCCGGGGCCGTGTTCGCCCGCGTGCTCAAAGGCGATCCCTCCAATATGGAGGCGCTGCAGGGAGCCGTCGAGGCCGCCGCCAAAGGGGGCGACGACGACCGCGCCAAAGCGTTGCTCGACGCCGCCTTCGCCCAGCGTCCCGACGATCCGCGAGTGTATCTCATCGCCGGGCGCGTGTGGCGTCTGCTGGGCAAGGACGCCCGGGCGATGGATGCCTTGCAGAAGGCCAAGGGTCTGGAGGAAAATCTGGAACGTGGGAAAGGCGACGCGACGGACCCGGCCGTCGAGCCGCCGATCTATCCGGACAGCGAATACGAACAGATTCTCGCGGGCGCCAACGCCCGTTTGGCGGCCGAAAAGACCGACCGGTCGGCCGATTCCACCAGCCTGGCCGCCGAGATCGACCGCGAAATCGAGGCCATCGACGCCAATTACCGCTCGGTCATCGGCGGCGAGGTGCAGACCCGCTATCGCGACGGCGAGCCGGGCCTCAGCCGGCTGTTGGACGTGGACACCCGCCTGCAGGCGTCGGCGCCCACGGGCTATGTCGGTCGCGTGCAATTCATCGCCGACGGCGTGTTTCTCGAGGCGGGCGACGCCGCGCTGGACGAGGCGGGCACGGCCGACCGCTTCGGCAGCTACGGCGCCCAGGGGTTTGTCGCCGACGACGCCAAGGGACAGTCGGCGATCGGCGCGGCGCTGGAACTGGGATACGCCTACAAGGGTTATTCCGTCCGCGCGGGCTCTTCGCCTCTGGGCTTTCCGATCAAGACGATCACCGGCGGACTTGTCCTGTCCGACCAGATCCGCTTCTTCGGCTTCCGCCTCGACGGCCACCGGGACATGGTGCGCGACAGTCTGTTGAGCTACGCCGGAACGCGCGACCCGCTGAGCGGCAAGCTCTGGGGCGGCGTGACGAAAAACGGCGGACGGCTGGACCTGTCCTTCAGCGGCGGCCCGATGATCTATTATATGTACGGCGGCTACGATTTCCTGATGGGCGAGCGCGTCCGCGACAACCACGCCGTTAACGCCGGGCTGGGTCTGAAATGGAACGTCCACAGCCGCGCGAACATGGAATGGACGCTCGGCCTGTCGGGCAACGCCATGGGCTACCAGCACAACCTGCGCTTCTTCACCCTCGGCCACGGCGGCTATTTCAGCCCCCAACTCTTCATCAACGCCGGGGCGCCGGTGGTCTGGGCGGGCCGCTACGAGCGCCTGTCCTACGGCATCGACGGTCTGGTCGGCCTCAACTGGTTCCGCGAAGACGCGGTGGATTATTATCCCGACCGGCCCGACCTGCAATCGGCGCGCGACGCGCTGGCGCTCGCCGATTTCGAAACGCCGGGGCAATATGACAAGCGTTCGACGATTTCTTTCGCGCTCAACGCGGGAGGTTTTCTGGCCTATCGCATCCTGCCCGAACTGGAAGCCGGGTTGCGCGTGCATGTCTACACGGCGGAGGAATACACGGAGTTCATCGGCGCGCTGAACCTGACCTACATCTTCGGCGCGCAACGCAAATCGGGCGACACCCCGTTGCCGCCGATCCCGGAGGAGTAGCCGCCCCGTCGCGCCACCGCTAAAAGTTGCACATCCAAGCACGGCTAAACTATTGTATGCGAGGGAGGAGCGACGCAGTTCTTTCCAGGGGAGGGTCATTTTGAAAAGCAAGCTCAACCTCAATGCCGGTTCGTCATGAAACGATCGCTAACCATCGATTGGGATGCCGTTCACAACGTATTTGTTTTCCGTTCCGAGGAGCGGCACGCCGTGCTGGACCTGGAGACGGGACAGGTGCGCTATTGGTGCGAGTCTGACGGCGACGAAACAGAGTCGGACGATCTCGATGCGGAGGAGGTGGACGCCGCCCCCGAACGTTATGTACCCATCGATCCGCCAGACTCGCATGAAGCATTCCGTTGGATGGAGCGCTTTGCGGACGGGATGGAAGACAAACAGGTCCAAAATGCGTTGTTTCGCGCCCTCGACGGCAGAAGACCGTTCCGCCGCTTCAAGGACGCTCTGGCCGATTTCCCGGGCCGGTTGGAAGCCTGGTATGCCTTCGAAGAGGAATGTGTTTACGAGTGCATGGCGGAATGGGCGAAGTCGCTTCCCGTTAAAATATCCGATCCGCCGGCATGGCTTGTCGCCAAGGGCCAATTCCTTTGATGATGCGCCGCCCGCGTCAAGGCTGTCCGTGACGAACACCCACCTTCAGCCATAAGCAGGCAGTTCCAAGATAACTGGCGCCTTCACCATTTCTGCCGGTCCAGTCGCTTGATGAAATTGCGCTTGTTCTTCTCCCGGACGCCGGCAAGGTAGGTCGCAAACGCGGCTGACTGACCGAGGCGGTCATAGCGGATTTGCTTATCTCGCGTGCAACAAGGGTGTAACCGTGATTGATCTGGTCAAGCCGGAGCAGCCTGTGCTCGGAGACACCTTCTACAGCGATAATCCTGTTGGGAGCGTGAGGGGTGATCGCACCTTCCTTTACGCGATTCAGCAAGGAGGAGCGTTCGACTTCTTGGTGGCGCCCAAAGCGCCGACCTTGCCCTCCAACTTGACGCTCCAAACGTGAAGCGAAGTCCGTATTGGCCATTTTCCGGTGCCCCGACCAGATATTTTCGGCCGGCGGTATTATTGACAGAAACCGGAAGACCGTGCAAAGCTGCTGCCTAAGCGCTTTCCTGGAGGAGTGGCCGAGCGGTCTAAGGCGGCGGTCTTGAAATCTTAAAAACGGATTAATCGGGCGGGCGTCCAACTTCTTGAAATTCCTGTATTTCGAAATTATTCCAACGGCTTACCTGTGCCATCGAGATTGACCGAGATTGATGACGGTTGATTGAAAGAGGCACAGAGTGGGCACAAAATGGTCACAGCAGACGCACAAACCGATGCCCGCTGTTTCTAGATCCATTATTTCTAGAGAGGCATTCTCTTTCCACTTAACGCGACGCAAGCGCAATCTGCACTACTCCGTCTTCTTCCTCTAATTTTCCCTGCCCCCGATACCATTTTCGCTCGCCCCCCTGCCCAGGTTCGGGAGAAAAACCAGCCTCACGAGTCCTGCTTGAAGGGGATCTCGGTCTTGGGCAGCAGAACCGTGAACGTCGTCCCCTTGCCGACTTCGCTTTTCACCTGGATGTAACCGCCCAGCTTCCTGACGATCCCGCGCGAGACGGAAAGGCCAAGGCCGGTGCCTTTCCCTTTCGTCTTCGTCGTGAAGAAGGGCTCGAAAATTCGTTGCAGGATGTGCTCCGGGATGCCGGGGCCGCTATCGGTCACATCCACGGCCACAAAACCGTCTTTATTGTTCGTGCGCGCGGAAACCTTGACTTCACCCTTGACGGGCACAACGTCGATGGCGTTGAGCAGCAGGTTGACGAAGACCTGGCAGAGCAGTTGGCCATCGCCGTGCACCGGCGGCAGGTCTTTCGGGATGCCCAGCTTCATGCAGACCTTGGAAATCTTCATCTGGTTGGCCACCAACTGGACGGAACGGCGGACGATGTTTTCGATGTTCAGCGGCTCGATATTGGTTTTACTCTCCCGTGCGAAATCCAGCAAGTTGCGCACGATCCGCTGCGAGCGCTCCGCCTCTTCGATGATCTCCGAGACCATTTCTATCTTTTCTGCTTCCTCGTAATCGCCATAGTCTTCCTTCAGCGTCGAGGCGGTGAGCATGATGTTGTTCAACGGATTGTTCAGTTCATGCGCCACGCCCGCAACCAAACTGCCGATGGCGCGGATCTTGTGGCTTTCCACCAGCACCTGGTGACGGTGCTCCAGTTCGTCGATCATGTGATTGAACGCCAGCGCCAGCTGTGTGAACTCGTCACGGTATTTGCGGCGCGGCGTGATGTGAGTGAAATCGCCTTCCGCGATGCGGTTCGTGTATTCCATGAACCTCGACAACGCGTCCAAAATCTGCTTCGCTAGAAAGATACCGATGATCAGCATCATAGCCAGAAGAACCGTCAGAAATCCGTAAGAGATGCGTCTCACTAGAAGGAAGGTCTTGTCGACGCTTTCGCGTTCCCGCCGGGCAAAGTCGCCGGCAAACGAAATCATTTCAGACCCATGGTCGCGTAGCTGAACCTCCACTTTCTCCCTGGCCGCCGGGTCGCTCAACTCCTCAAGCTGCCGCAGAATGCCTTCGTAATCCTGCGTATGCTGGGTGATGGTGAGGAAATTTTTCGCTGAGACCACACGCTCGACCATCGAACGGTTCTGCTTCAACAGTTGCTGCGCGTTGCGCACATGTTCCAAAGCGTCGTCAAGGTTCGTCTTGTACAGCAGATAATTCTTCTCGAAGCGGCGCGCCTGCTGAATCTCGCCCATGTAGCTGTCCGCCACTTCGAGAAAATGAATCTTGGCTTGGAGGGCGGAGAGGGTATAAATCATCCATACGTTCATGATTGTCGCGAAGGTAAAAATGAGGGAAAAGGCGAGGATCAGCCGCGTGCGGATGCTCAGCTTGGGCCTTGCCAACAGTCGCTTCAATTCGTCCGAGGTGGGCTCGCCTCTCGGTATGGGCGGCTCGTCCTCCAGCGGCGAATAAGCTTGAGCCGGATTCTCTTCCGGTGGGTTCGGCGGATGCGTCGATTCTTCTGGCGTCATGTTCTTTTGATCACAGTCCTACATAAATACTCTCATATTTCCACTCATGAAAAAGGCGACGTATTTCTTTACCATATCATCATTGATGAGCACCATATCCAATTCGCGCGCGCAGGCCATCAGCCTTCCCAGAACCTCCAGCGCCCGCTGCGTTTCGTTCAGCGGATAATAGCGGATCCACGCGGCCACCAGATCCGCCCGGCGATCCACGCTGAAATCGGAGAGCCGCAGCACCGATTCCAGAAACGCTGCGCGCCGTTCGCAGTTGGGCGCAGCCGCCGCGCCTCCCTGGAAACGAAAACTTACATAATTCTTTTCCGCCCATGGACTTGCCACTGCGTCCACCATCGCGTAGTGGAAGGCGAAGCGGGCGTTGAAGTTCACGTAGTCTCTGGCGACGATGAAATAGTTGGTGTCGCGCACCCGTCGGGGACCCCGTCCGCCGCCCATGACCTGTTCCACGAAGTCCGGCGGCAGGGCCTCGGACGTCGGATTAGGACGCTTGTCCCAGCGCACCCCCGGACTGGTGATGCCGCGCCAGAGCGCCTGGAACGGGACGCTGTACACCTGCTCGGGAACAAGATCGCCGTCCCGCTTTGCGACCGCGCCGTCCAGATTGATCAAGCGGATTTTGATGGGAATCGGCGTAACCAGCGGCACGGCGGTGCGCCTCCAGGGGAGTTTCTGGCTGTCGCCGAAGGCGAACATGGAGCGAACAGACATCTCATGGATGAAGCGGATCACATCATGCAACGAGCGGCATTTTTTGGCCTTGAAATCCGCGGCATGGGGATCGATCAAGCTGAGGGCGATCACGGCCTCGTGCAGCGGCCCCGAGGCGCGCGGTCGGCCCCGCGCGGCGAGACGCTGAGCGAAACGTTCGCGCAGGCCGGGCCATTGCGAGCCGCGATAGAGGCGGCGCTTGGTGGCGTCCATGCTCACGATAGAGCCCGGAGCGAACGTCCACACCGCCTTGCCGACGTTGAAAAGGCAGGGCACGGCGTACTCGCGCGCCAGGGCCGCCAAATGCCCAACGGGGTTGCCGCTTTCCACCAGCAGGCCGCCGATGTGAGGCAGGATCGGCGCCAAGCGCGGCGTGGCCTGTTGCGCCACAACGATCGCGCCTTTTTTCACCCCAGCCGGATCGGGCTTGTCGCTGACATGCGCCACCGGCCCTTCGGCGCGCCCTGGGAAGATGGTCGTGCCCTGTTCGAGCACCGGCGTGTCCTCCCGCAATCTGCGTTCTTCTTTCCGGTCTGTGTCGGGCAGGCGAAGCCTACGTCCTTGCAATAGCCAGATTTTACCTGCCGTATCGACGACCCACTCCAGGTCCATGTCATGCCCGGACGCCTCCATGATCCGGAAAGCTAGTCGTCCCAAATTTGTCAGCAGCGGCTCGGGGGGATGTTCATCGTGCGCCGGACGGCCGGACTGGGGATCGGCGGCGAAAACGATTTCCAAGACCTTGGGTTCGGCCGCTCTGGAGAGAAAAATCGTATCCGCCTGAACCTTGCCCTTGATCATTTCATGCGCCAAGCCCGGCACCGCATTGATGAGCATTCCGCCGCCGTCGGCCTTCGTGGGGGTGTTCGTATACAGCACGCCGGCGAAGCGCGGCCCAACAAGCGGCATGAACAACACCGCCATGCTCGTGTCGATCTCGCGGAATCCGTGATGCAGCCGGTAAGCCATGGCCCGCTCGGAAAATCGGCTGGCCAGCACGCGCTTGTAGGCTTCAACCAGATACGCTTCGGGAACATCCAATATGCTGTCGAACTGGCCGGCGAAGGTGAAATCCTCGTCCTCCTGGATGGCGCTCGATCGGACCGCCCAGCGATCATGGCCGGCGTCTGAAATCGCCGCCGCGTGCGTCGCGATAGCCGCGCGGATCGGGTCGGGAACCTGGGCGTTGATGAAAAGTTCGCGCGCCGCCCGCAACCGGGAGCGGAACAGATCGGGGTCTTTAACATGGCCCAGGTCGTCGACGAGCAGACGGATGCGCTCGGTCAACCTGTTTTCATCGATGAACAGGCGGTAGGCGGCGGTTGTAATCACGAAACCCGGTGGAACGTGTTCCGGCGCGATTTCCATCAGAGCCGTCAGGCCCGCCGCCTTGCCTCCGATTAAGGTCGCCTTGCCGGGCTCGCCGCCAAGCGCCACCGCAAGCGGCCGTTCGGGGTCCGTGGCGGGCAGATCGAACATGGAGCGAATCCGCGCCTCGATGTCCTCGATCACCGCATAAAGCGCTTTATGGCGGTCGTTGCTGAGCAGGTTCAGTTCCTGGGCCATCAGCAGCGTTTCGTCGACGAGCCGCCATAAGGGCCGGCGGATATCGGCGTGCGTATGCTCCATGAAATTAAGATCGGCCTCCAGATCGGCCAGAAGCTGGAGAGCTTGGCTGTTTTTCTTGAGCAAGGAACGAAACGTCTCATAACGACGGCGGAAGGCAAACGCGTCGTCCATCGCGTTGGTTCCGAGCATGCGCGGCATCATCAATCCCCCATCGCCGCCGGATAAGCGCCAAGCTCCCGGGTGGCCTTCTCGATCACCACGCGCAGATCGCTTGGTTTGAACGGCTTGGCGATGAAGTCGAAGGCGCCCTTGATCAGGGCTTCGCGGGCGATTTCCACCGTGGCGTATCCCGTAATGATGATCACCTTCGTTCGCGGCGATTTGGCCTGGACATGTTCCAGGACCTGGATGCCGTCCACGTCGTCCATGCGCACGTCCGTGACGACGATATCGAACGCTTCCTGGGAGATGCGCTCGATGGCGTCCCGGCCGTCGCCGAAAACCTCCACTTCGTAGCCGTTTTTTTCGAGCGAGGGTTTCAGCCGCTTGCCGACGATCGCCTCGTCATCCACCAGCATGATGCGGATTTTCCGGTTCATTCCAACCTCCAGCGCTCACGCGCGCGATTGAACCGCGCCCGTACGGGCTTGCCCCTGAGACAAAGCCGCCGCCACGCGACGCTTGTGGCGGTAGGCCCGGAAGACGTTCCAGAGAATGATGGCGCAGCCGGAGAGGCCGGCCGTAAACAGCAATGCCTTGCTCGCCTGATTGAAGTAGACGTCCCAGTCGGGATTCATGTCGACTAGACCGAGCTGCCTGAGATACATGGGAATCGCGATGCCGCGGCTGATGACGCAGAGGATGATGATGACCGCGGTCACCAGACGGATGACGATTTCCTTGACGACCTTTGTTCCATACGCGCCGATGTAGATGCCGATCAGCGAGCCGAGATACAGCAGCAGGACGAGGCGCAGATCGACGTAGCCTTGATAGGCGTAGTTCAGGGCGCCGAACGCGCCCATGTACATCGCCAGATAAAGCTCCGTTCCGGCCGCCACCGCCGTCGGCACGCCGAAGACGTAAATCATGGCCGGCACGCCGACAAAGCCGCCTACGCCGATCGTTCCGGCGAGGTAGCCCGTCGCCAGACCCACCGCCAGCAGCACCCACAGCGACACCTTTACGTCCGCCACGGGAAAATGGATGATCGGATACAGCTTGAAGCGGTGCAGAAACTGCACGATGCGCTTGGACGGGCCGCCGCCGTTTTCCTTCGTGCTGAGCGCATCCCTGAGCATCGAGATGGCGACCAGGGAAAGAATGAAGACGAAGATGAGCGAGATGTAGAGATCCGCCGCGGCGCCCTGGGACTCGCCGTGGCCCCCCGCGCCGCCTTCGAACAGGGCGGTGTTGATGACGACAGCCAGCCGGATGCCTAAAAAGGCTGTCACCAGCAGGAACATGCCGAGTTTCTTGTCCACGTTGCCCAGCTCACCATGCTGCTTGGAGCCCATCATGGCCTTGCCGAACTTGTGCGTGATGTTGCTGCCCACCGCTACCACGCCCGGTACTCCAAGGTTCATCATGCCGGGCGTCATGAAGAACGCTCCGCCGCTGCCGATGAAACCGGAAAGAATTCCGCCGATGAAGCCCAGCACCGCGACTTGGATGGCGTTGATCGCCGTCAAATGGATGAACAGGTCCGTCAATTCCTGCGGAATCATCTTGTCACCTCTCGCCTGAATGCAAGCCGCATTATATGTTTCGACCGCCGCGCCATCGCCGCCCCGCTATTGGATGTTGACCAGCTTAAGCAAAGTTTTGGCGACGTTTCCGTAAAGAAAGGCGAAGATCGGTGCGAGAATCGCCACGAAGACGGAAGCCAGGATTCTGCCGCGTAAGGTGTCGGTGTGCAGAAAGCTCTGCACCGCTCCCTGGTGCGTGAAGACCAACACGAATACGCCGGCCGAGATCAGGGCGAACAACACAAACTTCACCGCGAGCAGGGGCGAGAACATGTAAGTCTTCTTCAACTCCTCCGCCTCTATCACCGGGACGCGCAGCTTCTCGCTCAGCGTTCCGATCAATTCGCGCTTCATGCGCACCTGCGTGGCGTGGCCCTTGGAGGTAAACACCTTGCCCACCGCCACCAGGTTGTACTTGACCCGGTTGTTCAGCAATTCAAGAAGCCGCTGCGACTCTCCGCAGCAGCAGGAGTTGCCGCCGGCCACGCCGTCCTTGGCCAGCATGTCGTGCATCTGCATCAGGCCGCCGTCGTTCATTTCCACCGCCTGCTCCGCATCGTCCTCAATGCCGCCGTCGTATTCCTTGGCCCCGGACCTCTGGCCATTAGGCGCGCCGGCGGGGGACGGATCGGGAGTCTCATCGACGTTCAGGTCGGGTTTGTAGCGGACCAGTTCGACCGCCGCGTTCCAGCGGTTGGCCAGGTCGACGATCTGCGCATAGGTTTCCTGCGAACGCTCGAAATCTTCCTGGATCCAAAGAATGTTCGCCGCCGCCATTGTGGCGTGAACGTCTCTGACTCCATCGATTACGCCCAGGATGTCGGGGATGTAGGCGGCCACCTGGGTGTCGGAAGGGCGGTACGTCACCGTGACGACGCCGTTCATGCACTCGACGCGGAAAGAGGCGTCGCCGGTGCGCTCGTCGCGGGCCAGCGCCAGCCGCGCCCGGGCCGCCGTAAACAGATTTTCAAGCGTCTTGCGGGCGGCGGGAGTGCTCTGGAATTCCGGCAGCATCGCCACCGAGCACAGGGCGCGAGCCGCATTTTTCGCCGTCATGTTCTCGAAGTTGACGGTCAGGTCGTAATGGGTGAAGGCGTTCCAGTCCGCGCCGTAAAGGGTCTTGACCCAGCGGTGGATGTCCTCGTCCACGTCCTCGACGTACCGGCGGGCCTGCTCCCAAGTCAGGTTTTTGCGCGCCATCGTGGCTTTGACGCGTTCTTCCAGCGCTTCGACCACCTTGACCCGCAATACGTGCCCCACGCCGGGCAAGAGCAGATGCCCCGCCCGGCCGTGGTACACCAGATTGGCCTCAAGCGCGCGTTCGCAGAGATAGGCCGTGGCGAAGGCTTGATAGTGCTCCTTCACCAGCACGAGACGCTCGGTAAAATGATGAGGCTTGAGCATCGCCGCCTCCATTTTGCCGACGGGGATGCCCTCTTTGGTAGCCCCCTCGACGAGATCTTCGCGGCCGATGCATTGATGTCCCAAGTCCTGGGCCAGCGCCAAGGCTAATTCCTTGCCCTTCGCCTCGCTTCCTCGCGATATCATTGTAATCTGCATGGGCTACCCAATCTCCGGTTTGTCTCTCCGGTTCGTCTTTTTTGCCTCTCCCGCGCGGCGTCTGGGCACGACCACGGGACATTCGAGCTCGTTCTCGATCTGCGCCAGCCAATGCGCGGCCGCCCGGCCGGCGCGAGAAGAAACGGCGTATTCGTTGCCGCCCCACACCGCCGCTTCGAATGACGAGTAAGCCGTCATGAACTTGTAAAACTCGGAACGCGGATCGCCCACCCGCACTTCGACCATCGGCGGGGGATCATCCTTCATCATCTGGAGCAGATGGTGGCGCAGCACGTCCCGATATTTTTGTCGCAGGCTGTCGGGATTTTCGCTCGGGTCGGAGTCGTATCGAAGCAATAAAAGAAAGATGAGTTCTGCGTTCGTTCGCTTCGCGAGGGCTGCCGCGTAATGGACCGCCTCCTGCCGGATTTCAAGATCTTCAAAAAAAACGATGATCTTCGAGCGACGATCCATCTTTCACGCACCTTATTTGCATGATGCCTCGCGGATCTTGAGCAAGAAGCATACCGAAACGCTTCAACAGGCTGGCGGGGAAAGGATTCGGTCGAAATCTTGTAAATCCCGGGGATCGAGGCACTTCAACAACAGGGCCGTCGGCGCCTGAAGTGTTGCAAAATACAACAACCTTACTGAATAACTGTTATTTATAAATCATTCCAAAGTGTTGTTGGATGATAAGCTTTCGACATGAGAGTGTTGCAAAATGAGACAATCTATCGGGAATGTCGGCGCGCTCAGGCTTTGAACTGGGACTTCTTGAGTTTGCGATAAAGCGAGGCGCGATTAATGCCAAGCGCGTCGGCGGCGCGGCTTTTGTTGTGACCGTATTGCTCCAAAACCCAGGCCATGTACTCCGATTCCAATTCCTCCATGGACTTGATCTGCGAGGCGTCCTTCTTTATTGTGAAAACTCTGATCTCGCGCAGATCCTCCGGCAAGTCGCAGGCCATGATGAATTCCGTGCCCGTCAAGGAGGCGGCGTGTTCGACGATGTTCTCCAATTCGCGCACGTTTCCCGGGTAATTGTAGGAACAGAGAATCTCCATCGCCTCGCGGTCGATCCCCAGCACTTTCTTCTTCGAACGCAGGTTGAACCGCTCGAGGAAATGGTTGACGAGCCGCGGAATGTCTTCCGGACGCTCGGCCAAGGCTGGCATGCGGATCGGCACGACGTTCAGGCGATAGTACAAATCTTCGCGGAAAGTGCCGAGTTCCATGGATTTCTTAAGGTTTTTATTAGTGGCGGCGATGATGCGCACATCGATGCTGATCGGTTTCACGCCGCCGACACGGAGCAGTTCACGCTCCTGGATAACCCGCAGCAGTTTCGACTGCATGCCGAGCGACATGTCGCCCACTTCATCAAAGAAAATTGTACCGCCGTTGGCGCTTTCTAATAAACCGGGCTGTGAGGTCGTCGCTCCGGTGAACGAGCCCCGCTCGTGGCCAAATAGCTCATTGGCCAACAACTCCTCGGTAAAGGAGGCGCAGTTAATCGGTAAAAACTTGAACTCGGTGCGAGGGCTCAACTTATGGATGGCCAATGCCACCAATTCTTTGCCCGTACCCGATTCGCCGGTGATAAGCACGTTCGAATCAGCCGCTGCGATTTGACGTATAAGCCGCTTGACGGCCAGAGTTTTCTGGCTTTCACCGATAATGCCCGCCAGATAGGAATCGCCGTTTGGGGCCAGAGTCGCCACCTGAAGCTTGAGCCGGCGTTTCTCCAACGCCTGCTGAACCAGATTACGAAGCTCATCGGCATGCAGCGGCTTCTGGATATAGTGAAATGCTTTGTTTTTGATAGCCGCAACGGCTGAAGTGATCGAGCCGAAGCCGGTGATGACGATGACTTCCGTATCCGGGTCGAGTCGCTTGGCGGCGGCCAGCACCTCCAAGCCGTCCACTTCTTTCATCACGAGATCGGTCAGCACCAAGCTGAACGATTCCCGCTCCAGAAGCGCCAATGCTTCCCGGCCGCTGCCGACGCTTTTAACTTCCATGACCTCGCCGCGCAGGATGCGGCTCATGGCCTTGCGCGTCCCCGCATCGTCGTCAACGACTAGAATCCGCTCCGTTTCCTGCTGCATGGCTGAGCGACTTTCTCCCGACCAGAGTTTTTATCCTACGCCGCCTGTCGCAAAATGCAACAGGTAAAGGTGGCAAAGGAATTGCACAGGCTTTCTGCTTAAAAGTGATAAGCGGTGAGAAGCAACTATCAAGAAAAGCGGGGAGATGAGAAAAATGAATAATGTTCGAGCAAATTTTTCCGGCTCCGGCAAGCCACGGAAGCGAATCGCCACGCGGCTGCAGAGCGTCCGCTTGCGAAAAATGCTTGAAAACGGGCGGGCGATCATCGATCTGATCGGCGACGGGAAGGAAAAGCAGCTTGGCGATTACATTTTCGACCGCCGATACATTGTCTCGCTGGTGGAGCGGATTCTGGAAAAGAGCGGCGTGATGGTCTTCGACGCCAGCGTGCTGGACGCCGAGGGCAACCTCGTACTTTACACCCTCCTTGATCATTGCCGGGATCTTGCGGAGAACTTGCTTGCCGATGAGGAAAGCGATGGGCGGCCGACGACCGGCGGCGAGGCATTCGAGGACACGTCCGAGTATCGCCTGCTATCGCGGGTTCTGATGTGGGCCGCCGACCCCGAGGCGGAAATTTCGATCATGAGACTGATAAAACTTGCTTTCGACAGCGTGTTCAGGCGTCTTGTCTTCGATCTTCCCGCATGTCGCGGCAGCCACCGCCTGACAGTCAACTCGAACGAGTTGGAGATGATCGACCTCGGAGGCGGCATGCCGACCAGGCGAGAGGGGATTGTCACGATGAAAGATATTGCCTGCCGGCCCCTTGGCATACTGCTGGAAGGCGCTGTCGGCGCAGGTTCACGGAAGGAAAACACGAAAAGCGTCGGGGCGTCTTGTTTTGCGGCTGTGAACGACGACCACCTGAGCTTTATCCGACGCGACGACACGCCACTATTTATTGAAGCCACACTCATGAACCACACCGCCTCGGACTTCATTTTTCTGTACACGACGAGTCCGAGGGGGTTCGATGACCTGCCGGCGACATTCCGTATCGAGAAGACTCCGAGCGGCTCGATGGCCTGGAGCTACGGGGCGACGGCGGAAACACTGGCAGACAATCTCAGCCGGATCGGTCGGCTGTTTTTCTAACATTTGCCTCCTGAATAGGGTCAGATCGTTCGATAGGTTAATTCACAAATAATTTCATATTGTTAGTCTCGCTGTGCGCTCGGATTTCCGACTGCGGCTTCAAGAGGCTGCGCGATCGAAATATTTTCAGAATCCGCCGAGCCATTCACGATATTGCGTCTCTCCGACTAAGCTTAGCGTGCAGACGAAAAAATCTGGTGAAGAACAGAAGCATTAAAAATTCAGAGAAAAAAGCTCTGTTTAGGAGTTCCTACTTTGACGGGATTATTGACAGAAACAGAGAAACCATGCAGAGTTGCTACCTAAGCGCCTTTCCGGAGGAGTGGCCGAGCGGTCTAAGGCGGCGGTCTTGAAAACCGCTGGCGGCGAAAGTCGTCCGGGGGTTCGAATCCCTCCTCCTCCGCCAACTTTACCATGTATTTTCAATAACTTGTAATTTCGGACGGTCGTTTGTGCCCAAATAGTGCCCAAACGGTGCAGCGCTGTTGAGCAGTTGCACCGCGTCGCGGGCCACGTCCGGACTCAAATGCGCATAACGCATCGTCACCCGGATGTCGGAGTGGCCGAGCAGGTCCTGCACAGCCCGGATGTGCGCGCCCTTCATCACCAGATGGCTGGCGAAAGTGTGGCGCAGCATGTGCCAGCTCACCGGTCGCAGGCCGGCTCCTTTCCAAGCTCGGATAAGCGGGGCCTTGCACAGATTGTCCGTGAGCAGGCGGCCCTTGCCATTGCAGAAAACATAAGGACCCCGCCTGTGCCGATGCGCCTCAAGGGCTTCCAGTACGTCGTCGCAGAGCGGCACTGAACGGCCGCGGTTGCTTTTCGGCGTACCCACCTGCCCCCTGAAAACGGAACGGCTCACCTGCATCTGACCCGTCTCGAAATTGATGTCGGCCCATTGCAGGCCGAGCAGTTCGCCCTGACGCAAGCCCGTTTTAAGCGCCACCAGAACCATTGTCCGCCATTCGCCATCCGCCGCTTGAATCAAGCGATCGGCTTCCTCGAAGGAGAGGAAATCCAGCTTGGCCGGCCCCACGGGCAGCCGTCGCACGCTTGGGACATAGCGGATGATTTCAAGTTCCTCGGCCTCGGCCAGCATCCGGCGCAAGACGGCCACGTGGTTGTTGATGGTCTTTGGGTTGTAGCCGGCTTTGAGCTTCGCACCGCGATACTGCTTGATCTCCCGCTTCCCGATCCGGTCGAGAGGCAGGTCGCCGAAAGATGGAATCAGGTGGTGCCGCAATATCGTTCGCTTCGCCGTCACTTCGGATGGCTTGTTGTGCGCCAGGGCATAGTTTTCCATGAACTCCGCCTCGAACTCCTTCAATGTGGGAACTTTCACCTCCTTTTGGTTTCCCGTGCTGCCGTCGAGCAACCTCTGCTGCAACTCCCGTTCGTACTGTTCCGCGCCGCGCCGGCTGTCTACCGGCGAGGCTTTGCGGATGCGCTCTCTTCGGCCGTCGGGATGGGTGAACCAGAAATCCACCAGATACTTCTTGTTGCGTTTGCGTACCGTCATCGGTCATCTCCGCCGCAAACCGCAACCTTAGCCGTGCAGCCAATCTAGCACGGCTTGGCGGACGATGCGAATGGTTCTTCCGACCCGCCGGCAACCGGGAATCTCCTTGCGGGCAATGGCCTCATAGACCGTCTTCACGTTTACCCGCAGCAGATCGGCCAATTCCTGGACCGTCAGAATCTCCGGCAGATTTGAAAGATTCGTCGCTTCGCTCTCTGCGCTGTCTGCGGTATCGTTCTGCGCTATCTGCGGT
>QZKR01000122.1 GCA_003598065.1 Myxococcales bacterium | reverse complement strand
TGAAGGAGCTTGACATCCCGCATGGGGCGGGATATTTTTTTGGCCCGGGCGCCGCGATATTCGACCGCCCCCTGCCGCACTTTTCGACCGCCGCTAGCAGGTTTCATTTGAAATGAACATGTTGCACCTGCTGCAGGAGGTGTAGCTGCGGTAGTGGCACGTCGATCGTCCCAGCGATTTTTCGAGTGCGGTGGTGGCGCTGCCGATCCATTTTGTGCCACGGCTGGCGACCGCTATCGGGGGAAGATGGCGGACGGTCCATCGCCTCTCCTGCATTTGCTCCTCCGTGAAAAGGGTTCGCTGCATTTTCTCCTGGATGTAAAAAGCGAGGTCGCTCGAACGTCTTTTGGGAATTTCCCAAATCTCGGTGTGGCCGTTGCAAGTGAACCGCCAAATTTCGTGAGTTTTCCTACGCAGCGAGAGCGCCTTATCGTGGGCCAATGCCACTTCCCGAGCTTTGTGTCGCATAATGGCGTTGTCGAGCTTGGTGCGCTCCCAATTTTTTGCTTCCTCGGCCTCGATTCGTGCTAGAGAATCCTCTGCGACTTTGAGGTTTCTTTGTGCCGCTCTCAAGGCTTTTTTGGCCTGCACGACATCGGCACTGGCAGATTTCAACCTGAACGATTTGATTTTCATTGCATCCGTCCTTTTCTCAGGCGGCCTCTCGCCGAGGCCATTATTTTTGGGACGCGGAACCCGTTTCCGCTTCCATTGTTTATTACCCGAATACATTCCAACTATGCTCGGCGCGAAGCCGAGTTAGGTCCTTGCGGACCTGACTCGGCCTATTTACCTCACTTTTCTGGCTCGACGTAGGTCAGCCACCCGTCCATCTCCTCCTGGCTTAACGCGGATTCGAGCCCAAGCGGCCGAACCCATCCGTCCGCCATTCCACCGAGACGGGTTTCTATCTCTCCGGTGATGTCGAGCACGTCCTGTCCGGCTTCTCTGACGACCAGCCAGCGCTGACCGCAACCGATATTCCCGTAGCACTCGATATCCTCTTCGTGGAGTTCACGCATGGCGCGAAGAGCTTTGAGCGCCCCGTGGGGGGAAAAAGGGAAAGTCCTAATCCGCTGTGGCATCCCGCCGCCGTTGATGCCCTTGTACAACTGGCGATAGAGGCAGATATTGCGACTCGTCTGCTTGCTTCTGTTCGTCTCCATAATGGTCTCTCCTCTATTTCAGAGCCCGTTCGTACGGGCCTTTGATTCCGGACGTGGAACCCGTTTCCGCGTCCTTGCCTCCATTACCCGAAAACTCGTCCATATCATCGCCGAGCATCGTGAAACAAACCTTGCTGACACTGCCCGACGCTCGCACCATGAAACGACGCGGGCGTCGGGCACCCTTCCTTCAGGTGGCCAGGTCTACCACGGACATCGGACCGTCTCCGTTCCTTTAACCGTGGGCTCGCTTCCCCAGACCAGGGCGTGGGAGGCCCAGAATTCGCGGCTGTGGGGTGTGGCGTTACGATCCCAGACCTCCGGTTCGGCTCCGTTGCTGACGAAGGCGGAAATCAGAATGTAGGTACCCGGGCGATCCTCCGCTTTTTTCAGGATGATGACCATAGAGGAGCAGACTTCGGGGGCGCGGTTCTTGACGAAGCGAGTATGGCCGAACCTGTTGGGGCGCTTGGCCCAGATGATGACGTCGTTCGGCAAGGTGGGGACGCACGTCGTTCGCCCGATCGGCCGTCCGAAGTCCACTGTCTCTTTGAGGAAATCCCTATCACCGCTTTGGATGCGGGCGAGGGCCTCGGGCAGCAGAGATTCCACACTATCGTGGAGATGGGACCTGCCTCGGTCGATGACGACTTCGCCAGTTTGCAGCCGCCAGGCCTCATTCTTGGCGGTCTTCGACATCGTGCTTTGGTTTTGGTTTCTGAAATTTTCCATAAAATTCCTCCATTATCATGGCCCTTTTATGCGGGCCGTCTTTCCTGGACGAGGAACCCATTTCCACGCCCAAGGTGAAGTACCCGAAAACCTGTTGGGGCAAAGCCCCGCGAACGCCCCGCACCGAGGTCGGACCCGATGCGGGGAGGGAGCGTTGGTGGTCTGAACACACCGGCACTACTGAATCCGTCCAGCGATGTCAGGCGCGGGGGAATTCGGACCGGATTCCGGCATATCGATGCCACTGACGTCTTCCGGGAACAGTTTGTCGATCCGGCGTGCGACGCCGGACCAGAATTCGAAATACTCCTCGGGCGTCAAGGCATCCCTGGCGGCGGCGTGCAACTCGTCGAACCGGTCGAGGAAATCGTGGAAGCGATGCCTTCCCGCGCTTAGAAGCAAGGTGGGGGATTCGACGCCGAATTTGCGCCGAATGCGTTCCAGGCCGGCCAGATCCAGGGTCGGCGTCTTGGCATCAGGCAAGGTGCTGTCATCGTCGGCTCCGTCGCTTTCAGGTTCGACGCCGGCGGCGGCAGAGAGTTCGGCCGCGTCGTTGTCATGGGCGATGTCTTCCTCGGTATCCTGCGGGACGGGTTCCCTGGCCTTCTGGCCTTCGCCCGACGCGTCTCCCTTCGGCTGCTGCCCCCAGCTAGACCTGCGTTCCTCGATGCGTTCGTGAAGAACCTCCCTGACGCTCCATCCGTCGGCGTGTTTTTCCAGAGCGCTGGAAATATCGCCGTAGGCCATGTCGATGTGATGGAAGACGGTCATGTAGTTGGCCGCGGTCGATTTCGAGCATTTCAGGTTGGCCTTTTTCCAACTCTCGAAGCTGCCCTCCTGCCTTACGATTTCCTTGACCTTGAAAAGGATTTCCCCCGCCCGGTAAGCCTTTTCGACGGCCAGGAGTCCTTTCCGGACGATATCGAGCGTCAGCTCCTCGCACTCTGCGGTCAGGCGATTGAATTCGTCCTTGAGATAGGCCAGTTCGGCACCGTCGGCCTTCTTCTTCCCGACTCTGGGGCGACTCCTGGACTTCAGCTCCTCTTCCATCTGGTCGCGCGCCTCAAGAACTGTGGCGGCGGTCTTGCTGTTCCGCTTCCGGTCTGTATTTCCGTGCTTCTCCTCGATCAATTTTCTCGTCGCCATGGATGACCTCCGACGTTCGGGTTTCGTCGGCGGTCACCCGGCACCACCCTCGGTGCCTGGCGAGTTCATCGCCGACACCGCGTTTACCCGAAAAACGAGAAACGACATGGTGGATCGCATTTTTTTAACGGGGGGTTCTCTGCGAACAATGAGGGATGATTCATGTGTAATTCCGGGATGTTTATTTACTTTTTGCCAGACTTTGTTTTAATTCCGAATTGAAAAATAATTTAGTGTTTCTCGCCGCGGGCGAGGAAACCACCGTCTTCGCTGGTCCACCAAGCACCCTCGCCGGGGACATTCGCCCGGTCTACGTGAAAGGTCCGATGATGAAAAAATGGACGGGCTAACACATTCGGAATGCGTCCATCCATGTTGACGGTGAATTCGGAAAGTCGGACAATCGACAAGTCCGAACCGGACGATTTTCGCCGTTCCCAATTCGATCGCCGGGAGAAAGCGATGGCGCACGCGATGACCCTGGAAAAGGCCTGCGAGGAGTACGCGCTTCACGCCTCAGAATGCGAAAGTTCCCGAACGGAAATCGGACAGCATTTAAAAGTGTTCATCAAGTTCGTTCTGGATCAGGGAAAAGGTGCCGGCGTGGGGCCGCATCTCTCAAGCGCACTGAAAGAGTTTCTGTCTTCCTTGGATGGAATGAAGAAGAAGAATGGAGAACCCTATGTCGATTCATGGAAAGCGAAAAGCCGGCGCCACGTCGGCGGAGCGGTGAAGTGGTTCGAGGAAAAGAGATGGTTCGCTGAAGAGCCGCCGGCTTTGGTGGAATTAAAGAAGCCCGCCAAATCGGGAGCGCAAGGGAAAACTGTGGCCGCGCGCGTAGAAACCGGAAAAGTTGCGCCGCCGGGCGAGGCGGCGGGTAGGACTACGCCGCCAAAATCGATAAAAGCCGAAAGCGATGCGTTGGTCGAGACGTCTTCAGAAAATCAGTTGACGTTCGCCCAGAGACAGATCATCGGCTCCGCCGTGAAGGCGATCAACGCCTCTTTCGAGAAGGCCGTTTCCGCAGGATTCAACGCCATGGTCGAAGTAGGCCGATACCTGCTCAAGCACAACTTTCACGACGACGAGAAAATGGTGGAAAGCCATTCCCCGAACAAGGTAATCTCCATCCGGAAATTGGCCAAGCACCCGAAGATCCTGGTGTCCTACTCTTGGCTTTCTCGCGCGATCAGGCTGGCCGTCCACGAGGATGAATTTGCAAGTGTTGCGGCGTCGCGACACTTGACCCCGAGCCACAAGCTCCTGCTTCTGAACGTGGACGACCCCGAAGAACGAGCACGGTACATCAGCCTCATCGTCGCCGACGACCCCCAGATGACCGGGAAGCCGAAGGTCATGTCGGTCCGGGAATTGCGGAAGCTGCTGGTCGAGGATGAGCACATTAAGGCCATCGGGCTGGCTGCCCTGGACGAAGAGCGGATGCGCTGGACCAGATTGGGATTGGCCCCGGTCATTTTTCCGATGGATGACCTTCTGGGGATGAGCGAAAGCGGGTTGGATCGGTATTTGCACCATGTTGTGGAAATGACGAAAGACGAGCGTATTAATGATGTGAAGGACGGGATAGTGGCCAAGATGGTGAAGGTCAAAGCACACGTCGAGAAACTGATCAACCACCTGAATAATGTCCGAACGACACGCCCATCTAAAAATTAGGGATCAAGCCGGTCCAACCCACTCCGGCGGATGCCCCGGTTGATCATGCTCTGTCTATGGCAGAATTATGGTTCATCTGGATTCGTATCAAAGTACGAATTTTACGCAATGCCAGCCACAGTCCCCTTTCGCCCTTCTCGATGTCCCCTCTGGCATACTCCGACGTCAGGGTGCCGATTAGATTTCGGGGGGTGCGAGATCCTCTTTTACATCCATCTTGGTTCGCAACTCATCCAGGCGGGGGGCAAATTGGGGATATTGGTCGACGAGTGCCTTGAGCACGTCGTAGTGGTGTCTACACGCCCGGCTAGGGTGCCTAAAGGAAATGCCCCAAACGCCGTCTTGAGTTCTCCAAATGGAACGGTTCGAATCGGCAGGATCGATGGGCGGACATAAAAGCCGTTTGACGATGCCGGCCACTCCGGCACCGCACGCCACCACCACGTCGGGCTAGATTTCCTTGATCTGACGTCGAAGAATATCCTTCGTTAGGTCTGCATTACGTTCTATCTCGGATTGAACGGCAACTCTCCCGCCGGGAGTCTTCTTGAGATTGATCGCCGCCACCCCCTTGAAAGCCTTCCGCCATAATTCCTTCTCGTTGACTACGTCGAAATCCGGAAAGCCGTTGGTGAGACCGGCGGCCCAGCGGGCGACGGCGAACCATGTTTGAAAATGGGGTCTATCCTTTAAAAATTCGCAGAGGTCATATCCTGTGTCGCTGTTTGCCTCCTTTAGAACGAATAGAATTTTCAGCCGGACCTTGCGATAAATTTCTTCGTTGAGAATGCCATCTCTCACAAGCGCTTCGATTGGAAGATGGTAGCGTGCCGAGAATTCGCACCAAAGATCTTCCATGATACCTTTACCCCTCCTCCTTGAATGCTCTCGGCATCAGTGCTGCGTGTTCAGCGGCGGCTGCCTTCATCGGCTTGCCCGATCCTCCAGATCTCCCAATATCCCTTCTATCTGCTCCAATGCGCTCCGCAGGTCATCGGCGATCTCGCGGGCGATGAGATTGGGGTCGGGCAGGCTGGCCGAGTCTTCTAACGATTCGTCTCGCAGCCAGAACAAGTCGAGGGACACCTTGTCCCGCACCATGATCTCGTCGTAGGTATACATCCGCCAGCGGCCGTCAGCGGTCTTGTCCGTCCAGGTCGGCTTGCGTTTGTGACGGTTTCCGGGCTGGTAGCAGCCGACGAATTCGTCTAAGTCCGCACGGGTTAGCCGCTGCGTCTTGAGCGTAAAATGGATGTTCGTTCTCAGGTCGTAAACCCATACCTGTTTCGTCCAGGGGTCCTTCGCCCCCGGCTTGCGATCGAAGAAGAGGACGTTGGCTTTGACGCCCTGGGCGTAGAAAATGCCCGTGGGAAGCCGCAGGAGGGAGTGGACCTCGCACTCGTGCAGCAGCTTGCGGCGGACGGTCTCGCCCGCGCCGCCTTCGAAGAGCACGTTATCGGGCACGACGACAGCCGCCCTGCCGTGGATCTTGAGCAGGCTTTTGACGTGCTGGACGAAGTTGAGTTGCTTGTTGGAGGTCGTCGTCCAGAAGTCGGGGCGGTTGTAGGTGATGCTTTCCCTGTCCGTCTCCCCCGCCTCGTTGACCACGGTGATGCTGGACTTCTTCCCGAACGGCGGATTGGTGACGACGATATCGGCGCGGATGTCCGGCTCGTCCCGCAGGGCGTCGTCGGTGCGGATGGGCGGCTCCTTCGTGTCGTCCTCGTGGCCGATGCCGTGCAGAAACAGGTTCATGGCGCACAGCCGGGCGACGCCGTCCACCAGTTCGATGCCGCGCAGGGTATCGTATTTCAGTCGCTTTTTCTGGTCCTTGTCGAGCTTGTGATGGGTGGTCAGGTAGTCATAGGCGGCCAGGAGAAAGCCGCCCGTGCCGCAGGCGGGATCGACGATCAGCTCCCCCGGCTGGGGCTGGATGCAATCGACGACGGCCTGAATCAAGGCTCGCGGCGTGAAGTATTGTCCCGCGCCGCCCTTCACGTCCTGGGCGTTCTTTTCCAGCAAGCCTTCGTAGGCGTCGCCTTTCACGTCGGCCGACATCGATGACCAATCTTCCTTGCCGATCAGTTCGACGATGAGCTGCCGCAGCTTGGCCGGGTCTTGAATCTTGTTCTGCGCCTTGCGGAAGATGAGGCCGAGCATCCCGCCCGCTTCGCCCAGGACACGCAGCGTCTCGCGGTAGTGGGCCTCCAGCTTGACGCCTTCCATCTGCGGGTTGGCGAGGTCGCCCCAGCGGCAGCCCTTGGGGATGGGCTGGTTCTGCCCGGTGAGCGCCGCCCGCTCGTCGGCCATCTTGAGGAACAGCAGGAAGGTCAGTTGCTCCAGATAGTCCTGGTAGGACAGGCCGTCGTCCCGCAGGACGTTGCAGTACGACCAGAGCTTTTGCACGATGCGGGAGGAGGAGTCGGTCATGGCGCTATGGCTTCCATTCCTTGTGCAAGAATTCCACGAGAGCGGTTCCCTCTAACTTGGTAATCCGAGGCGCTTCAGTAGCCTTGTCAGGACCGTCCGTTTTAGCCAGAAAAATACGGCGTTCCTTCGGATCTACTTCAACCACGATATACCACAGACGAGGGGTCTTCTGATTGCTTCCCGCCCCTGTTACCGCTTCCTTGTAAGCCTTTTTGATCGCGTCTTCGATTCCGTTGTGCTGGCCGGAGAGCTTATCGCGAATCAACACATTGAAAGAGACTGCCAATCGGAACCTGTTGTTCGGATCCAGCAGTTTCACGAGATCGAACTGCACTCCTTCGCCCGGCCAGCCATTGGAAAGTTTGAACTCGATCCCCAACCATGGCTCCTCGTAGCGGCCGATGGCAAAGTCGATATGGCCCGCGGAACCGTCAGGATCAGGCCGGTTCTGGGCATACATGCCGCCGGCGATGCCGCTGGCCTTTTTCGAAGTCGGCCATTCCGGATGCAGGGCAATTTCTTCGCCATGCTCCTGTTGCTGAATGCCATCGACGCCGATCAGATCGACGCCCGTAAAGCGTTGCTGGTAGCGGTGCGAGAAATAGTGATGCAGGTAGCGCTCGTTCAGAACATTTTCGTAATCCTTGTGCTGAGGCTTCATGTTTTGCAGGATATCGGCCAGAATCAGCCGAACTTCTCGCCAAATTCTTTCTCGCAGCTTCGTCGCTTTTTCCTCGTCTTTCTTCCGGGTATCTCCTGCTGTTTGCTCTGCGCGTCGTGTATTCTCGCTGGCGTTTTTCCCGCCGGGTATTGGCATGTTTCGAGAAGGGGAGTCGGTCATTCTGAATGTTCCTTGCATCTGGGAGGACGCTTGCCATTCTCGGAAGGACATAATTTATCGAAGAGCCAGTTTTCGGTGCAGCTGACACAATCGGGATTGATCACCCAGCCAATCCAGAGATCATCAGACACGAAACGTGGACGTTGCTTTTGACACCATTCCCGAAGACTTTGTCCTCCGGTGTGATGTCCTTGATTATTGTCTGAAAATCCATGCAAATCCGCCACTAGATCTCCAACACGTTTTCTAAGGGAGTCCTCGGATTTGCCTACGTAAAGAATTACACTTTTTTTGTCTTTTCGGGGGGTATCCCGCCAGCACCACTGCGTTACCACGTACACCCCCCCATAGTTACCCTTGGGCAAGTAAGATTCATCTTCCAGAAGCTTTTTGATTTGGTAAGGGCCTTCCCATGAATATTTCATTTCTGCCTCCTCAGGTTATCCAAATGGACCCAATCTCCCGGCGAGCGCTCATAGCACCAAAAATCCCAGCCGTTGACGGAATGACCGATGATGGCAATTCCGGCCAAGGATGGCGAGTTGTAGATCGTCCCTTTGTAGCTGATCGTTCCGTCTCTACGAACGTTGGCTTTATAGGTCTTGCCTTTGTATTTGGCTCTGATTTTGAAAGCGGACGTGACGTAGGGGGCCATTACCGGTTTCCGCCCCGTCTCCTTCGATATTTTTGGGACGCCCTTTTTCGCAGGTTTCCTTTTTTGCGCCCGTGCAGCTCCGCCTGAAATCATCCTGCCTATTTCTTCTATGTATCGTTGCTGAAGCCGCCGCGTGAACTGTCGCAGCAAGTTTTCCGATTTGAAGAACTTGCCTTTCACTTTATTGCCGCTGGGCTTCATGATCCTCAGAATCAGCGACTCCAACTCTTTCAGGTGCTCGTCATGGATGGTCAGGTAGACGCTGAAGCTGTCCCAGGACTCACAATGCTTGTCTCGAAGATGCGTATTCAGCCGATTTGAAAGGTTGCTGGCCAATCCGACGTAGTACAGCTTTCCTTTTCGATAGAGGGCGTAAATCCCTCGTCGATTGCGGATGTACCCCTTGATAGTGTCTTGATGCCTGTCTAAGACATCGCGGGAAAGATTTTCGAGGTGCTGGGTCACAAGGGGTTTTTGTCGGGGCATCTATGCTCTCCTATCCTCGCGAACTGCTGCTATCATTTCCCAATAAGGCGCTCCTTCACAAAACTCCCAGTATCCAACCTTCCCGGTCGGCTTGAAGGCGATCCGCCGGGGTCAGTGGAGGGTCGAAATAGCGTTCGAGAAAACCGTTCTTGTCGGCTTCGCAAAGCCAGCGGGCGACCGAATAGGCGTCCTGCTCGTCCGGGGTGCGGCCCTCGGAGGGGTAGCGGCGATGAAAGATGGAAGGGTAAACCTCGGCGATAACATTTGTCCCAGCGTCGCAACCCCAGCCGTCAAACGGCCAGAATCGAACCCGTCGGCCGGCCGCTTGCCGGATGACGTGCAGCCACGGGATGCCCGCGTGGGAGGACTTTGCCACCTGGCCTTGTACATCGAACCGAAAAACGCTCTTGGCCGAGGAGGTCCATTTATCGGTCAACCGGAATTCATCGGGCGATCCCGTAGGCGGGGGCGGATTGCGCTTTCGGATATCGTCTACACAAGTCGCTTTCGCATGGGTCGGCCAAACGTCGGTCATATGGACTAGAAAGGCGTCCCAACTGGGAAGTCCGAAGCGGTCAAGGTAAGAGATCGGGAACGAAAAGGCATGATCGATTCCGGCGATGAAGCGGGCGTCGCGGCCGGCAAGGGAAATGAGCCATTCGGCGATTTCCTTACGGCTCCAGTTCCAGCGCTTGCTTTTCGGTTGGGAAGGGGGAGAAATTTTTTTAGGCAGTTCCCCTGCGCCGGCCATATAAACTTGAAGCACTTTAAGACGGCTTTCCACCGTCTTCGCTCCCGAATAATCTATGCCGATGTAGCAGTCGAATTTCATCGTCCGTCTCGCGGCCGGCGACCGCTTCGACGCCCTGGGCCGCAGGTGGCGCTTCCGGCGCCTCGTTCTTTCCTTATCCTCTCCAGCAGCTTTTCCGCCGGTTCGTTACATCGGGCTTGCACTATGCGGGAGGAGTCGGACATCAAAATCAGCCTTTGGAGTTGTCGGTTTGGGGTAGCAGATCGACTATTTGCCCTCTGCTTTCTTTCCAGTAATTCGCAAGCCATGTCCACTTGGCGAAGTGTCCACGACCAGAAGAAGTTGCATTTCTCGGATAGACTTCATCATTCGTGAAAGGCGTCATCGCCTCATCAATCAAGCGAAGCAAAATTCCTACCATTTTTCCTTCCTGATCCCTCATCAACTTGAAAATTTCCTCATTGAAGAAATCCACAAACCAATAACCATCACGGTCACGACGGAGAAGTTTCAGGCAATTTCGCCAGAAAGCCCATACGATCTCAAATTCTCTTTCTTTCCAGTCAGGCTGGGGCTTGCTTGGGGGCTTGGCCGTGTCAATCAGTTCAGGGTCAATCAGAATTCTCGGGTAATTGGCTTCTTTCGATTCCAGTTGATATGCTTTTGCTAACCCGGCACCTAGGATTTCACCTGTATTTAATCTTGCTCCATAGCCTATAGCGATGCCCCCGCGAGCCGGAAGTTTCAGTACCAGCGCTCGTATCTGGGCCATTGCACAAGCAAGTACCAACGAATGCAGCGACCTGTAAAATGACACCGGCCATTCTGACCTTATCGGAATGGACACAAGGATGCAGTCGGAAAACCATTGTATAGTCGGAGGATCAGGAAACTGGCGATTCCATATCGCCAACTGTTCGGCTGATAATGGCCCAGGGGGGAGTTGCCCTTGGGGATCAGTTTGTGCCTGGTAAAACGTAATGAAGCTATCACGAAGCCATTCAGCAGATACGGCTGTTCTCGCGGCTTCCTTTTTAAAATCTTCCGGGATTTCACCCCCAATGAACTGACCAATTTTCTCAAATTCAAGCAGTCGGTTTGAAAGTCCCAGCAAATCAACAAAGGCTGTCAAATATCCTCGGATCTCAACATCGGGTTGCTGGTCGGGCATCATCATGTTGCCCTCCTCGGACGCCCTTTTTTACGCCTGCTTTCCTTTTCCAGAGCTGACCCTTTCCTCTCCTCCCGCATCCTCTCCAGCAGCTTTTCCGCCGGTTCGTCGTTGGGGTCCTGGTCGGCTAGGCGGCCTTCAAACGCCCATTTCAGAATAGCTTGGCGGAGGCGGGTGGCACGCTTAAAATTATTTGAAACTTGCGCTGTCGCCATCGTCGCCAATGAATCAAGCCGCTCAAGCTCGCATAGAATCCTTTCTTGTTCTTGAAATGGTGGCAATGGAAGTATTGTCAATTCAAGATCGCCTTGATTGACCTTGTAAATTCCCGCCGTGGTTTTGGCTTTTTTTTCGATGTGGCTTCGAACAATTTGAGAATTCCAAAGGCGGGTCAATAGCTCTGGTAGCAGCACTGTTGGGGAAATTCTCACTTTGATCAATGTATCGGGATAGGCAACGGGAAAAGGCTCAGACTTCACGAGTCCACCACGCCCGACAAACCTAATTGAACCATTGCCCCTTGATACGAAAAAATCACCGCGCTTCACAAGGAATGGTTCCGCATCAGCTATTGACCATGCTCCGTTCTTATGCTCGCCAAGGTCAATCTCGCCGTTTTTCAGGGCGGTTAAACGAAGGACGGGAAATCCATCAGCGGATGTCGGAACAGATCTTCCATTAGAGAGTGGTTCATCTAGCAATTGCTCCACCGTCGCCCAGCACCACCCTTCCGGCAGTTCCGGCAAATTGGACGTATCCGGGGCGGCGGGTTCCTTGTACTTGCCCTTCTTGCCGGACTGCTCCCAGCGGCGGCGGCGTTCCATGAGGATGCGTTGCAACAGCACAGAAGCTGGCTCGTAGTCCCGGCCCTCGGCCTTGGTCAGTTCGGCTTCCGTGGGCGCCAGACGCCCTTCCACGGCGGCTTTGAGCACCGACGCTCGGTAGAGCTTGAGGTTAGCCCGCACCCGCTCCAGGGCTGCTGTCACCGCGTCCAGCCGGGTGAGGTAGCTCTCAATGGCCTCGACGATGCGGTGCTGTTCGGGGAGAGGAGGTACAAGCAAGGGGATCTTCCGCATCGGGGCTTGAGGAAGTTTTAGGCGTGTTGTGCCACTTACGAAGGGGTGATAATCAACTTGGTCAAGCTGGTATTTCCAAAAAAGATTTGGTGTCCCACAAAATGCTCGCAGAACATGAGCATGGTTGTTTACCCAACTTTTACCCCGAATTAGGTAGGCTTTGGATTTGTCGCTTTGTAGGAATGGTGCCCCATCTTCACCCAAAAGTATCAGTTCTTCATCAAAGAGATAATCATCAATCCATCCAACCTGTCCGGTTGCGCCATAATAGGGCACCTTCCCTGGTCGCTTTTCTCTTTCTTCCGCGTTGACGGGTACGCGTCGGCAATCCAGGATTTCAAGGATGTCTTCAAAATCAGCAGCGACCCAATGTGAATTCGGGCAACCTTGATTCATGCCACCAACACCTCATTCATGATTCACCTCACCCCCGCTCGCCGGGCTTGCTCCCCCTCTCCATTTATGGAGAGGGGGGTGGCGGGTGAGGTCATTCATCCTTCGTCGTCGCCACGCTTGCGCTTGGGCTTTCGCTCCAGCTTTTTCATCTCCTTCACCGCCTGCTCGAAGTGCCGCTCCACCGGGGAAGGTTCGTTCAGCGTCAATGCCCGGTAGCGCTCGTATTCGGCCATTGCTTTTGCAATGGCCGCGTCGTGGCCAATCGTCCCGGCGTGGGTCAATATCTCCCGCTCGGTGATGTGGAGAAATTCGTCCAGCTTGGCGATCCAGTCGGCCATGGTCATGGGACGACGGTTGAGCGCCTGCAACTCCGCAAATTCCAGGTACATCGTTACGATGCGGTTGAGGGTGTCCAACTCCTTTTCATCGAGGTAATTCTTGGCCACCTCGACGTCCGCCCGCGAGGGCTTGCCGCCGCTCCATGCGGTCAGTCCCATGTGGGGTTTGGTCGCGTCCGCCCTGGAGGCTACGATTTCGGCGGCGGTGTGGCCGTGGGCGGCAAAGTGCATCTTGTTCTGCACCGTGGCGAAGAATTGCCGGGAAAGGTCGGTATTGGGATCGTAGTCCATGCTCAAGGCGTAAATGTCCAGCACCTTCCGCCAGAAGACCTTTTCCGAACTGCGGATGTCCCGGATGCGGGCGAGCAGTTCGTCGAAGTAGTTGCCGCCGCCCTGCCGCTTCAGTCGCTCGTCATCCAGGGCGAAACCCTTGATGAGATAGTCCCGCAACCGCTCCGTCGCCCACTTGCGGAACTGCGTGCCCCGGTGGGACTTCACCCGGTAGCCGACGGAGATGATAACGTCGAGGTTGTAATATTCGATGGCTCGCGTCACTTGACGCTCGCCCTCGGTTTGAACTGTTGCAAATTTTGCAAGAGTTGCCCCCGGCTCCAGCTCACCTTCCTCGTAAACGTTGGAAATATGTTTGGAAATCACGGACATATCGCGCTGAAAAAGTTCGGCCATCTGCTTTAATGAAAGCCAAACAGTTTCGTTGACCATGCGGACTTCAATACGACTTTGGCCATCATCGGCCTGGTAAAATAGGATGTCTGAGGGAGATTGCATCGGTGCCGGAACTCCCCCAGATATTTTCACCACATCGGTTTTCTTTTTTTTCTGGGTCATGCCACCAGCGCCTCATTCAGTTCTTTCAGCAGCCCCGGTAACTCCTTGCCGAACACCTGCGAAGCCCTGCCCAGGCCGCCTTCCTCGGCAAAGGGCGTCAGGTCGAAGTCGTCAAGCTCCATCTCCAGGCTGGTGGCGATATGGTCGCGGATCATGGCCAGCCACTTGGTCTGCGGCTCGGTGAAACGTCGCCCGCGCGTTTCCTGCTGGGCAAGCCAGTTGGCGAAGCGTTCCCTCACCCGCTCGGCATAGGGCGTCAGCACCGGTTCCTGACGCAAGGCGAAGCGGACCAGGGAAACGATGTCGGTCAGAAGCCGCCTGCCCGACGCCCCCCGCACCCGGTCGCGCTCCAATAGCTCATATGCCCGCCAGAGGATGTCCGGCGTCCAGGAATGGGGCGGCGCCTTGATGACCTCGGCCAGGGTTTTGATGTCGGCATAGTGCAGCCGCCTGGAATAGGGCTGGCTGAAAAAGAACTGCAGGGCGTCGATCTCTTCCTTGTGTTCGGCCAGAAACGCCTCGAACGATTTGACCATCGCCCTGGCCTTTTCCCTGGCTTCCTCGCTCGTCCCGGCAAAGACCAGCTCGTCCTTCGACACCTCGTCGATGATCTGCTCGTACTTGTGCTTGAGGTCGAGAATCAAATTCCGCAAGGCGGGCTTGGACGCCAGCGGCTTGGCGGCTTCCCGCTTCAGCGTCTCGGCGGCCTGCTGTATCTGCTTTTCGGTGGGTGTTTCCGTTTCGGGGACGCCGAAAACCTGCCGGGCACGGTCAAACTGCGTGTCCACGTCGAGAGATTTTACGATTCCTCCGCAGATGTCGGTCAGCCCCTGGCCGTCGCCGGCTTCCTTCAGTTTACGGCGATCCTCGGCGTCGCAACGCTTGTCCAGGCGGGAAAGGCGGCTGGCGAGAGACGACAGCACGTCCGGATCGATGCCGCCCATGGCCACATGCTCCAGCAGGGCTTTGAGCGGCACGGCCTTTTTGCGTTCCAGCGGGTAGGTGTCCTCCACCTCGGCGTCGGTGATGCCCACGCAGTCGATGATGGCGAAATGGGTCTTGGCCACGGCGTCAGGCGTGACGGCCTTCAAGTCGGTGGGGTCTATGATGCGTACGCCGCGGCCCTTCATCTGCTCGAACAGGACGCGGCTCTTGACCGCGCGCATGAACATGACGATTTCCACCGGCTTGATGTCCGTGCCCGTGGCGATCATGTCCACCGTCACGGCGATGCGGGGCTCGTAGGAGTTGCGGAACGACTGGATCAGGTCGGACGGCTTCGCCCCGGTGGTCTTGTAAGTGATTTTCTGGCAGAAGGCGTTGCCCCGGCCGAACTCCTCCCGCACGATCTCCAGGGTGTCCTCGGCGTGGCTGTCGTCCTTGGCGAAGATGAGCGTCTTCGGGACTTCCTTGCGGCCGGGAAAAAGCTCCGTGAACAGCCGGTCCCGGAAGGTGCGGACGATCAGCCGGATCTGATCTTTGGCCACCACGCCGCGGTCGAGGGCGTCGGAGCCATAGGTGATGTCCTCATCCGGCCGCTCCCAGCGTAGATGACGGCTCGCCCGCTCCCGGTAGCCGACCATCTTGTCGTCTCTGGCTTCGATGGTGGAGCCTTCCTCGGTGATCTTGGTGCGGATCTTGTAGACCTCGAAGTCCACGTTCACGCCGTCGGCCACCGCCTGCTCGTGGGGATATTCCATCACGAGGTTCTGGTTGAAGAAGCCGAAGGTATGGGCGGCGGGTGTGGCCGTCAGGCCGATCAGGAACGCGTCGAAGTATTCCAGCACCTGCCGCCACAGGCTGTAGATGCTGCGGTGGCACTCGTCGATGAAAATCACGTCGAAGTATTCCGGCGGATAGGTCGGGTTGTAGACCACCGGCAGAGGCTCCTTCATCAGCCCGCTGGAGGAGGCGAAGGCGCTCTCTTCCTCCTGCATGGGGTCGAAGTCCGGCTCGCCCTTCAGCATCGAATAGAGCCGCTGAATGGTAGTGATGACCACCTTGGCCGACGCCCCGATGGTGTTGGAGACGAGCCGCTGGACGTTGTACAGCTCGGTGAACTTACGGTTGTCGTCCGGTGTGCGAAAGCCGTCGAACTCCTTTTCCGCCTGCTCGCCCAGGTTGGCGCGATCCACCAGGAACAGCACCCGCCGGGCGCTGGCGTACTTGATGAGACGATAGGTCGAGGTGATGGCCATGATGGTCTTGCCGCTGCCCGTGGCCATCTGGATCAGCGAACGGGGATGGTTGCGCTTTAGACTGTGCTCAAGGTTGATGATGCCTTGGAATTGGTTGGGGAACAGGAACGATCGTTCCAACTCCGGTAGAGTCAGGAGGCGCGAACGCAGGGAGGAGGGCCGGCTGTCGTCCGCGCCGGTGAAGCTGCCGGTGGATTTTACCCAGGCGTCCAACGTGTCGGTGGCCAGCCATTCGGCCAGTGTCTCCGGGCGGTGGATCTGGAAAACCTTCCGTGCCCTGGGGTCAGGGTCTAGCGCGTTGGTGAAGCGAGTCTCTTCGCCGTTGGCCTGGTAGAGGAAAGGCAAGGGGCGGACGACCACGTCCAGATTGCTCGGCAGCCCTTGCGAATACTGTTCGGTCTGAACTTCGACGCCGGAGAGCGTGTAACCTTCGGGTTTAGCTTCCAGGACACCGACGGCTTTCTGATCCACGAACAAGAGGTAATCGGCAAAGCCGCTGCCCGACGCCAGGGCGAATTCCCGCACCGCCACGCCACGGGCGGCGTAGAGGTTCATCTGGTCGCGGTCCTGCACGGCCCAGCCGGCGGCTACCAACTGGGCATCGATCCGCCCGCGAGCCTTTTCTTCAGGCTTTTTCCCAAGAGGAGGGACCAACCGACCGTTTCTCCTATTTCCGTCCATTATCAATCTGGATTTGAATGACGGCGGCTATTCTACAGCCACGAGGCGAACAAGGCAAAACGGTTTTGCCTGCTTGGCGAACTGACGGATTTTGGAAGTTCGTTCCAAGGACGATAAGGCAAGCCGGACATGACTAAATTATGCATCATACAATCCAATCTGTAATTGGCCGGATTTGGCCTGCCTCCCGGATTCGTTTGGGTGCTTTTTAAGCACAAACATCCGACTGGCTTGGTCTCGCCACCTTCCTGGTTGGTCCCTTGCGAGGCCCGTCGAAGCCGCCCGACGAACGGAAAACGAATTGTGGCTAGCACGGCGTCGAGGGCGGCGGGCCTCGCATATGACGACAACCGATGCTGAGGAGAACGGAACCGATGACGCCCCAACCAATTCAACCCTACGAGGACGACGGACAGTATCTCGACGATGAAATCGCGTGGCTCAAAGCGCGGACCGC
>QZKR01000065.1 GCA_003598065.1 Myxococcales bacterium | reverse complement strand
CCAAAGGCCGTTGGGCGCAGCTTTCCGCCCTCTCCGAGGGCGTAAAATTATGGCGCCCGCCATCCACGAAGAAAAAATCAAAACTGGGGACAAGTCAGCACCGCACCGCCGCCACCGCAAGTTCGCCGTGGCGAAAGGGTCCTGCCTGTGTTAGGATTCGCCTGCCTGTCCCTTCCGGACCGGCGGTTTTTCCCCTCACCCGACAAGGAGCGCGTGCAGTATGAATACGGTGGACGTGATTCTTTACATCGGCGGCGTCGGTCTCGTCTGCGCCTTCGTCTACATCATCTGGAGCTACGCCAAGGGGTTGAAGGGTTCGCCGCGCGAACTTTACATTCTCTTCTTCACCAAGGTCGTCGAGTACTCCGCCTACGGCGGAATGAACATGGCTTTCGTGCTCTACCTCAGCGCCGATGGCGGCCTGGGCGACATCGCCGCCGGCTCCTACATCGGCGCTTGGTCGATGATCGTGACGTTGGTGACGATCCTCGTCGGCGCGGTGGTCGATGCGATCGGCATCAAGCGCACGCTCTTGTTGGGCACGGCGTTTCTGCTCTTCGCGCGGTTCTTCATGCCGTTGCTGAGCGACGTCTATTTCGTGACCCTCCTCGGCTTTATTCCGCTCGCCTTCGGCATCGCCATCATGGGCCCCGTGCTTTCCGTCGGCATCAAGCATTTCACCACGCGGGAAGGCGCGGCGCTGGGCTTCGGCCTGTTTTACACGTTGATGAACGTCGGTTGGGCGATCGGCGGCTTGATCTTCGACGGCGTGCGGCGCGCCTTCGGCGAGCATCAGATCGTCTCCGTGCCCGGCCTGCCGCTTAGCCTCAGCACCTATCAGATCATTTTCGCCATCGGCCTGGGCTTGACGCTGCCTCAGATCGTCGCGCTTTTGCTCATGCGGGACGGCGTGCGGCGCACGGAAACCGGCATCGTCGTCAATCCCCAAAAGCTCATGGGCGAGGGCGGGATCGTCAAGGCAAGCCTGAACGTCGTCGCCAAAGCCGGCAGGGATACGGTGAAGATTTTCCGCTCCGTCATCATTGAAAAGGAATTCTGGTATTTCCTGTTCATGCTCGCCATCCTCATCTTTGTCCGGCTCACGTTCTACCACTTCCACTATACGTTCCCGAAGTACGGTATTCGCCTCCTGGGCGAGGGAGTGAAAATCGGCAACATCTACGGCGTGCTGAATCCGATAATGATCGTGTTTTTGGTGCCGCTGATCGCCTCGCTGACGAAGAAGGCGAGCAGCTACAGGATGATGGTGGTCGGCACGTTCATCTCGGCTTTCTCCGTCTTCATCGCCACGATCCCAGCGGAATTTTTCGCGCCGCTGATGGATACCTGGTTCTCCGAGTTGATATTCGATCGTTGGCTCGACGTGCCGGTGTCGCAGCGCGATCCGGTTTTCTTCGCGCTGATTTTCTTCATCGCCTGCTTCACCGTCGGTGAGGCGATCTGGTCGCCCCGGCTGATGCAGTTTACGGCCGAGATCGCGCCGGAGGGCAAGGAGGGGTCGTACATCTCATTGTCTTACCTGCCGTTCTTCGCCGCCAAGCTGGTGGCCGGGCCGCTCTCGGGCTGGCTGGTGGCCACCTATACGCCGGTGGACGAAGCCGGCAAAGCGATGGCCAGCTATCCGCACCACTACATGGTCTGGGTGTGGATCGGCGGCATGGCGATCCTCTCGCCGCTGGGACTGGTGCTCTTCCGCAACCTCTTTCGCGCCGCCGAGCGGAAACGAAAGGCCGAAAGAGAGGAAGCGCGCGCTTAGGACGAGCGAAATGCAGCCCGAAATTTTAGTTTTCGCGGAACGACCGTTTTGCGAATGTCAATCTGACGGCTAAAAACAGGTTCGCAGACGGGCGGCGATCGAGGTTTAGAATAAAAACCTAGTAGTTTTAGTACGTTTCAGATCTGCTGGGACCGACATCAATAAAAATGCCGCAAGCGATGTCGCGCCGTGGATCTGGGGAGTTTTCAGGGCCGTTTTTTGCGGTCTGTGACCTTGGTTCGCCGGAAGCGTTGCGAAAAGAAATAGTTGACAATCCTGCGGGCTTTCGGTAGGGTACGCGCAGTTTTCAACGGTGGCGGCCGAGGTTTCCAGCCTCGCCAGCAGCCGGTAAAGTTTAGGGGTTTTAGGCGCTGGAGTATAACATTCAGGCCGATACAGCCTATTCGCTACGTTAAGTTTAGATAAAGCCGACAACGATTGCATGCAAAGGGAGGATCGGAGATGACAAACAAGATTTGGGGCGGTGCGTTGCTGCTGCTGGCGGGAGCCGCGCTCTTTGTCTCGGTTATGTTCGTGGCGGGCTGTGCTGATCCGCCGAAACCCGCGCCGTTGCCGGAATGCGATGACGACCTCGACTGCCCCGAAGGCAAGCGTTGCGAAGGCGGCCGTTGCGTGGTGAAGATCCAGGCGGCGCGGCCCGAATGCACATCCGACGCCGATTGCCCGGACAACAAGATCTGCGTCAACGGCAAGTGCCAGTTCGAGTGCACGGTGGATTCGGACTGCGGCCCGAATCACAAGTGCGTGAACAACCGTTGCGTTCGCGGCTGCGAAGTGCAGACCGTTCATTTTGATTTCGACGAGTACTACCTCACCGCCGAGGCCCAGGCCATCTTGCGCGCCAACGTCGCCTGCATCAAGGAGAAGGGCGTGGTCAAGGTTACGATCGAGGGTCACTGCGACGAGCGCGGCTCGATCGAATACAACCTCTCGCTCGGCCAGAAGCGCGCCCAATCGGTGCGCAACTTCCTCGTCGATCTCGGCATCGATCGCAAAAACGTCAAGATCATCTCCTACGGCGAGGAACGCCCGCTCGATCCGGCCAGCACCGAGGACGCGTGGGCCAAGAACCGCCGAGGCGAGACCGTTCTTCCGTAGTCGCCTGTGTGAGCTATCGAAGCGGATGACTTCCGAATGGGGGGTCATCCGCTTTTTTTTGCGAGGTGAGGCATGCGACCCTTGAACCTGAGCGTCATGCTGTGTTTTGCAGTTATCGCCGTCGGCTGCGTGACCGCGAAGGATGGCGACCTGATGCGCCAGGACATCATCGCCCTCAAAACGCAACTGGAAAGCCTTCAGCAGCGGACGGCGGATGCGGAAGGCAAACTCACTGGAGAGCAGGCCGCCCTGCGGGCCGATTTCGATCGGACGCTGCAAAGCTCGCAGATCAACACCGCCTCGGATCGCGTCGAGATGACCCGCATCAAGCGCGATCTTGTCGTCTTGAACGGCATGATCGAAAAGCAGGGCTTCGATTTGCAACAGGAAGACGCGCGGATCTGGCGCAGGCTGAAGTACCTGGAAACGCGCCTCACCATCCTGGAGGCGAAGCTCGGCGTGACGCCGCCGAAGGAGCCGGAGGAGCCTGCGCCGCAGAAATCCTCCTCTTTGCCCGACAAAACGAAGGAACCCGAGGCCCCGCCGGTCGTGGCGCCCGAAGAGGCGCCGGTGAAAGCGGAGAAGCAGGAAAAAGCCGCCGTTGTCGCCGCCAGGGAAAAGCAGAACGGCAAGGAAGATCCCTGGGAGGAATATCAGGCGGCCCGTTCCGTTTTGCGGGAACAGAAAGACTCCGTGGAAGCCCGCCGGCAGTTGGCCGGCTTTTTGAAGACCTATCCCAACCATAGCCTGTCGGACAACGCCCAGTATCTGATCGGCGAAAGTTATTACGTGGACAAAAACTACCATCAGGCGGTGATGGAGTTTCAGAAGGTCGTCGATAAGTATCCGAAGGACGACATGGTGCCGGAAGCGTTGCTGATGCTTGGCCACTGCTTCAAGGCGCTGGACATGAAAGAGGACGCCAAACTCTTTTACGACGACTGCATCACCCGCTATCCCAAGACGAAAGCGGCGCAAAACGCCAAGTCGGCCGTGGAGAAGCTCAAGAAGTGAAACGCCGGCATCAAGCGATTTCCGCATTGCCTTAAATCGGCGGATCTGTTAGAGATTAGCCCCGGGCGGTTGAAATCCCGCCCTGTCTCAGGCAATGAGGAGTTCGTGGCGATGAAGGTCTACATGGATTACAACGCCACCACGCCGGTGGACCCGCGCGTGGCCGAGCGCGCCATTCCCTACCTCAAGAAGGACAGCTTCGGCAATCCGTCATCCTTCCACACCTATGGCCAAGAGGCCCGCGCGGCCGTGACGGCGGCGCGCGAAGAGGTGGCCCGGACGCTGAACGCTCCTGCCCATTCGGTGCTGTTCACCAGCGGCGGTTCGGAGGGCGACAACCACGCCATCAAGGGCGTCTTCTTCGCCAGACGGGAGAAGGGAAACCACATCATCACCACGCAGGTCGAGCACCCGGCGGTGCTGGGCACCTGCGAGTGGCTGGAAAAGGTGGAAGGCGCACGAGTCACGTATCTGCCCGTCGATCGCCAGGGGCATCTCGACCCCCAGCAGGTCGCCGGCGCCATCACCGACAAAACCACCCTGGTCACGGTGATGATGGCCAACAACGAAACGGGCGTTATTTTTCCGATCAAGGAAATCGCGGCGGTCTGCCGGGCGAAAGGCGTAATCTGCCACACCGACGCCGTGCAGGCGATGGGCAAGCTGCCGCTCGACGTGGAAGCCCTCGGCGTCGATCTGCTTTCCATCGCCGGCCACAAAATGTACGCGCCGAAGGGCGTGGGCGCGCTTTACTTCCGCCCTGGCACGCCGCTGAACAATCTTCTGCACGGCGGCCACCAGGAAGGCGGCCTCCGCGCCGGGACGGAGAACATCGTCGGCATCATCGCCATGGGCGAAGCCTGCCGGATCATCCGCGAAGACCTGGAGCAGGACCGCCAACGCCTGACGGCGCTGCGCGATCGTTTGGAAAACGGCATCCTGTCGGGCATTCCCCACACCTTCGTCAACGGCGACCGCGAAAACCGTGTCTGCAACACGAGCAACATCACCTTCGAATTCATCGAGGGCGAGGCGCTGCTTCTGGCCCTCGACATGGCGGGCGTGGCGCTTTCCTCGGGTTCGGCCTGCGCCTCCGGCTCCGAGGAGCCGAGCCACGTATTGCAGGCGATGGGGCTCAAGCCCGAACAGGCGCGGGCCTCGCTGCGATTTTCCATCGGGCGGTTCACGAACGCGGAGGAGGTCGATTACGTGCTGGAGAAACTGCCAGCCATTGTGACGCGGCTGCGCGCCCTTTCCCCGATCGCGCCGCACTAAACGGCTTTTTCGCGGACGGAGGCGAACATGGCCACCGAGCGGTTCGAAACGATTCTGGAGAAGCTGGAAAAAACCGTGCATGAACTCGAATCCGGCGACCTGCCGCTGGAGCAGGCGCTGGAGTCGTTCAAGAGCGGCGTCGAACTGGTGAAGCGCGGCATGACGCGGCTGAACGACATGGAACGGAAAGTCGAGCTGCTGCTCAAGGAAGTCGAAGGCGAATCCACCGTACCGTTCGACGCCGGCGCGGATGAAGAGGAAGACGGGGAGGACGCGTAAGTGGGTCGCGTCGAAGAGGCGCTGAGGGCGGGAAAAACGGCCGTGGATGCGGCGCTGCTCGCGGCGCTCGACCGCCGTTTCGACGCGCCGGACCGGGAAGCCAGCCCGCTTTATCGGGCGATGCGCGACGCTCTCGCCGCCGGCGGAAAAAGGCTGCGGCCCGTTTTGCTGCTGCGATCCGCCGAACTCGTCGGCGGGCGCGCCGCCGACGCCCTTTACGCCGCCGCGGCGCTCGAATTCATCCACACCTATTCCCTGATACACGACGACCTGCCGGCGATGGACGACGCCGATCTGCGGCGCGGCCGGCCGACCATGCATAAAGTTTACGGCGAGGGGCTGGCCGTGCTCGCCGGCGACGCCCTTTTGACCGAGGCCTTCGCCTTGCTCGCCGAAGGAACTCCCGCCATTTCCGACGAACGGGCCCGCCGCGCCGCCTTGACGATCGCCGGCGGCGCGGGCGTGCGGGGCATGGTGCGCGGCCAGGAACTGGACCTGCTGCACGAGCGCCGCGTCGCCACGCACGAAGCGGCCCGGGCCATCCACCGCCATAAGACGGCGGCGATGTTCGAAGCGGCGGCGCAGGCCGGCGCGATCCTGGGCGGCGGAACGGAATCCCAGGTCGCCGCGCTGGCCGAGTATGGTTTGAATCTCGGTCTGGCGTTTCAGATCCGCGACGACCTGCTGGACGTGGAGGGCCGAACGGCCGACACCGGCAAACCGACGGGACTCGACGCCGCCGAGGGCAAGTGCAGCTATCCCGCCGCCGTGGGCGTCGAGGCCAGCCGCGCGGAAATAGCGCGACTGATCGACGCGGCGGTTGCGGCGCTGGCCGGATTTGGCGCGGCGGCGTGGTTTTTCGTCGGCATGGCGAAGCTTATCGGGGAGCGAACGGCATGAGCGTACGCCTGCTGGACGGCATCCGCGACCCGAAGGACCTGAAGCGCCTGCCCCTGGAGCAGTTGCCGCGGCTGGCGCAGGAGATCCGCGACGAGATCCTGCAAACCGTCTCCCGAACCGGCGGACATCTCGCCTCCAACCTGGGCGTGGTCGAACTGACCATCGCCCTGCATTACGTCTTCGAAACGCCCGCCGACCGCATCGTCTGGGACGTCGGCCACCAGGGCTATCCGCACAAGCTCCTCACCGGCCGGCTGGCGCGTTTTTCCACGCTGCGCCAGCACGAGGGGGTTTCCGGCTTCCTGAGGCGCGCCGAGAGCGAATACGACGCCTTCGGCGCGGGGCACGCCGCGACGTCGATCTCCGCCGCCCTGGGCATCGCCGAGGCGCTGCGGCACAAGGGCGACCCGAGCCGCGTCATCGCCGTGATCGGCGACGGCGGCATGACCAGCGGGCTGGCGCTCGAAGGGCTCAACAACGCCGGCGACAAGGAGAAAGACCTCATCGTCGTTTTCAACCACAACGCGATGTCGATCGACGGCAACGTCGGCGCCCTCTCGGCGTGGTTCTCCAACAAGCTCACCGGTTCGCGTTACCGGCGGGTGCGCGCCGAGATCAAGCGCGCCCTGTCCAGCTTCCCGACGATGGGGCCGGAGATGATCAAGGTGATCCGGCGCGTCATGGAATCGACGAAGGTCCTGTTGACGCCGGGCATCCTCTTCGAGGGTTTCAACTTCCAGTATGTCGGCCCCGTCGATGGCCATGACGTCGATTCCATGGTCGAGATTTTCCGCCGCGTGCGGCAGATGGAGGGCCCTATCCTCGTACACGTCGTCACCGAGAAGGGCAAGGGTTATCCGCTCGCCGAGCGCGATCCCGAGCGCTTCCACGGCGTTTCGCCCTTCGATCTGGCCACGGGCCGGCCCGCGGCCGCGCGCGGCGGACCGCCGACCTGGACGCAGGTGTTCGGCGACGCCATGCTGCGCCTGGCCGCGAAGCACAAGCACGTCGTGGCCATCACGGCGGCGATGTGCAGCGGCACGGGCCTGAAAAGCTTCGCCCAGACCTTCCCCGAACGTTTCTACGACGTCGGCATCGCCGAAAGCCACGCCGTCACCTTCGCCGCCGGACTGGCCGCCGAGGGCCTCAAGCCGGTGGTGGCGATCTACAGCACGTTCTTGCAGCGCGCCTTCGACAGCATCATTCACGACGCGGCGCTGCAAAGCCTGCCCGTCGTTCTGGCCATCGACCGCGGCGGGCTGGTGGGCGCGGACGGCCCCACGCATCACGGCGCCTTCGATTTGAGCTACCTGCGGCTGATCCCGAACATCGTCATCGCCGCGCCGAAGGACGAGGCGGAACTGCGCGACCTGCTGTTGACCGGCGTTCTGCACGACGGGCCCTTCGCCGTCCGCTATCCGCGCGGCCAGGGCGAAGGCGTGCCGATCGGCGAGGAGATGACGCCCATCCCCGTCGGCCTGGGCGAATGCCTCTTCGAGCCCGACGCGCCGGCCAAAGCGGCGTTTCTCGCCATCGGGGCGCGCGTCTGGCCCGCCGTTCGCGCGGCGAAGCGGCTGACGGAAGCCGGCATCCCCACCCGCGTCGTCAACGCCCGGTTCGTGAAGCCGCTGGACGGCGAACTGATCCGCCGGGCGGTCGCGGGCGTCGAAGCGGCGTTTTCCGTCGAGGACAACGCGCTGCACGGCGGTTTCGGCGCGGCGGTGCTCGAATGGTGCTGCGACCATGGCGTCAAGCTCCGGAAATTCCGCCGCCTGGGCCTCCCCGATTCCTTCATCCCGCACGGCTCCACCAAACTCTTGCTCCAGCAACTCGGCCTCGACGAAGACGGCCTCGTCGCCGCCGTGCGCGAGATGTTCCCCGCATGACCGGCGAAAAGCCGCCCAAGAAGATCCGTCTCGATCTGGCGCTCGTCGAACGCGGTCTCGCGCCGAGCCGCGAGCGGGCGCGCGCCCTGATCCTCGCGGGACTCGTCGTCGTCGGCGAGCACGCCGCCGAAAAGGCCGGGCAGACGGTGGCCATCGACGCGCCGATCCGGCTCAAGGGCGACAATTGCCCCTACGTCTCGCGCGGCGGCCTCAAACTCGAAGGAGCCTTGCAGCATTTCAAGATCGACCCGACAGGAACCATTTGCCTCGACGTCGGCGCTTCGACGGGCGGCTTCACCGATTGCCTGCTGCAACACGGCGCGGCGAAGGCCTACACGATCGACGTCGGCACCAACCAGCTTGCCTGGAGCTTGCGCCAGGACCCGCGCGTCGTCGCCCGCGAGCAGTTCCACGTCAAGGATCTCCTCCGCGCCGATGTCCCCGCCGCGAAAGTGGATCTGATCGTCGTCGATGTGTCCTTCATCTCGCTCAGGCTTGCCCTGCCGCCGCTCAGGCCGTTTCTCGCCGAGGGGAGCGGGCTGTTGGCGCTGGTCAAGCCGCAGTTCGAAGCGGGGCGGGAGAAGGTGGGGAAGGGGGGCGTCGTCCGCGACCCGGCCGACCGGGAAGCCGCCGTCGCCGCCGTGGCCGTGTTCCTGGCCGAGATGGGCTATCCGCCCGCCGCGCCTTACGCCGCGCCGATCACCGGCCCCGCCGGCAACCAGGAATATTTTCTCTTCGTCCCGCCGCGCGGCGCTATCTGATGTAGTGTTCCCTCCGCTCCATCCCGAATGCTTGAGTTGGAGCAGGATTGTATCTTGCTCCACATGTTTTCTTTTTTTAGGAAACAGCAAAATGTTTGGAGCAGGTTGGAAAACCTGCTCCAACGCTGAATCCCAAGACGGCGGGAAGCTGTGCGGCTTGCGTTCTACCATGCACAGCCTCCCGGCCTTCGGCCGTGAGACTATGCCACGCGCCGCTATGCTTGGCTTGAGGTGTGCCATGCTTGGAGTCCACGACAAGCATGGGCCGGTTTTCCTTGAGTTGGAGCAGGATTGTATCCTGCTCCACATGTTTTCTTTTTTAGGAAACAGCAAAATGTTTGGAGCAGGTTGGAAAACCTGCTCCAACGGTAGCCATGTGTCTTTACCCTCTCATGCTTTGCAAGCAAAGCATGGCGCACGCCCTATATTTCTCCATACGCTCTCATAGCGGCGGGCCGCGCTTCACTTGGCATCGCCGCTACGCCTCCAACACCGAGATCCGACACCAACACCGAGGTCTTGATTCGGCGCCGTACTTTTTGTAGCATAACACGCCATGACGACGGACCGACCCACCCGAACGCTTTGGGCGCGCCTGAAGGCGCATTACGGCGAAGGCCTGCCGCCGCTCGCCGACTTTCGCGGCGTGTTCAAGCACGTCCGCTGGCTCATGTACGTCGTGCGCACGATGCCGCTCGGCTTCCGGCGGCTCTGGAAGCTTCAGCCGATCGTCGCCCTGGTCCCGTCGCTCTTCTGCATCTTCCTGTTGCGCGCCGGCTTCGAATACATCCCGGTGGCGATGGCCTTTTTGGCGGGCGCGTTTCTCTTCATCCTGCTTCGCATCTATCGTCTGAACGGCGGGGAGGATGGCAGGGACTCGACGGCGGCCCGGCTCTCCGACTTCGCCGTGCAGTACGCGCTGGGCGGCGTGCTCGTCTTCATCCTGCCGTTCTACCTGGAATCGGCCACTTTCTTTTCGTGGAATATCGCCTTCAACGTCTACCTTCTTGCGTTGACCGTCGTCGCCAACTGGGACGCGCTTTACCTGGCGCTGGTGGTGCGGCGGCCGCTGTGGCGCACCGTGTTTCACGGCTCGATCTTTTTCGCCACGCTGAACTTCATCTTTCCCGTGCTTCTGGGCATGCGCAACGTCTGGTCGATCCTCATTTCGGCGGGCTTGTCCGGCCTGTTGGTGCTGGCCTTCGCCCATCCGGAACGCTGGCTGTGGCGGCGGCCGAAAAATATGGCGCTCGTCCTGTTCGGCGTCGCCGCCGTGGCGGCCGCGCTGTGGTTCGGCCGGGCGCTGATCCCGCCCGCGCCGCTCAAACTGGTGTATGGTACGGCCTGCGACGGCGTCGAGCAGCGCAAGCCGGCCCTGCCGTTCGAGCGGATGACCGAGGGCGAGCGCAGCCGAGCCACCTTCTTCAGCGCCATTTTCGCGCCCATGGGCTTGAAGGAAGGCGTCGTCCACGTCTGGCGGCACGACGGCGAGCCCGTCTCCGAGGTCGATCTCGGCAGCCTCACCGGCGGGCGCGAGGAAGGTTTCCGCACCTGGAGCCGCCACACCCTGCGCGAGGGTCCGGGCCGCTACACGGTGGAGGTCTGGACGGCCGGCGGGCAGCTCGTGGGACGCGGAAGCTTCGACGTGACGCCGAAGGCGGAGTAAGAATCCTGGAAGCGCCTAACGAAATGGAACTCCCATCTTGTCAGCCTCGAAAGCGGGGGTCCATGGACCAAGCGATGGAGCACGGCTGCACCGTGCTTCAAACATTTAAGGGCCGTAGCGGACCAAGGCGGCGTCTCACAACCGAAGGCCGGGAGGCAGTGAGGTGGGCGGCCTATCTGAGGTGTGCCATGCCTGGAGTCCGCGACAGGCATGCGCTGGTAAGCATGCTTGTCGCAAGCTCCGAGCATGCCACACCCCCATAAATGTGCGGAGCACAGTACAACTGTGCTCCATCGAAGCCCACCCGTCGTTTTCCTCGCCGAACTTTACAAATCCACGCGAAATCGGTACATTAGAAAAAGGGAAATAACTGTAGGACCACGACGACCAATGACCGAGAAACCGGAAAATCTGATCGAGCACATCACGCGGCGAATCGTCGAGGCTTTCCATCCGCGCCGGATCGTGCTGTTCGGCTCCCGCGCCCGCGGCGACGCCCGCCCCGACAGCGATTATGATTTCTTCGTCGAAATGGAAACCGACCAAAAGCCGTCGAAGCGCCGCCTGGCGATCAGCAAGCTATTCGGCATCCGCGAGTGGGCGATGGACATCATTGTCTATACGCCGGAGGAAGTGGAGGGGTTGAAGGGCGTGAAGTCTTCTTTTCTTTCCGTCATCGAGCAGGAGGGAAGGGTGCTCTATGAGCAGTAAGGCGGCGGATTATAAAGCGTGGATTGAAAAAGCCGATAGCGATCTCCTCAATATTCAGAACAACATCAATGGCCGACAGGTGCCGTGGGACACGGTTTGCTTCCACGCGCAACAAGCGGCTGAAAAACTGCTCAAGGCCGTTCTGGTTTTCCACGGGCAAATTCCCCCCAAGACGCATGATCTGCTTCTTCTCCAAAAGAAATGCCTGAATTACGAGCCGGAGCTTTCAAGCCTGGAGGGTGATCTTCAACTCCTCGACTCTTATTCGGAGACGTCCCGTTACCTGGGCGATTACATCGAGTCGATAGAGGAGGAAGACGGACTCGAAGCGGTCGAGGCGGCCAAGCGGATTAGAGTGACCATACAGGCGAAATTCCCGAGCAGGTAATCGAGCTAGAATGCGACAAGCGACGGGAATGTGCGCTATGTTTTGGAAGTGGAGGATGGCTGGGTTGTGTGCAATTCAACTCCTCAAAAAAAACAAATGGAGCAGGTTGGAAAACCTGCTCCATCGAGATTCAGTTTGTTTAGCGCCGCGCGCTAGTTTTTCTTCTTCTCTCCCTTCGCTTCCAGGGTGTTGAGGACGAGGGTGGCGAGGTCCATCACCTGCACGTCCTCGTCGTAGTTCAGCAGCTTCACCGAATCGACCATCATCTGCATGCAGTAGGCGCAGGAGGTGATGATCGTGTCCGCGCCCTCGGCATGGGCTTCCTCGACGCGCAGGTTGTTGATCCGCTCACCCTTTTTGATGTCCATCCAGAAATGTCCGCCGCCGCCGCCGCAGCAGAGGCTCCGCTCGCGCGAGTGCTTCATCTCCACGACCTCCGCGCCGGGGATCGCCTTCAAGGCCTCGCGCGGGGCCTCGTAGATCTTCTGATAGCGGCCGAGATAGCAGGGATCGTGGTAGGCGATGCGGCGCTTCTCGCCCCAGGCGGGCTTCAGTTCGCCGCTCCACAGCATCTCGTGCAGAAACTCGACGTGGTGCGCGACGTTGTAGACGCCGCCGAACTGCGGGTACTCGTTCTTCAGCACGTTGTAGCAGTGCGGGCAGTTGGTGAGCAGGACCTTGAATTTGCGGCTGTTCAACTCCTCGATCTGCATCTTGGCCATCGTCTGGAAAAGCTGCTCCTGGCCCATCAGCCGCGCCGGGTCGCCGCAGCAGTGCTCGCTCTCGCCCAGCACGCCGAAATCGATGCCGGCCTTGGCCAAAAGCTTCGCCAGGTCGGTGGCGATCTTCTGCTTGGTTGGGTCGAAGGTGGTGCAGCAACCGATCCAGTACAGGACGTCCACTGGCTCGCCGGGGCCGACCACCCTCACGCCCAGTTCGCTCACCCAATCGACGCGCGCCGACTGCGCCCCGAAGGGGTTGCCGAGGCTTTCCAGCATCTTCATCGCCCGCGCCGCGTCGGCCGGGATGCGGCCCTGCATGATGACTTCGTTGCGGCGCATTTCGATCAGCGTATCGACGTGGTCGATGCAGGCGGGGCAGACCTCCATGCAGGCGGTGCAGGTGCGGCAGAGCCAGATGAAGTTTTCGTCGAAGATCTCGCCCACGAACGGCGGCGAGGGGTTGGCCGTTTCCGCGCCGACGCTTTTGACCGGCATAGCAGCCTGAGCCTGGGCAAGACCGCGTTTCAAGCCTTGGATCAACTGGCGCGGCCCGAAGGGCTGGCCGGCCATCGCCGCCGGGCAGATCTCCTCGCAGCGGCCGCAGTTGAGACAGGAATCGGCGTCGAGCCGCTGCTTCCAGGTGAGATCGGAGGAGCGTTCGACGCCCACCGAGAAGGCGTCTTCGTCGAAATCGTCGGCGCTCATCAGCGCCTCCAGATCGACGCGCTGCAACTCGCCTCGCGAACTGAGCCGCTGGAAGAAGACGTTGGTCGGCAGCGCGAGCAGGTGGACGAACTTGGTGTAAGGGATGGAGGCGATCCAGCCCATGGCCAGGACGGTGTGCAGCCACCACAGCACGACATGGATCGTTTCGCCGGTCGAGGCCGAGACGCCCGCGAACAGCCAGGAGAAAGCGACGCCCACCGGCGTGAGCCACATCCATTCGTCGCCCTTGACGGCGATGCGCAGACCCTCGGTGAGAAAGCCGGTGACGACCAAGAGCGCGATCAGCGCCAGGGCCACGGTGTCGCCGAGCTTCGTTTCCAAGGTTTTCGGTTTCTTGACGTAGCGTCGCCAGACGGCCATGCCCACGCCGACGAGGATCAGCAGGCCCGCCGCGTCGGCGGCGACGGTGAGGAACACGTAAAGCCAGCCTCTAAAGAAATTCGTGCCGAAGTCGTAGTCGAAGGCCACGACGCCCGTGGTGACGATCAGCACGCCGAAGGCGTAGAAGATGAGGCTGTGGAAGAAGCCGGGGAAACTGGATTGGCGGACGCGCTTCTGCCCGAGCAGTTCCTTGGCGAGCAGCCAGGCGCGCCGGCCGAAGTCGGAGAGCCGCTCGCCGTCCGCCTTGCCCTGCCGCCAGTACTCAATGCGCTTCCAGGCGCCGATCGAGAAAATCAGCAGCGCCAGACCGAAAAGGAGATACATGATCCAAGGATGGCCGATGTTCCACATGATCGGACGGCCGGCTTCGGAGAAGTTCGTCATCCTCGTCTCCTTGTCTCGTCAGCCGCGCGCCCATCCGAGGATGGGCGCGCGGATAGCCGTTACGGAGCCTGTTCGCGAAGATTAGGCGCGGACCAAACTCGGCTTGGACTTGAGCGTCGCGAACACGAGGCGAGCGGGTTTCTTGATGTGAACGGGCATGGCGTCCGTGCTGGCTACGAGTTCCTTCTTCGCCTTGGGGCCGGCGAGCGTCGAGTCGAAGCGCCGGCGGCACATCTGCGACACGCAATCCCACATCGTCGTCGCCGATTCCAGCTTGCGGCCCTTCGTTTCCAGTTCGTTGAAGAAAGCGGTCAGGGCCGGCCAGGAGCGGGAAAGGGACCACACGCGCTCGACCAGCAGCATGTCGCAGCTTTCCTCGCAGGCCAGCATCGCCCGGACGCCGGGGCGGGAGAGGATGTCTTCTTCATACATCTCATCCTCGAACCAGCGGACGATCTCGATGCCGTTTTCCTCTGCGTGCTTGCGAATCAGGTCCTTCTGGTAGTCGCGGCTGATGACTTCGCCGGTGCGGCCCAGGATCACGTCGCAGGCGTAAGCGATAGCTTTTTTCATGGCGGACCTCCTATCTTTCAACCCTGTTCTCATCGGGGACCTTACGTCCAACCGTCACACGCCCTTTTCTAACTGCAACGGGCATGCCAAATTTTTATACAACCGTAACAGTCTGAAATGAATGCAAAAATTGTGCTTGACGAGATGAGTCGGTCATGATACATCCCGAATCAGACCGGAAATTGTATTTAAAATATATACACAAAATTACTACTGATTTTTATCTATCTATTTGTAATTGCTTTGTTTATTTGTTTGCTGGTAAATTCTCGGCAGGTGTATTAAAACAAAATACGTGTGTTAAATAAATACACCGGTCGAACCGGGTTCGCGCGCGTGATGGAGTTCTCGCTCTGGTTGCCCACTGGAAAGGAGACGCGCCGTGGCGGACGAAGAGAAGGATCTCACCATCCCCGAGGAAGCTCTTCCCAAACGAACCTATTGGTACGGAATTCTTGAGTGGTTGCAAAAGCTTTCGATGCGCAACCGGCTTTTTCTGGCTTTCGTCGTTCTGATCGTCTCCTCCGCCTCGGCGACGATTTTCATCGGCAACGCCGTCTTCAACCGCAAAGTGGAGGATTTGGTCAGCGCGAAAGTCGAGATGGATCTGAAGGTGGCCGAACAGATGTTCACGGGGCGGCTGGAGCGCATGAAGCTCATCGCCCATGCGCTCGCCACGCGCACCGACCGCCGCACCGTCGCCGCCGACTACCAGAAATTCTTCCTCGACGAGCCGCCGCTGGATTTCTTTCTGCTCGACCAGGGCGATCTGACGACGCTTATTTACATGGAGGAGCGGGGCTCCTCGACGCCGGCGATTCGCGCCGCGCCGAACGTCTCCCCGCCGGTCGCGGCGGAGGACGCCGAGCCGCCCGAAGACGAGACGAAGTACATTGTGCGGGCCTTGTCCGAGCCGGCGGACGTCGCCGCCCTCAAGCCGACGGCGCTTGTCGATCTGGCCGACGCCGCCCAGCTCGAAGCCCAGCCGCACGCCTCGATCGCGATCCTGGACGACGCGGTCGCAGAGCGGCTCGGCTACGCCGAATCCGGCCAGCCGTCGATGTTCATGCTCGCCGCCGCGCCGATCAAGGGCGGCGGCGCGCTGGTTCTGGGCCGGCGGCTCAACGGCAACAACGAGCTTGCCTTCTCGATGCACGACCTCATCGCCACCGTCGGCAACCAGCGCTACAAAACCACCGTCTTCATGCGCGACGAGCGCATTTCCACCACGATCCGCGACGCCCTGGGCAGCCGCGCCGATCCGAAGATCGCCAGAACCGTCCTGGAAAAAGGGCAGGACTACGTCGGCGCCGCGCGGCTGATGGGCGAGATCTTCTTCACCGCCTACTCGCCGATTCGCGACGAGCGGGGCCGCGTGGTGGGCATGCTCGGCATCGGCACCTCGGAGGACATCTATCGCGGCATCCAGCGGCGCACGACGATTCTCTTCTCCAGCCTGATCGTCGGCGGCATGGTCTTCGGCTTCCTGATGTCCTACCTCTTCTCGGCCTGGCTTCTGCGCCCGGTGCGCGAACTGGCGGAAGGCATGGAGAAGGTGGCCAAGGGCGACCTCGTGACCAAGCTGCGCATTCTATCGGGCTCCGAGCTGGTTCAGGTGGCCAAATCGTTCAATACGATGGTCGGCGCGGTGCGCGAGCGGGACATCAAGCTGCGGCAGATCACCGAGGAGCAGCTTTCGCGCATGGAGAAGCAGATTTCGATCGGCCGGCTGGCGGCGGGCGTGGCCCACGAGATCAACAACCCGCTGACCGCCGTGCTCTCGCTCTCCAGTCTGCTATTGAAGCATGCGCCGCCCGAGGACCCGCGCCACGAGGATCTCACGCTCATCGTCGAGGAGACGCAGCGCTGCCGCGACATCGTCAACAGCCTCTTGGATTTCGCCCGCGAGCGGCAGCCTCAGAAGAAATTCGTGGACATCAACCAGATCCTCAAGGACACGCTGCTTTTGACCAACAAGTACCACAAGGGCGAGCGCATCAAGAAGGTCATCAAGCTGAAGCCCGAGCCGTTGATCGTCAACGGCGACAGCCGGCAGCTGATCCAGGTGTTCACCAATCTCGTGCTCAACGCCGCCGAGGCGATCGAAGGGGAAGGATCGATCACGATTTCCGCCGACGAGGATTCCTCGGGCGCGTTCGTGGAAGTGAGGGTGGCCGACACGGGCAAGGGCATTTCCAAGGAGCATTTGCGACGCGTCTTCGAGCCGTTTTTCACCACCAAGGGCGCGTCGAAGGGGACGGGCCTCGGGCTTTCCGTCTCCATGGGCATCGTGCGCAAGCACGACGGCAACATCGAGATCGAAAGCGAGGAAGGCAAGGGGACCCGCGTGACGGTGCTTCTGCCGCGAGTCGAGGGAGAGTTGCTTATTTAGCCGTAGCGGTGATGGCGGGTGCCATAGTCTCACGACTAATACCATTCACTTAATGAGGTAAAGACCAATGGTCGGCGGCAACCGGCGGGAGCCGTGGCGGGGTGGGCAGGGAA
>QZKR01000072.1 GCA_003598065.1 Myxococcales bacterium | reverse complement strand
CCTCCGGCCGGCCGGAGGGCTCGGCGCTGGCCAGTTCGCCGCAGATCATCCGGTTGGACGCGCCGGACGAAATCGCCCTCGCCCGGCCCTTCACCGTCGATCTCTACACCGATTTCCCCCAGCCGCAAGACGTGACGCTGGCGATCCTTAGCTCGCCGAACCGCGAGGGTTATCGCGAGATCCAGGGCCAGACAGCAAGCGCGGGCGGGGAACAGAAGATGCGGCTGGTGGGCGCGCTCGACGGGCCGGAGTATGCCGTCGGCGACCTTCTGACCTTTCTCTGGGCTCTCAAGACGCCGGACAATCCGCCGGGCGTCTATCGCGTCTGGGCGGTCCGCATCGTCGCCGCCGTCGATGGCGATGGCGACGAGGACCGGCCCGCCGACGGCGACATCGTCGATGGGGACGCCTCGGACGGCGACGTGACCGACGGCGATATGATCGACGGCGACGAGGACCGGGAAGCGGAGCGGGAGGAAGAACAGCCCCCCACGGATCCGGTGTGGGTCGATGAAGCGACAGGACTCATGTGGACGATTACCGCCGCGCCGGTGGGCGGCGTCTCGGCGCGGTCGCAAAACGACGCCTGGCGGTATTGCGACGAACTCGATTACGCCGGTCACGACGACTGGCGTCTGCCGAGCCTGCTCGAATTGCGTCAGACGATCCGCGGCTGCGAAGCCACGGCGGCCGGCGGGGCCTGCAAGCTCGACGATCGCTGCCCCTACCTGGATAATTGCCATTCGGCCGACTGCAACGGCTGTGCGAGTCTGGAGGGGCCGGCCGGCGGCTGCTACTGGGTGGAGGCGTTCGAGGGCGACTGCCTCGCGCTGTGGACGAATACGCTCGCCCAACCCGCCGCCGAGGCCTATTTCGCGATCGACTTCGAAACGGCCGCCATCAGTTGGAAATCTCCCGGCGACAACCACGGAGAGGGGGCGCGTTGCGTGCGCGGGCGGCGGCGGCCGGCCGTCGAGATCGGCTGGGTGCAGATCCCGCCCGCCCAGACCAGGCCGCCTTACACGTTTCAGATGGGTTGTTCCAGCCAGGATACGGCCTGCGAGCCCGACGAACAGCCCGGTCATCGCGTGGAGCTGCAGCCGTTCTATCTCTCGACCTACGAAATCACGCAGGTGCAATACGCCCAGGTCATGGGCGGCAATCCCAGCGCTTACGCCTGCAACACCTGTCCGGTGGAGAATGTCCCCTGGCCTCTGGCGCGCACGTTCTGCGAACTCGCCGGCGGTCGCCTGCCCTCGGAGGCGGAATGGGAGTACGCCGCCCGCGCCGGCTCCGCCACGATTTACCCTTGCGGCGGCAGCTTCGAGTGCCTGATCGACTACGAATGGTCGGTGGAGGAAGCGCAGCAAAACGAACAGCCGGCGGGCGCGCTTCTCGGCAACGCCTGGGGGCTTTACGACATGCTGGGAAACGTCGCCGAATGGGTGGAGGATGTGTACCACCCCGACTACACGAATGCGCCCGTTGACGGCGGCGCCTGGCTCGATCCGCCCGTCGGCGCGGCCGAAGAGCGCGTCGTGCGCGGGGCGAGCCACATCTATTCGAGGTCGGCGATGCGCGCCTCGACCCGCCGCAACGGGGAACCGTCCCATCCCCAGGCCGACGTCGGTTTCCGCTGCGCCAAGGATTTCTGAGGATTCAAGGATAGAGACAACCCGCCACGGTCAAGCTCTACCTGGCCGGGCCCGGATAGAAATGGTCAACTAGCCTTTTTCGTTTCGCGCCGCGCCAACGCCCCGAGCGCCAAGAGCAACACCCACGCCGCCGAGCCGCCCGCCGCCGTCGAGCACCCGCCGCCGCTGCCGTCCGTCTCGGGCGGAATGATCGACGAGCCGCCGTCGCCGTCGGGGAGGTTGCCGTCGATCGAGTCGCGGTCGCCGTCCACGGGAGCATCGCCGTCGGCAGGCTCCGCGCCATCGCCGTCCGGTTTGTCGCCGTCGGTCGGGACATCGCCATCTGCCGATGCGTCGCCGTCCTCGATATTATCCCCGTCCTCGGGAACGTCGCCGTCTTCGTCGGGGGAATAGCACGCGCCGTCGAGGCAGGTTTCGCTCTCCACGCAGGTATCGACCGTCACCCAGCGGCTGTTGCGGCAAAGTTGTGCGATGGTGAGGCCGTTGCAGCGCTGCTCGCCGTCCACGCAGTCGGCGGGAAGCTCGCCGCACTGGGACGACGCTTCCCCGGGACAGCCGGCCGTGCCGGTTCCGCACCCGTCCAGGGTCGTGTCGATCGAGCCCCGGTAATCGGTGCCCGCCGGCCACCATTCCTCCAGCGCCCGGCGGTAGCGGTCCACCTTTTCTATCGCCTGCGGCATGGGACGCGTCCCCTCGGCGTGGACGAGGATGAAGGCGATCTTCAGGTGGCACTCTTCCGTCGCCGGAACGCGCGGGCCGTTGGCGCGGATGACGTCGTCGATGCCGAAATCGACCCGTTCGCCGGCGAACTCCTCGACGTACCAGTCGAAATAAGGAAGGGAATCCACGCCGGCGCGGGGGTCGTCGCCGTCCTTGACGACATACCACATCTCCGGCACTTCCTCCGGCGGACGGATGCCCATCAGATACTGGTCCAGGGGCGTGTAGGTGCGGGGTCCGTTGGTCCCTCTGAACTGGCCGTTTCCGAGGTCCTCGATGACGCCGCCGTACATCACGGATGGATGATGGAAGTGCGCCGACCAGTGGCCGTTGGGGTCGAGTTCGCCTTCCTCCGTCACTTCGCAGCCGCGCAGCACGGGAATCGGCCCCCGGCCGTCGTCCAGGTCGAGCATGATCCAGGCCATCCAGTGATGGCCGTACTCGTGCGCCATCAATTCGATAGCTGTGAAAGAGTATGTTATTCCGTTCGGGTCGTCCGGCAGCGCGTTCAGATCGCCCATCTTGACGGCCTGCTTCAGCCGCCCCGCCGAGCCGAACAGGGCGCTGCCGTCGAACTTCTCCTCCTCCGTGTAGCCGATGCCCAGCGTGTCCCAGATCACCGGCCAGCCGGTCTGAACGTTGAACAGCCCCGCGATGGGCTCGGCGCCGAAAACGAAGATCCCGTCGTAATCGTCGCCGTGCGTCTGGTAGAACAGCTTGGCCGCTTCGCGGGCGAAGCCCGGCTCCCAGCCCAGCCCCCCGTAGACGACGCCGCCCACGTCTTCGACCAGCGCCACATCCCCCACGTCTTCGTTGGCGGCCCAGGCCGGCCGAGGGATAAGGAAGAGAATCGTCAGGCAACAAGCGACGGCAGCCAGCCAACGCGCAGTCATCTTCGCCTCCTTGGCGGGACTCGCCAGGGATCGATGTAAATACGATCTAAGCAATTCTATTATGCCCGGCGCGGCCGACGCAGGAACGCCGCCAGCATCAGCAGAGGAAGCAGCCACGCCGCGGCGACGCCCTCGCTCCGGCAGCCGTCATTGGAAATCTTCATCGTCGTCGTTTCCGCGTCGCCGTTGTCGGCTGCATCGCCATCGCCGGCCGCGTCGCCGTCGCCGCCCGCGTCGCCGTCGCCGTCCGTGTCGCCGTCACTGGTCGCGTCGCCGTCGCCGGCCACGCCGCAGACGCCAGCGTCGCACTCCAGGCCTTCCGCGCACTCGCCGCACGAGCCGTCGCAGCCGTCCTCGCCGCATTCCCGGCCGTCGCAATCGGGCGCGCACACGGCTTTGCACAAGCCGGCTTCGCATGCCAGGCCGTCCGCGCACTCGCCGCAAAGGCCGCCGCAGCCGTCGTCGCCGCATTCCTTGTCGTCGCACAGAGGAACGCAGATCTCCTGGCACTGCCCGCCGCCGTCGCAGGTGAAGCCGTCCAGGCAGGAACCGCATTCGCCGCCGCAGCCGTCGGGGCCGCAAGCTTTACCCTCGCAGGCGGGGTGACAGACGCACTGGCTTTCCTCGCAGACCGAGGGCGAGGCGCACTCGCCGCAAAGGCCGCCGCAGCCGTCCTCGCCGCACGGTTTGCCGTCGCAGGCCGGATGGCAGATTTCCTCGCACCGCCCCGCTTCGCACGTTTCGTCGATCCCGCAAGCGCCGCAGAGGCAGCCGTCGATTTCGCCGCATTGTTTGCCCTCGCAGGCCGTCTCGCAGTTCTCGGAGTTCTCGCGGATCGTCTGCGCGATCCATTCGGCGTAGTTGGCCAGGCGCGTGTAGACGCCGTAGTTGCCCGGCTGGCCGCAGCCTATGCCCCAACTGACGATGCCGGCCAATGCATAGCGCTCCTCGTCCAACGCCACGAACAGCGGCCCGCCGCTGTCGCCCTGGCAGGAATCCTTGCCGCCCTCCGCCACTCCGGCGCAGATCATGTTTTCCGTCACGCGGTCGCGATACTCCCGCGCTTCGGAACAGAGTTCCCGCGTCACCAGCGGCACTTCCACCTGCATCAGCCGCTCGGGGTAACGGTCCCAGCTCGATTCCGACAGCAGCCCCCAGCCAAGGGTGGTGGCGAGCGCGCCCGGCGAGGCGAGCGCTTCCTCCGTGGACGGGTCCACGAGAGCCGGCGCGGGCGGCAGCGTCGAATCGCTCGCCAGCTTGACCAAGGCGATGTCGCCGTCCATCAGGTCCGAATCCCAGTCGGGATGGATGAACACCGCCTCGGCGTCGATCCGTTCGCCGTCGTTGCTTGTCAGATCCTGCCGGCCGATCGCGGCGTCGAAGGTGGAGGGGCTGATCGACTCCCAGGGATGCCACGGATCGACCATGCAATGGGCGGCCGTGACCACCCAGCCCGGGGCGACGAGCGTCGCGCCGCAGAAATGCGCGTCGTAGGCGCTGCCGGAGTCGCGGTAGCCGAGCGACACGACGAAGGGCCAGGCTCCGGGCTCGGCCTCGTGGCCGCCGACGATGCGGGCGGTCGCGAGGAGGTCCGACGCGACGAAGGCGGTTGAAAACGCGAGCAAAACGGCGATGACGGCCAACGGACGATTGAACGACATACGTCACCTCGTGGGTATGAGGGCGAAAGGCGAGCGAGTCCTGAAAATACTATTCTACCACGATCACGATTTCTTGTCTTTATCCCGGTGGCGCAACGAAAGCGCGTAGCGCGGCAACTCGCGGCCGACGAATTCGCCGAGGGCCCGCACGGCGGCCACCGAGCGATGCCGGCCGCCGGTGCAGCCGACGGCGACGGTAAGATACGCCTTTCCTTCCTTTTCGTACAGGGGCAGGGAGAAGCGCAGGAAGTCCTCCAGCCGGCCGACGAGTTCCGCCGCCTCCGGCGCGCTCATCACGTAGTCGTACACGTCCTGGTCCAGGCCGGTCAGCGGATTGAGGGCCGGCACGAAATACGGGTTCGGCAGAAAGCGCGCGTCGAAGACGAGATCGGCTTCGAGCGGCACGCCGTACTTGAAGCCGAAGGACATCAGCGTCACGGTCAGGGGCGAGGCGTCGGAGGAGCGATCGATGAGGGCGTGGATCTGCTTCTTCAGGTCGTGAATCGTCATCTCCGAGGTGTCCAGCACGGTCGTCGCGGCGGCGCGCAGCGGGGCCAGAAGCTCCTTCTCCAGCGCCAGGGCGCGGCCGATGTCGAGGCCGTGCAGCGGGTGGCGGCGGCGGGTTTCGGAGAAACGGCGGATCAGGACGTCGTCGCGCGCTTCGAGGTAGAGGATTTCGATCGTGTGGCCCGCCTCGCGGATGGTTTCGGCGACGCGCTGGAACTCGCTTAAGAAGGTCCGCTCGCGGGCGTCGATGCCCAAGACGATCGCCTGCGGCGCGCCGGCCGATTTGGAGGCCGCCTCGATCAACCCGGGGATCATCACCACCGGCAGGTTGTCGATGCAGAAGAAGCCGCGGTCCTCGTAGGCGTGGATCGCCGTGGATTTGCCCGAGCCCGACAATCCGGTGACGATGATGATGCGCACGTTTGTCTCCGTCCGCCGCTCATGGGCGGCGTCCGCCTGCTATTGTCGGCGAAACGGCGCGTTTGTCCAGTTTTACGAGAGGGGGGAGGGCAGGCAAGGTCAGGCCAAACCCTCAGATGGCCTCGCCGCCGCGCTCGCCGTTGCTGATGCGGATGCATTCTTCGAGCGGCAGGATGAAGATCTTGCCGTCGCCCGTCTTGCCGCCGTCGCGGCGCGCCGCCCCCAGGATGGCGTTGACGGTGATCTCGACGAACGCATCGTTGCAGGCGATTTCCAGCCGAACCTGGGGGTGCAACGTCGGGGGCACTACCTCGCCGCGATAGAGATACGTTTCCTGCGCGCGCCCGCGCCCCGCGCAGCGGCTGACCGTAATGCGCGTGATCTCGGCGCGAATCAGCGCCTCGCGCACGGGATCAAGCCGGTCCGGCTGAATTATCGCCACGATCATCTTCATCGCGGGCCTCCCTCCCTGCCAACGATCCGTTTCGGTCAATCCAGATTCAGCAGCCCATAGGCGTGCTCGCCATGCAGCTTGCGATCCAGGCCGGCCATCTGCTCGGGCTCGCTCAGCTTGAGGCCGACCAGCTTGTCCACCAAAACCACCAGGATCAGGGTCACGATCGCCGAATAAACGAGGCTGGCCGCAACGCCCGCGGCCTGATAGCCGAACTGTTCGAGGACGGGGAAGCGGCCGTCCTGGGGACGAAGCAGAAAGGCCAACCCGAGCGCGCCCACGATGCCGGCTACGCCGTGGATGCCGAACACGTCGAGCGAGTCGTCGTAGCCCAACCGGCTTTTCACCCGCAAGCCTCCGTAGCAGATCACGGCGGCCAGCAGGCCCAGCAGGATCGCGCCGGCCGGGCGGACGTCGCCCGCCGCCGGCGTGATCGCCACGAGGCCCGCCAGAATGCCGGACACCATGCCCAGACTCGTGGCTTTTTTCAAATGTATCCCTTCGATCAGAATCCAGGTGAGCGCGCCGCTGGCGGCGGCGATCTGGGTCACGGTCAAGGCCTGGGCGGTCTGGACGCCCGAGGAGACGGCGCTGCCGGCGTTGAAACCGAACCAGCCCACCCACAACAATCCGGCTCCGGTCATCGTCATGACCAGGTTGCTCGGGTGCATGGCGGTGGCCGGGTAGCCGCGCCGCGAGCCGAGATACAGGGCCGTCACCAGGCCGGCGACACCGGAGGAAATGTGAATGACCGTCCCGCCGGCGAAGTCGATCGCCTTGCCCATCAGAAAACCGTCCGGCGACCAAATCAAATGGCAGAGCGGGTTGTAGACGAGAAGGCTCCACAAGGCGATGAACAGGCAGTAACCCCTGAAGCACACCCGCTCGGCGAAGGCGCCGGCGATCAGGGCCGGGGTGATGATGGCGAATTTGCCCTGGAACATGGCGTATACCAGGGCCGGGATGGCCATCGGCTGGCCGTTGACGGTGATCGGGTACAGGCCGTTGTCCAGGCCGGAGAGCAGCACGAGGTTCCAGTCCCAGCCGACCCAGCCCGAACCAGGGCCGAAGGCCATGGCATAGCCGCAAACCGCCCACAGGACGCCGATGATCGCCATGGCCGCGAAGCTGTGCATCATGGTGCCCAGCACGTTTTTCGTGCGCACCAGTCCGCCGTAAAACATGGCCAGCCCCGGCACCATCAGCAAAACCAGGGAGGTGCTCACCAGCATCCAGGCCGTCGTGCCGGTGTCGATAGGCAAGTTGCTCGTCTCCTGCGTCGCGAACCCGAGCGCTGGGAAAAAGACCGATAGGCAAAAGATCGGTAAAAAAACGGCGATCCTCCTCCCGCGCGACGGCGGGAAAAGATCCTTGGCGGGATCCATGTTCTTCCTCCTTGGATGATTTGGTCTGGACGGTTATCACGAATGAACAAGCTGGGCAATGATTTTGTCCGTCATTTTCTTTCTTCCGTCCCCTCGAAACGTCCTGCGCGAGCGGATCTGGGTCTTGATCGTCTCGGAGGCCCCGCCCTCGTCCTCGGCTTGGCGTTTCCTCCGACTTTCTGGTTGACATAATAGTATACAAAACAGTATACTTTTTCGTAGATAATCGTGCCAGCGAATTTCACAGGGCGCTGGTGCGGGCAGGCAAAGCAAGGAGGTCCGTAATGCCGGGCGCAACCGTGCGAATCAGCGAAACGGCGAGGGATCTGCTGCGCGACCTGGCGCGGCGCACCAACGCTACCATGCAGGACGTGATCGAGAAAGCCCTTGCCGAATATCGCCAGCGCCTGTTCTGGGAGCAGGCCAGGCGGGACTTCCAGGCCATGCGGGACGATCCGGAGTTGTGGAACGCCGAGGTCGCCGAACGGGAGCGCTGGGACGCGACCCTCAAGGACGGTCTGGACGAGGGGGATGCTCCATGACGGAGCCGAGGAAAACGCCGAAATGCGGCGAGGTCTGGTGGGTGGACCTGGAGCCGGTGAAAGGCCGCGAGCAGGGAGGGCGTCGCCCCTGCCTGATCGTTTCCGTGGACGAGTTCAACCGGCTGCCGCACGGTCTGGTCTGGACGGTTCCGATCACGAGCAACATCCGCTTCAAGCATGCCTTCGCCGTGACGGCGCGGCCTCCGGACGGCGGGTTGAAGGTGGAGAGCCTGATTCTCGCTCACCAGTTGCGCACCCTCTCGACCGAGCGCTTGGCCAAGCGCGCCGGCGTCATTCCGAATGCTGTGTTCGACGAGGTGAAAAAACGGCTGGCCCTGGCGCTGGGGTTTTGAGGACTGACGAGCGGGTGGCCTGCTTGAGAATTAGGAGAACGTGTGCCATGCTTTGCTTGCAAAGCATGTTTCATGAAATAACCATTGAGTTGAAGCACATGGCTTGCAAGCAAGCCATGGCACACATCAAACAGTCCGCACACCTACACGTAGGCTAAGCCTACCCGATTTCGCCCGTCCTCATAAGACGCATACTCCCGACCTATTTCCCAGCCGCCCCCGCCAACGTCCTGACCCGCTGCTCTCCCAGCGTCGGCGAATCGATATTGACGACGGGGGGCGGCAGGTCTTCCGCGGGCCCCTCGTCCACCAGCGTACCCCAGGAATCGCTCGCCAGCTCGACCCAGTCGAACACCTCGCCGTCGGGATAAGTGGCCTCGATGCGCAATGTGTCGCAGCCGACCTCGACGTTCAGGAAATGGTGCGCGTAATGGGCCACGGTCGTTTCCGGCCAGTCCAGACACCAGGCGTCCAGCCCGCCGCCGCCGCCGCCGCTGATGATCTCCACTACTCCGCCTTCCACCACGCCCCGCTCGTAGCCGTGCGTATGGCCGGCGAAATAGGCATGGAAACGGTTCTCGGCCAAAAGCGGCAAGAGCCAGCCGCGCACCGGCTGATTGCCGTCGTAGGTGCAGGAGCCGTTGCCCCAGCCTTCGGAATAGCCCGGCTCGTGGGCGTAGGCGATGCGCCACGCAGCCGCCTGGGCGGCGGGCGAGGCGGCCTGCTCGCGGATCCACTGGCTCAGCTCGGTTTCGTGGTCGCCCAAGGGGAAGAAGATCCTGAAGACGTTGATCACCAGGAAAAAGGTGTTGCCGTAGGTGTAGCTGTAGTTCGATTCGTTCTGCGGATCGTCCGACCACGGCGGCAGCGAATAGAGGTCGTACAGGTTCTGGCTGTTCTGCTCGTGGTTGCCGATGGCCGGGAAAAACGCCGCTTCGTGAAACAGCGCCCGCGCCGGACCGAAAAGCTGATCTTTCCAGAGGGCGTCCTCGCTGCCGGTCTGAACGTGATCGCCCACGCCGAGCAGGATATGGGGCTGGACGGCGGCGATGCCGGCGACGACCGTTTGGAAGACCTCGGGGCCGTTTTGATTGTCGCCCCACAACGCGAAGCGGAAACCCTGCCCTGGTTCGGGAGCGGTGTGGAAATGATGCAGGGCGGAGACGAGTTCTCCCGAACGGACGCGATAGCCGTAACGCGTGTCCGGCTCCAGGCCGTCGATGGGAATTTCGTGAATCGTCGAAATCCCTTCCTGCTCGATCGTGCGCTCCGGCTCGTCGCCCTCGCCCAACAGCACCGCGCCGTCCGTTTCCTCGATCGTCCGCCACATGACGACGATGCCGGTGGGCGTGGGCTGCATCAGGTAGGGGCCGAGATCGAAGGTTTCGTCCGCCGCGAAATCCAAGGGCCGCAGGGGGATCTCCGGCCGGCACTCGACGGGCGGCGGGCTGTCGTCCTCGCCTTCTTCTTCGGCCGCGTCGCCGTCCCCGTCGGGAAGATCCGCCTCGGCGTCGCCGTCGGCGTCAACGTCGCCATCGACGGCGGCATCGCCATCACCGTCGAGATCGGCAAGTTCCTCATCATCGCCGGTCGAGCAGCCCACCGCCGCGAGAAGCAACAGCACCAGCGTCACAACCAGTTTTCCGCGCATGCAACCAACCTCCCTATTTCGTTCTCAAGGGCAAGGGCAGGGCCTCCGGACGTTGCGCGCCGGGGCCGGCCTTCAATCTCACCTGCTTGTAATCGACGGCGCGCTTGCACTCGCCGCAAACCAATTCCGGATGAATCGCATGGCCGCCGGAAGCGTGCTCGATTTCAATGATCGGCCCTTCGGGCGCTTCCCAGCGGTTGGCCCATTCTACCAAGGTCAGAATCACGGGAAATAGATCTTTGCCTTTTTTCGTCAAACCATAGGAATAGCGCCGGGGATGCGGCTGGTACTCGCGCTTCTCCAGCACGCCCTTCGCTTCGAGCTTCTTCAAGCGCTTGGCCAGGACGTTGCGGGCGATGCCGAGATCGTCGCGGAGGGCGTCGAAGGTGCGGATGCCGTAGAACAGATCGCGGACGATCAGCAGGCTCCACCATTCGCCCACGGCGTCGAGGGCGCGGGCCAGCGGACATTCCAGATGGCTGAAGTCGTCGAGACGCATGGGCGACAGTATAGCGTTTCATTAAAAGATTGACAAGGAGAGTTGGTTTTGTTAAAAAACTAACTACGTGCTCAAGAGCCTATTCCATCAGGCGCCTGAGCCGTCACCCCCGCGAAAGCGGGGGTCCAGTACAAAAAGGCCTGGATTCCCGCTTGTGCGGGAATGACGAACCCCGCTTGGCGGGAGAAACTCTAAGGAGGCCAAGATGAGCGACGGTTTTCGCCGGGTGTTTCACGCCGGCTGGGGAACGATGGACTTCAACGCCCACATGGCCAACCGCGCCTACCTCGACATGGCGGCCGATGCGCGGATGATGTTTTTCGAGGCCAACGGCTTTTCGATGCGCGAGTTCGAGCGGCTGGGCGTCGGGCCGGTGGTGCGGCGCGACGAACTGGACTATTTCCGCGAGGTCCGCCTGCTGGAGCCGGTGACGGTCGAACTGCTGTTGGCGGGCCTGAGCCCGGACGCCTCGCGCATGAAGCTGCGCAACATCTTCTATCGCCCGGACGGCGAGAAGGCCGCCGTTCTTACGTCTTTCGGCGGCTGGCTGGACCTGCGGGAAAGACACCTGATCGCCCCGCCCGAACGGCTCCGCGACGTCCTGGCGAGCACCCCCCGCACCGAGGATTTCGAAACGCTGCCGGCCGTCAACCGCTGAGCGAAAGAGACATACGAGAGGTTACCCGCACGTAAAGTTTTCCGCTAAGGCGCTCTATATAATGTAATAGGCCGTTTTCGCGCCAAAAAATTTGCATCCATAACACATTGAATTTGCTAACGTATTAAAGGCACCCGAAAACTCCCCCGCAACTTTTCCTTGACGGCGAGGTCGCGCCGACTATAGTAGCTCTCCTTTATAGGCGCTCTGTTGCCTGCCACCTATAAGGAAGCCCATGTCGGAGGATCGCCAGCTTGCCCTTTTGTTCCTGGCCGAACGGCTCGGCCCGGCGGGGCAGCGGCTCGCCCTGGGCTCCCTGAACGACCTCCGCCTCTTCGAGCGCAACGCCGATGAATGGCGCGCCGTGGGGCTTTCCGAGAAGGATGCAGCGCGTCTGGCCGATCCGGAAGGCCGGCGGGGTCTGGAAGAACGCCTCAAGCGACTTGCCGCCCTGGGGGCGCGAATCGTTCATTGCGGCGAGGCCAGCTACCCTTATACGGTTTCCGCCGCCGATCGCCTGCCGCCCATTCTTTTCCTGCGCGGTCAGGGCGCGGCCTGGAGGCGCGAGGGCGTGGCGGTGGTCGGCTCGCGCAAACCGTCCGGCTACGGCCGCGAAGTGGCCCAGGAAATCGGCCGGGAAGCGGCGGCGCGGGGCGTGCCGGTGATCTCCGGCGCGGCCGAAGGCATCGATACGGCGGCGCACCTGGGCGCTTTGGACGCGAGAGGAACGACGGTCGCGGTGCTCGGCTTCGGGCTGTTCAACGCCTATCCGGCGTCGTCGCGCGAGCTGTTGGAACGGATCGCCGGCCAAGGGGCGCTCGTCTCCCAGTTTCCGCCGGAAACGCCGCCGGACCGGCCCAACTTCCCGATCCGCAACGCGGTCATCGCCGCCCTCGCCGAGACGGTGGTTGTCGTCGAAGGGGTCGAAACCTCCGGCGCGGGTTATACGGCCGACTACGCCCGAAAGTTCGGGCGGACGCTGTTCGCCGTGCCGGGCGATATCGGCCGGCCGCAGAGCGCGCTGCCCAACCGGCTCTTGGCCGAGGGCGCGGCGGCGGTGACCAAACCCGCCGACCCCTTCGATCCCCTGGCCCGCGCCATTGGCGCCAAGACCCGCCGACCGGCGGCGGCGCGACCGTCTCCGTCCGGGAAACCGGCCGAAACGACGCCGGAAACGATCGCAACGGAAGAACTTTCCGGTTTATCCGATCTGGAACACCTGTTGACCGACGCCATCTCCGCCGGCAAACAGACGGTTGACGAGCTTTTGGCCGTAAGCCAGGGCGACATCGGTCAGGTCAATGCAGCGCTGCTCGCTTTGGAATTGAAGGGCGTCGTCCGGCAGGAGCCGGGGCGGCGCTATAGGAGGCGTCATCCGCCCGCGCGCTGACGCCGGCTTAGGAAAGGACAAGGCATTATGGCGAAGTCTCTGGTTATCGTGGAGTCGCCGACCAAGGCCAAAACGATCTCCCGCTTTTTGGGCAAGGATTTCAAAATCATCGCCTCGGTGGGCCACATCAAGGATTTGCCGAAAAACGCCCTGGGCGTGGAAGTCGAAAACCACTTCGAACCGAAATACGAAGTGATCCGCGGCAAGGGCAAGATCCTGCGCGAGATCCGCAAGGAAGCGGAAAAGGCCGAAAAAGTTTATCTGGCCCCCGACCCCGACCGCGAGGGCGAGGCCATCGCCTGGCACATCGCCGAGGAGATCCGCAAGAAAAACCCCAACATCTTCCGCATTCTTTTCCACGAAATCACCAAGAGCGCGATCGCCGAGGCGCTGGAGCATCCGCAGCCCCTGGACCAGAACAAATTCGAATCGCAGCAGGCGCGGCGCATCCTGGACCGGCTGGTGGGCTACCAGTTGAGTCCGCTGCTCTGGGAGAAGGTGCAGCGCGGCTTGTCCGCCGGGCGCGTCCAGTCCGTCGCCGTCAAGCTGGTCGTCGAGCGCGAGCGCGCCATCCGCGCCTTCAAGCCCGTCGAATACTGGTCCATCGCCGCGCTGTACCAGGGCTCCATGCCGCCGAATTTCGCCGCCCGGCTGTTCAAGATCGACGGCCAGAAAACGGAAATCTCGAATCAGGGCCAGTCGCAGGCGATCGTCGAGGAACTGAAAAGCGGCGCGCACGTCCTGTCGAACATCGAAAAGAAGGAACGGCGGCGCAATCCCGTCCCGCCCTTCATCACCTCCAAGCTCCAGCAGGACGCCTCGCGCCGGCTGCGCTTTTCGCCCAAGCACACCATGCTCGTCGCCCAGCAGTTGTACGAAGGCGTGGAGGCCGGCGGCGAAGGGGCGGTGGGTCTGATCACTTACATGCGAACCGACTCGACGCGCGTCTCCGATCAGGCGATCCAGGCCGTGCGCGAGTTCATCAGCCGCCGTTACGGCGAGACGTTTCTGCCCGAGAAGCCGAACACCTACAAGAACCGCAAGAACTCTCAGGACGCGCACGAGGCGATCCGGCCGACCGACGTCGATCGCCATCCCGACCAGATGAAGCCGTTTCTTTCGCCGGACCAGTACAAACTCTACCGGCTGATCTGGGAGCGCTTCGTCGCCAGCCAGATGGCCCCGGCCGTCTTCGACGCCACGACTTTCGACATCGCCTGCGGCCGTTATCTGATGCGCGCCACCGGCCAGGTGATGAAGTTCGCCGGTTTCACCAAGGTCTACACGGAAGGCCGCGAGGAGGACGAGCCGGAGGCGGCCGAGAACGGCGAAGGCAACGGCCAGGCCGGCGCCGCCCCGAAGTCGGAGAGCGACACGCTGCTTCCCGAGCTTGTCCAGGGCGAGACGCTGGCTTTGCTCAACCTCGACGCCAAGCAGAATTTCACGCAGCCGCCGCCGCGCTTCTCCGAGGCGATGCTGATCAAGGAGCTGGAGGAGCAAGGCATCGGCCGGCCATCGACCTACGCCACGATCCTTTCGACGATCCAGGAAAAAAATTACGTCCAGAAGAACGCCGGCAAGCTTTTTTCCACCGAACTCGGCGGGGTTGTCACCGACCTCTTGGACCAAAACTTCCCGGCGATCATGAACACGGCCTTCACCGCCCAGATGGAGGAGCGGCTCGACGAGGTGGAGGAAGGCCAGGTCCACTGGCTCAGCCTGCTGCAGAATTTCTACGGACCCTTCGCCGAGACGCTGACCAAGGCCAAGGAGTCGATGCGCAACCTCAAGCGCGAGGAAACGCCCACCGGCCTTAACTGTCCGAAGTGCCAGCACGAGCTCGTCGTCAAATGGGGCCGCAACGGCTCCTTCATCGGCTGTTCGGCCTACCCCGACTGCGATTTCACCAGCGAATTCACCCGCAACGAGGCGGGGGGGATCGTGTTGCAGGCGGACGAAACCACCAACGAGACCTGCGAGCAGTGCGGCGGCCGGATGGTGATCAAGCGCGGCCGCTTCGGCAAGTTCCTCGCCTGCTCCAATTACCCCGCCTGTCGCAACACCAAGCCGGTGAAGGTGGGCATGAAGTGCCCCGAGCCCGGCTGCAAGGGCGAAGTGATCGAAAAGCGCACCAAGAAAGGCAAACTCTTCTTTGGCTGCGACCAGTTCCCATCCTGCCGCTTCGCCTCCTGGGACAAGCCGCGCGCCGTCGCCTGCCCGGCCTGCAATCACGCCTTCATGGTCGAGCGGCCGAAGAGCGACGGCGGCGTCACGTTGCGCTGTCCCTCCTGCCGCCATACGATGGACGACCCGAAGACGGCGGCGGACGGCAAAAATGAGTCGGCGGCCTGACATCGCCGTCGTCGGCGCGGGGCTGGCCGGCTGCGAGGCCGCGCTGCAACTCGCGCGGCGGGGCTTCTTGGTCCGTCTTTACGAACAGAAGCCGCAGGCCCGCTCCGAGGCGGCCAGCTCCGATCGCTTCGCCGAACTCGTCTGCTCCAACAGCTTCCGCGCCCGCTCGCTGGAGAACGCCGTCGGGCTGGTGAAAGAGGAGATGCGCCGCCTGGGCTCCTTCTTCATGGCCGCCGCCGCTCGGGCCGAAGTGCCCGCCGGCGGGGCGATGGCGGTGGACCGCGAGCGCTTCGCCGCCTGGATGACGGAGAAAGTGCAGGCCGAACCGAACGTCGAAATCGTCTCCGGCGTCGTTGACGCCGTTCCGGAGGGCGACTTCGAGACGATCGTCGCCACGGGGCCGCTCACCGGCGGCCGGCTGGCCGACTACCTGCGCGAACTGGCCGGCTCCGGTTACGGCGAACTGCACTTCTACGACGCCATCGCGCCGATCGTCGATGCCGAGACGATCGACATGGACAAGGCCTTTTTCGCCTCGCGCTACGACAAAGGCGGCGACGACTACCTGAACCTTCCCCTGGACGAGCCGACCTACCGCCGTTTCGTGGACGAACTGGTGCGCGCCGAGCGCGTTTTGCCGCGCGAATTCGAAGACCCGAAATTCTTCGAGTCCTGTCTGCCGGTGGATGTTCTCGCCGACCGCGGCCCGGACACGCTGGCCTTCGGGCCGATGAAGCCGGTGGGGCTCGTCGATCCGAAGACGGGGAAGCGCCCGCACGCCGTGGTCCAGCTTCGCCGCGAGGACAAGGCCGGCACGGCCTACAACCTCGTCGGTTTCCAGACGCGGCTGACCTACCCCGACCAGAAACGCATCTTCCGGACGATCCCGGGGCTGGAGCACGCCGAATTCCTGCGCTTCGGCACGGTGCACCGCAACACCTTCCTCGACGCCCCGCGCCTCCTGGACCGCCAGCTGCGGCTGCGCACGAACCCGCGCGTGCTTTTCGCCGGCCAGATTTCCGGCGTCGAGGGCTACGTGGAGAGCGCCGCCTGCGGGCTGGTGGTCGCCATTCTGTCCGCCGCGCGGTTGCAGGGCGCGCCGATTCCGCCGCCGCCGCCGGAAACGATGCTTGGCGGAATGCTGAATTACCTCGCCACGCCCCAGGACCGTTTCCAGCCTTCGCATGTCAACCATGCCATGCTGCCGCCGCCGCCGGGCCGGAAGCGCGGCAGCGAGCGCAAGCTTGCCTACGCCGAGCGGGCCCTCGCCGCCTTGGAACGGTGGGTGCTGGACAACGCCATCCACGTCCTGGAGCCGGAAGCCTAGCGGCGATGCCAAGCGGTGCGCCATGCTTGGAGCTTGCGACAAGCATGCGCCCGCCGCTGCAAGATTCCGCAGACATGCTTGTCGAGGACTCCAAGCATGCCCCGCACCCGCAAACAGCGGGAGGACAGGACAGCCGCCCCATCAAGGCAGCCCTAGGTCGCTTGGCATCACCACGGGAACACTGAGGTTTTCCTCCAAGGGAATTTGCACCGCCAGGCCGCCATCCTACATGAAAGACGACCGCCGCCGCCCCGCGCCTTTGGCCCTTGTCGCTCGTTCCGGGCTGTGCTAGGCTGAATCTGTTCCCGGCACAGTCCCCGCGAGCGTTCGTTTCGCCTCGGCGCGGACGGCGCTTTTACGGGAGGAACGACCCATGGCGAAACGCGTCTGCATTCTGATCGAGCAGGATTTCCAGGACATGGAAGTGCTTTATCCCCGCTACCGGCTCATCGAGGCGGGGCACGAGGTCGTCGTGGCCGGCCTGGGCCAGAAGACCTACAAGGGCAAGTACGGCTACCCGGTCAACACCGACGCCGACAATTCTTTTAAAATAATGTCCGGAACGTCCTTTATATGTAAATTGGCTGCGAGCTTGACCGCGTTCTTTATGGCCTTAGAGGTGGACCTTCCATG
>QZKR01000037.1 GCA_003598065.1 Myxococcales bacterium | reverse complement strand
GATGTCGTCGCCGAACCGGCGACGGGCGAGGCTTTGGCCCGGGCGCTCGTCGCGCGGCTGCCGGCCGGCGCGCCGGCGCTCGTCGTGCGCGGCGCGATCGGCCGCAAAGAAATCGCCGCCGGTCTCGAAGCGGGCGGGTGTAGAATTTTTCCATTGACGGTGTACGCGAACGGCGAGCCGCCGCCGCCGGTCGTCAGCGCGCCGTTCGAAGCGGCGGTTTTCGCCAGTCCGAGCGCGGCCGAGCGTTTTTGCGCCGCCAATCCGGCGGCGCGCGGCGCGGCCCTCGTCGCCATCGGCGAAACGACGGCGGCCTGGCTCTGCGAGCGCGGCTTCGCGCCGACGGTCTCCCGCGCCCCGACGCCCGAGGCGCTGGCCGAGGCCGTCATCGATGCTTTGCGGAATCGCCCGATCGACAAGGAGGAGGCATGACCGATCGTTACGCGGAATCGAAACGTCTCTACGAACGCGCCGCCAGGCTCATGCCCGGCGGCGTCAACAGCCCGGTGCGCGCCTTCGGCTCGGTGGGCGGCTCGCCGCTCTACATCGCGCGCGGCGAAGGCGCATCTCTGATCGACGCGGACGGCCATCGCTACCTCGATTTCGTCCAGTCCTGGGGGCCGCTGATCCTGGGCCACGCCCATCCGGCGGTGGTCGAGGCGGCGACGGCGGCTTTGCGCGAGGGCTTGAGCTTCGGGGCCTGCTCGGCGCGCGAAATCAAACTCGCCGAGCTCGTCCTCGCCGCCTTTCCCGAGTACGAGCGCGTCCGTTTCGTCAACTCCGGCACCGAGGCGGTGATGACCGCCATCCGTCTCGCCCGCGCCGCCGTCAATCGGCCGAAGATCCTCAAGTTCGAGGGCTGCTACCACGGCCACGCCGACCACCTGCTGGTCAAGGCCGGCAGCGGATTGATCACGCAGCCCATCGCCACCAGCGCCGGCGTGCCGGCGGCCATCGCCGGCGAAACGCTCGTCGTTCCCCTGGACGACGAAACCGCCGTGCGCGAGGTTTTCGCCGCCCACAAAAACCAGATCGCCGCGATCATCGTCGAACCCCTGCCGGCCAACAGCGGTCTTCTGGAACAGCGCCGCGACTATCTGCGCTTCCTGCGCCAGATCGCCAGCGAGCAGGGCGCGCTGTTGATCTTCGACGAGGTCATCAGCGGCCTGCGGCTGCGCTACGGCGGCTACATGCACGTCGTCGGCGTCACGCCCGACCTCGTGACCCTGGGCAAGATCGTCGGCGGCGGCATGCCCGTCGGCGCGATCTGCGGGCCGGCGCGCCTGCTCGACCTGCTTGCGCCCGTGGGCAAGGTGTATCAGGCCGGCACGCTCTCCGGCAACCCGGTGGCGATGGCCGCCGGCGCGGCGACATTGGAGCAGTTGCGGGACGGTCGCGCCTATGGCGCGCTCGACGCGCTCGGCCGCGTGCAGGACGAGGCCTTCGCCGCCATCCGCGCCCGCCGGCCCTATTTCAACTGGCGGCGCGTCGGCTCGATCTCCTGGCTCTATCTGGACGAAGGCGACGCGCCCCGCCGGCCGGATCGCGTCGGCGCGAAGGCGATCGAGCGCTACAACCGCATCCATCGGCCGCTTCTGGACCGGGGCGTCTACCTCGCCCCCTCGGCGTGGGAAGTGGCTTTCGCTTCCACGGCGCACGGCGAAGCCGACATCCGCGCTCTGGCGCACTCTCTCGACGAGGCGCTGGACGAAAGCGAAAGGTAGGCGAAAGTGATCGGACGCGTCCGCCGCTTCATCGCCGCCAAGAAGGTTCGCGCCTATCACGTCCTGTTCGCCGTGACCACGCTGGCCCTGGCGATGCTCGGGGCCTGGTGGTTCATCCTCCATTGGGAGCAGCAGGACGCCGTGCATCGGGGCGTTCTCCAGCAGCTTCAGTTGCGCGCGGCCCTGGAGGCCGTGCGTCTCGGCCGCGCCGAGCGCCTGCCCGCCCTGCCGCCGGACAGCCCTTTCGAACTGGTGGCGATGGTCGGCCCCGAAAAAGAAGGCGCGCACCCGCTCGCTCCCTCCTGGCCGACCCTGGGGCTGAAGCCGAAGGCGGCCGAACTCGACCGCATCGCCGAGAAGCACCACCGCCGCGTGGTGATGATCACCGGCGAGGGCATCATGCTGATGCTGCTGATCCTCGTCTGCATGCTGATGCTCTTCCGCCTCCTGCTTTCCGAACGGCGCGAGCGGGCCAACATGGAGACGTTCCTGCAGGCTTTCAGCCATGAATTGAAAACGCCCGTCGCCGGCGTGCGCGCCCTCCTGGAAACCCTCTCCTCGCGCGACCTGTCCCGCGAGGAGCTGCAGCGCTATTCCGCCCTGGGCCTGCGCGAAACGGCCCGCCTGCAGGGACTGATCGACAACGTCCTGGTCGCCAACCGCATCGACCGAAAATTGTTCACGGCGCGGCCGCGCGAAATGGCGATCGTCGCCAGGCTGCGCGATTACGTGGACCGCCGCAACCGCATCTTCCCCGACAAACCCACGACGCTCGTCGTCGAATGTCCGGAGGAAACGCAAATCTGGGGCGATCCCGACCTCCTTCGCCACGTCGTGGACAACCTGATCGACAACGCCTTCAAGTATTCGCCGGCCGGCGCGCCGGTCACGGTTCGCTTGCGCCTGGATGGCGAATGGTGCATGATCGCCGTCGAGGACCAGGGCATCGGCCTTCCCCCCGGCGAAAGCGAGCGGATCTTCGAGAAATTCGTCCGCGGCCGCGCCGGCGAGGAAAAGACCCAGAAAGGCTCCGGCTTGGGGTTGTACATCGCCCGGGAGCTGGCGACGGCTTTCGACGGCGCGCTGACGGCCGAGAGCGAAGGCGAAGGCAAGGGAAGCGTATTCACGGTCATGCTCAGGCGGGTGGGATGACGGCGGAACAACGCATTCTCCTGGTGGAGGATGAAGAACTGATCGGCGAAATGGTGAAGCTCAACCTGGAGCGGGAGGGGTATGTCGTCGATTGGGTCGCCGACGGCGCAAAGGCCGCGCCGACTCTCGCCGCGCACGCCTACGACCTCATCATTCTCGACGTCATGCTGCCGAACCGGACCGGCTTCGAGATCGCCCGCGACGTGCGCAAAGCCGAACTCGACGCGCCGATTCTGATGCTCACCGCCCGCTCCGAGACCGACGCCAAGGTGCAAGGCCTCGATTCCGGGGCCGACGACTACCTGACGAAGCCCTTCGAACTCGCCGAGCTTCTGGCCCGCGCCCGCGCCCTGATCCGGCGCGCCCAGGGCCGGCGGGCCCTGCCCTCGACGCGCGCCGTCAAGATCGGCCGGTACGCGGTCAACCTCGACACGCGCGAGGCGGAAACGAACGAAGGGCCCGTGGTGCTGTCGGAGAAGGAAGCCGCGCTTCTGGAGCTGTTCGCCAAGCATCCCGGCCGCACGATCCCGCGCGCCGACATCCTGGAGGAAGTGTGGGGCATGGACGCCGCGCCGACCGAGCGCACGGTGGACAATTTCATCGTCCGCCTGCGGCGGCTTTTCGAGCGCGATCCGGAGACGCCCCGGCACATCCTCACGGTGCGCGCGACCGGCTACCGTTTCGAACCGTGAAGGAGCACCGCCATTTTTTACCATAGTAAGCGCAAGACGGGTGGCGCTGGCGAAGCGAAACGAAGTGAAGCTTGCCAGTGGATCAAACACGGGCAAGCTGCGTTTCACTCCGCTTAGCCCGTGGCGCCCCTGTTTAATGTGGCTAAAAATGGGCAGAACGCCGTCTGAAAAGGAGGAAAGCGTGGGGTTTCCCGTCATCCGTCCTCGCCGGCTGCGCGATGCGTCGCTCGTGCGCTCCATGGTGCGCGAAACGCGGCTGTCGCTCGACCAGCTCGTCTATCCGCTGTTCGTCGCCGAAGGCAAAAACGTGCGCGAGCCGATCGCCTCGATGCCCGGCCAGTTTCGCTTGAGCCTCGACAAACTGCTTATCGAGGCCGAGCGCATGGCGACGCTCGGCGTCCCGGCGCTGATGCTGTTCGGCATTCCGGCGGCGAAGGACCCGCAGGGCTCCGGCGCCTACGCCGACGACGGCGTCGTGCAGCAGGCGATGCGGGCCTTGCGCGAAGCCAAGCTGCCGCTCGTCGTCATCGGCGACGTCTGCCTCTGCGAATACACCTCCCACGGCCACTGCGGACTGATCGCCGACAACCGCATCGACAACGACGCCACGCTCGACCTGCTCGCCCGGACGGCCGTCTCCCAGGCGCGCGCCGGGGCGGACATCATCGCGCCGTCCGACATGATGGACGGCCGGGTGCGGGCGATCCGCGCCGCGCTGGACGCCGCCGGCTTCGTCCACACGCCGATCATGTCCTACGCCGTAAAATACGCGAGCGCCTTCTACGGCCCGTTCCGCGACGCCGCCGGCTCCGCGCCCGCCTTCGGCGACCGGCGCACGCATCAGATGGACCCGGCCAACGGCCGCGAGGCGCTGCGCGAGGCGGCGCTGGACGTGGAGGAGGGGGCCGACATCGTGATGGTGAAGCCGGCTCTGGCCTATCTCGACGTGATCCGCGCCGTGCGCGAGAGGGTGGACGTCCCCGTCGCCGCCTACGCCGTGAGCGGCGAATACGCGATGATCGAAGCGGCGGCGGCCAACGGCTGGCTCGACCGCGACCGCATGATATACGAATGTCTCACCGCCGTGGCGCGCGCCGGCGCCGACGTCATCCTTACCTACCATGCCCCGCGCGCGGCCGAACTGATGGCCGCCGGGGACTGGCCGCCGGGCTGAAGCCGGTCGGTCGCCGGGTCCCGCGATGGCCGAATTTCGCCGCCCCCGCCGCAAGAGCCGCCGCCGCCAGCCCCTGCCCGCCGAGGCGCTGGAACGCTGGGTCGTGGCCGGGTTTCTGCTGCTCGTCGTCATTCTGCCGTTCCCGCTCGGCACGACGGCGACGCGCCTTTACCCGATGCTGGCCGCCCGCGTCGTCGTCGTCGGCCTTTTCGCCCTGGCCGTCGCCAACGCCTACCGGCAGGAAAAGCCGTTTCGGATCACAAGCCTGTGGGCGGTCCTTGCCGTCGGCGCGCTGTTCGCGCTTCTGCAGCTTGTGCCCTTGCCGCCGTTTCTGATCGAATGGCTGTCGCCCAACGCCGCCAAAATCTACCGCACGGCGCTGGACAGCCTCGGCCTCTACGGCCAGGGGCAATGGCGTCCGCTGGCCCTCGATCCGGCGGAAACGTGGCACGGCCTCTCCGGCTATGCGGCCTTATTGATGGTGTTCCTCGTCGGGGCGAATCTGTTCTCCCACGGGGACGCCTTCAAACGGCTGCTGCAGGCCGTCGCGGCGGCGGGGTTTCTCGTCGCCATGCTCGGCTTCATCCAGAAAGCGCTGGGCTTAAGCAAGATTTACGGCGTCGTGCCGTTCACCGCCGAGACGCCGTTCTTTTTCTCCTGTTTCGTCAACCCCAACAACCTCGCCGGTTTTCTGGGGATGAGCGTTCCTCTGCAGATCGGTCTGGCGGTCAAGGAGGACGACCGCCAGGGCCGGCTGATGTATCTCTTCATGGCGGTGGTCACGGCGACGGGCGTGTTTCTTTCCCTGTCGCGCGGCGGCATCATCGCTTTCATCGCCGGCCAGCTGCTCTTGGCCTTCCTGCTCTGGCGGCGGCGCGACGACCGCCCGGCGCTTCTCTGGGTCCAGGGCGCGGTGCTTCTGGCGCTCGTGCTCTCCGCCTGGCTGGCGCTGCACGAAATCGTCGGCGAGTTCTCCTTCAGCGACGGCGCCTCCCCGGCGACAGCCGTAACCCGTCAAGTGTTGTGGGAGGACACGGCGCGGATGGCCGCCGCCTTCCCGGTCGCCGGCATCGGCGTGGAGGGCTTCGACGTCGCCTACCCGATCTACAAAACGGCGCTTCTGGACAAGCGCTTCGTCTATCCCGAAAACATCCTCTTGCAGATCCTCGTCGAAAGCGGAGCGGTCGTCGGTCTGGCGGTGATTCTCGCGCTCGGCGCATGGCTGTGGCGCTTCGTGAGCCGCGCCCACCTGAAGCGGCTGGAAATGGCGGCCATCGCCGCGATCGTCGTGGTCGCCATTCACAATTACGTCGATTTCAACCTGAACGCCTACGCCACGGCCGTGCCGTTCATGCTGCTGATCGGGGCGACGAGCGCGCGCACGGCGGAGACGGCGACGCGCCGCTTTTTCAAGCTCTACGCGCTTCCCCTGCCGGCGCTGGCCGTCTTCGGCCTGATCGCGGCGGCGCTCGTGGCTTACGGCGAGACGCAGTGGGCGACCCAGCGGCTGGAAAAGTCGCGGGCGAGCCTGCACCGAACCGCTTACGATCGGACCCTGCCGAGGCCCGTTTTCGAGGCGACGCTGAAGGAAGCGGTCGTGCGCCATCCCGCCGACTACTATCTCCACCTCCTCGCCGCCGAGCGCTACCTCGCCGGTTCGCGCTCCGCCTACCCGATGAAGCGCTTTCACCTGGACAAGGCCCGGGCGCTCAACCCCTCCGACCCGCAGGTCGAAGTGCAGGCGGCCCGGGCCATGGCGGCCGTGGGCGACCGCGACGGAGCGTGCGACGCCTACCGCCGGGCGATCGACAAAACATTGTCGAATCTGCCGATCGAGGATCTCTGGGCCGACATGCTCAAGCGCGGCCTGACGGCGAACGACCTCGTCGCCGTGACCCCGGAGACGCCGGCGCGGCGGATGGCGCTCGCCGATTTTCTCGTCTCGCACGACCACGCCGCGACGGCCAAAGCGATCCTCAATGCTCTGGCCCAGACCGAGACGGACCAGGCCCCCGACACGCTGCTCTTGATCGGCCGACTGGATCTGGCCGACGGCAAGCCGGAGGAGGCGCGGCTGACCGCGCAGCGGCTGCTGCGGCTTTTCCCCGACCGGCATCACGGCTACTTCCTGATGGGAAAGATCGCGCTGCGCGAGGGGGAAAACAGACTCGCCCTCGACTGGTTCAATCGCGCCTCCGCGCTCGCGCCGGTGGACCTCGAACTCTGGTACGCCATGGCCTGGACGCACATCCGTTTGAAAAACCTGGATGAGGCGTCGGCCCTGGCGCTCAAGATCCACGGCTTGTCGTGGAAGCATCCCGGCCGCAAAACCAACGCGTTTCTGCTCTCCGGCCAGATCGAGGAGGCCAAAGGCCGCTATCAGGCGGCGCGCCGCGAATACGAACGCGCCCTGACCTACGAACCGAACAACGGCGCCATCCATTTCAACGTCGGCCGCACCTACGCGGCCGAAGAAAACCGGGAGGACGCTCTCGCCAGCTATCGGAAGGCGTGGGCCCTGGGCGAGCGAAACCGCGATCTGGACGAAGCGCTGCGCCGCCTGGAGCGTCCCGCGCCGGCTCCCTCCGAAGGAGACGCGCCGTGAACCGCCGTTTTCGCATCGGCGTTTTCGATTCCGGGGCGGGCGGGCTGGAACTGATGGATCAGCTGCGCCGGCTCCTGCCCGCCGAACGGCTCTACTACTTCGCCGACACGGTGAACAATCCTTACGGCGAGCGGCCGGCCGCCGAGGTGGAGCGGTTCGTCGTCGAGATCGTCGAGGGAATGCTTCTGCGGCGCGTGAAACTGCTGGTCATCGCCTGCAACACCGCCTCGGCGCTCTTCCTCAGACTGCCGCCGGAGCATCCGCTGCGAGCGAAGCTCGCCGCCGCCGGCGTGGACGTGATCCCGATGGCGATCAGCGAGGCCGTCTCCGAACTCGCCGTTTTGAAGCCGCGCCGCGTGCTCGTCGCCGCCACGCGGCTGACGGTCGAGAGCGGCGTTTATCAGCGCATGGCCGCCGAACTCGTGCCCGCGGCGGTCGTCGAGACCGTAGCCGCGCCGGAATGGGTGACGCGCGTGGAGCGGCCCGTGGACGATCCCGAAACGGAACGCGCCCTGCGCCGGGACGCCGTGCGCCGCGCCCTGGCGCCCTACCTGGACGCTCCGCCCGACGCGCTGGTCCTCGCCTGCACCCATTTTCCGCAGCTCGTTTCCGAGATCCGGGAAGCGATCGGACCGCGCTGCGCGCTGGTCAATCCCGCCATAGGCCTGGCCCATTTCGTGAAAAACTATCTCGACGTGCGCGGGCTGGCCGCCGACGCCGAAGACCGCCGCGACGGGCGCGACGCCGTGCTGTTCACCAACGGCCGCGCCGAGGCGATCGAAAAGCAGCTGGCCCGCCTGGGAGCGGGTTCGCGCGTCGTCGTGCGGCAAGTGGACATCCGCAACGACCTGTCGGGCAAGGCGGTGGACATCGTCGGCTTCGGCGCGACGGGCCAAAGCGTGCTTCGGCATCTCGCGACGCGCGGCGCAAGCCGCATCGTCGTGCGCGACTGCCGGGTGGCCGCCGCCGAAGACGTGCGCCGACATTTTCCCGATCTCGCCGTGGCGGTGAAAACCGGCCCCGACTACCTGGAAGGTTTGAGCGAAGCCGACGTCGTCGTCCGCTCGCCCGGCGCGCCCGCCGACCTGCCGCCGTTTCGCGCCGCCCGCGCCGCGGGCGCGCCGATCCTCACCGACATCGACCTCTTTCTCAGTCGGGCCAAAGGCCGCAAGGTGGCGATCAGCGGCACCAACGGCAAGACGACGACGACGATTCTCGCGCACCGCCTGTTCGCCGAAAGCCTGGGCGATGCGGCGCGCATCGTCGGCAACGTCGGCCGGCCGGCCCTGGACGATCTGCCGGAGCTGACCGACCGTTCCGTTTCCGCTTTGGAGTTGTCGAGTTTTCAGTTGGAGGAATTGTCCGCGCTGCCCGTGGACGCCTCGGTTCTCTTGAACATCACCCCCGATCACCTCGACCGGCACGGCGACATGGCCGGCTATATCCGGGCCAAGGGGCGGATCTTCACGCTGTTGGACGCGCGCGCCTTCGCCATCTACAACATCGACTGCGAAGCGACGGTGAACGGACTGCTTCCCCAGGGCTGCCGGGCGCGCATGGCGCCCTTCTCGCGCCGCCGCCGCCTGTCCCTGGGCGCCTGGCTGGAGGGCGACGATCTCGTTTTCGCCTATCCCGACAAACGGCCGCTGATCATCCGGGGTTTTCTGAACGCGGCGCGCTTCGTCGGCCATCACAACATCGAAAATCTCATGGGCGCGGGGCTGGCCGCCTACCTCCTGGACGCGCCGCCTGCCGATATCGAACGGGTCATCCGCCGCTTCAAGGGCGTGCAGTACCGCATCGAGCGCTTCTATCGCCTTAGCGGTGCGACCTGTTACGATGACAGCAAAGGCACCAATCCCGACGCGACGATCAAGGCGGTGGAGGCTTTGGACGCGCCGATCCGGCTGGTCGCCGGCGGTTCGAACAAAGGCTACGGCTTCGAGGACGTCGCGGCGGCCTGCCGCGGGCGGGTCGTAGCGGCCTACCTGTTCGGCGAGATTTCGCCCTTGTTCGCAGGCTCGCTGGCGGAACTCGATCCGCCGGTTCCGGCGACCCTCGCCGCCGACCTGGAAACGGCGACGCGGCTGGCGGCCGCCGACGCCAAACCCGGCGAGGCGGTGCTTTTCTCGCCGGCCTCGGCCTCGCCGCCGGGCCAGAAATACTACCAGCGCGGCGATCGTTTCAAGGCCGCCGTCGCCGCTTTGGGCCCAAACGAACTGGACGACGTCGGCGGTTATCTGCCCGACCCGCTCGCCGAACGAGGGCATGCGCACTGAAATCCCGGATTCCACGGACGCAAAAAGCCGCTCCCGGAAACCCGGAAGCGGCTTTGTTCATGAAAAGCAAGGCGACGGTCAGAGGTTGCCGTCGAGGAAGCTCTGCAATTGGTCCTTCGGCAGCGCGCCGATGCGGTGATCGACGACCTGGCCGTTCTTGAACAGCAGGAGCGTCGGGATGGAACGGATGCCGTACTTCATCGCCACGGCCTGATTTTCGTCGGTGTTGACCTTGACGAATTTCACCTTGCCGGCGTACTTCGGGGCCAGCTCGTCGATAAGCGGCGCGATGAATTTGCAGGGGCCGCACCAGGGAGCCCAGAAATCGACGAGGGTCGGCTCGGCCGCCTTGAGCACCTCGTTGTCGAAATCCGCATCCGACAGGTGTTTTACGAACTCGCTCATGAATCTGTTCTCCTTCCTGCGTCTTTACTTACCCTGGGATAGAGGGTTAAGTCGGGTTCGCCATTCCAAGCCTTGAAATTAATCCCCCGCTACCCAAAGTCAAGCCGAAACGCAAAATTGGCGTGTTGTCGGCGGGAGGCAAGGGTGCTAAACTGGGGCCAGGATTTCCCGCGCTAAGGAGTTAACCTTGCGAATAAACAAAGGAATTATTGCAGCAGGGGCGGTATTGGCGCTGTTTGCCGGCGGTTGGTTAATTTATGATGCGTTGATCGTGACCGAAGCCGAATCGGCCGAAACTTACGTCCGCCGGCTGGCGGCGGATCTCCCGACGCGGCCGGCGGCGTCCTATATCGACGAAGTGGATCTGGACCGCTTCGGCTTTCGCTTGTCCTACCGCGGCTTGAGTCGCGCCTTCGGCAAAGGCGAGCAGGAAGCGTTTCTGCAAACGGCGACCGCGCTCGCGCCGCAAGTGCTCGGCAGCACGGCGACGGTCCGCTCGGTCGAGGTGGAAATGGCCGGCCCGGTGGCGAACGTCAAGTTGAACGTGCTCTACGAACGCGATCAGGCCCAAGCGCCGGTCGAACGGGCCTTCATCACCTTCCAGGGTGCGCTGGCCAAGGAAGCCGGGCAATGGAAAGTGACCAAGCTTTCCGCCGAGCCGACGCTGTCGCTAAGGGATCGGCTGTGAGAAAGGTAAAAAATTACGGTAAGATAACCCCATGGCTTTTCGCCGGTTTCTGTCTTTTGACGCCGCCTTTCCTGGTTGCGGCCTGCGACGGGCCCGGCGAAGACAAGCCGAGGACGATCGTAATTTCTCCCGCGCCCGAGGACGGCGACACGGACGTCGAGGATGCGGATACGCCTCCGCACGAGAAGGCGGAATTTTCGCTGTGCGCGGTGACGATACGGCTCGTGTTCGAGGCCGGCGAGGGCCGCGAGATTCAGTTCGACAACGGCGACGACGCCGCGGCGGTGGTCGAAATCCGCCAGCGGGCGAGCGGTGGTCTGCTCGTCCAAACCTGCCTGAACCCCGACGGCGAAGACCGGCGGGAAGCGTCCTTCGCTTTCGACGACGAACTCGCCGTGCGGGTGTTTCTCGGCGAGGGAGAGCTGGCGTCATTCGCCTGCGAGCAGTCTCTCGACGATCTCCTGGGCGTCTTCCCGCTTTGCGACGAGGCGAACGTCAGGGTGGAAACAAGATAGCGCCGTCACTGTATTTTCAACGCACACAGCGCCCGGCCGCTCGCGCCATAAAAAACCGCCGGCCGGGGTTTCCCCCGGCCGGCAAGATGCATTCACAAGCGGCGGTCCATTAGGGCCCGCGCGCATCGCTGATTATGGCTTACAGGCAATCCGCCGGGCAGCCAGACGCGGTTTCGCTTTTCTCGCAGGACCCGTTGCCGCAGCAGCCGTTCTTGCAGTTTTTGCCGATGCAGGCGCAATCCACCGAACAGGTGTTGCAGGATTCGCCGGCCTCATCTCCGGCGCAGACGCCGTCGCCGCAGACGACGGACGGCGCGCAATCGCTGTCGTCGGCGTCGCTGCAGCCCGCCGGGCAGCAGGCGTCCGCATCGATGCAGAACAAAATCTCGGCGCCGGCGACGCAGGTCTTGTTGGAGCAGAAATCGGCTTGCGTGCAGGGGTCGCCGTCGTCGCAGGCCGCCGCGTTGGCGGCATTGCCGCATCCAAGCCCAGGGACGCAGGCGTCGTCGGTGCAGACATTGTGGTCGTCGCACAGGCTGTCCGCCGGGAGGTTGAGGCATTCAGCCGTCGCTTCCTGGCAGGTGTCCTCCGTGCAGTTGATGCCGTCGTCGCAGGGCGCGATCCCCGGCAGGCACGAACCCGACACGCAGCTTTCCTGTCCGTTGCAAAATACGCCGTCGCCGCAATCCTCGTCCTGCATGCACGGCGGAGCCGGCGGTGCGACCAAGAGCAGCGATTCCTGAACCCCGTCCGGGTCGTCCTGGCAGACGCCGCCGGCGGCGGCGCAGGGGGCCGGGTCGCCGCCGGCGAGCAGGGCGGCTTTCACTTCCTGCGGCGTCAGCGTCGCGGGACTGGCGGCGACGATCAGGGCCGCCGCGCCGGCCACGTGCGGCGCGGCCATGCTGGTCCCGCTCATCGACGCGTAGCCGCCGTTCATATACGTCGAATAGATGCCGACGCCCGGCGCCATGAGGTCCACGTCATGCCCGTAATTGGAGAAGCAGGCGAACGAGTCGTCCACGCTCTCGCTGCAACTGCTGAAATTATAGGTCGCGGACCCCAGGCCGCCGGACGCGCCGTCGAAATCCGCCAGGGCCGAGACCGTGATGAGTTCGTCGTAGGCGGCCGGCGTGTGGTTGGCGGCGTCGTCGGACTCGTTGCCGGCGGCCACGACCACGGTGACGCCCGCGGCCACCAGGCTGCAATAAGCCTTGTGTTCCGCATTGGCGGTGATCAAACAACCGTTCGGGTCGCCGTCGGTGTCGTCGGAGCCGCCCCCTCCGAGGCTGAGATTGGCCACGCTGACGCCGCGGGCGCTCGCATTGCGCGTCACCCAGTCGATGCCCTGGATCACCCCGGAAAGCGTACCCGAACCGTTGGAGTTCAGAACCTTGACGGCGAAGAGCCGCGCGCCGGGCGCGACGCCCACGACGCCGACGCCGTCGTCCTTCGCGGCGATGATCCCGGCCACGTGGCTGCCGTGGCCATTGTCGTCATTCCCGCCAACGTAACAATCTTTGGTTCTCTTGTTCAGCCGCTGGCAATCCACGCCGTACGCCACGTTCAGATCGGGGTGGCTGAGGTTGATGCCGGTGTCGATGACCGCGACGCCCGCATCGATCGGCAGCGCGGAGGCGCTGGGATAGGCGCCGATCCGCGCGACGCCCGTCGGCACGGTCTGCGCTATCGCGTAAACGACGCGGTCCGGCTGGACGGAGGCGACGCGGGGATTGCGCTGCAATCCCTTCAGCGCCTGCGGCGGGACATGGGCGGCGAAACCCTTGAAAACGGCGGAGTAGCGGTGCGTGGCGCTCAGGCCATGGGCGCTGGCCACGTCCAACGGTTCCGTTCCGTCGTCGTGGAGCACCACAATATAGTCTCCCGGAATATCCTGGGCCGAGGCGATGCCGCCCCAACCAACGGCGAAGAGGATCGCCGCGCCCAAAAACCAACCGACGTGTCTCATGGATGTTCCTCCCAGCCCGTTCGAAGGGCATGAATTTTTTACTGCTCGATCTATAGATGGGACTTAGTAGCAATTTTATCCCGGATTGTCAAGAGACAGAAGAAAAACAAATTTTATAAATGAGTCGCCTGGGCGTTCCAGAGCCAGTCGGCCCATAAACCGCCGCCGGCCGGGATTTCCCCCGGCCGGCTTGGCGAGTCCTACCGAGCGGCTTCGGCGTCTCCTTTCCGTTCACACCCGGAAGGCTATGAACAACGCCATCTGCTCGCGGTTGACGAACAGACGGACGGTCTGTCCTTTTTTGAAACCGCCCAAAAGCTTCGCGGCATGATCGGCGTCGCGCACCAGGGCGGAATTGATCTTGCGGATCACGTCGCCGGGCTTCAAACCGGCGCGCGCCGCCGGCAAATTGGGATCGAGATCGCCGACGAGCGCGCCCTTGCCGTCGGTGATGCCGAGCTGCTTGAGCATGTCCTTGTCGGGATCGACCAGCGTGATGCCGATGACGGCTTTCCCGCCCTGCATCTCGCCCTGGGCCGCGACCGTTTCGCCCGGCATGCGCCCGAGAACGAGCGGGAAGGTTTTGCGGGCCCCGTCGCGCCAGACCGTCAGCACGACGGCCTTGTCGATGCCGGCGGTGGAGGCGAGCCAGGTCAGATCGTTGCCCGACTTGATCTCTTTGCCGTCGAATTCGAGGATGACGTCTTCGGGTTTGAGCCCCGCCTTGTCGGCCGGGCTGCCGTCAACCACGGCGGCGATGAGCGCGCCGTGGGGCGACGGCAGGTTCAGCGAATCCGCCAGTTCCTTGGTGACGTCCTGGATGCGGATGCCGATCCAGGAGCGCTCCACCTTGCCCAGCAGCAATTGCGGCAAAAGCGTCTTGGCCATGTTCACCGGGATGGCGAAGCCGATGCCCTGACCCTGGGCGATGGCGGTGTTGATGCCGACGACCTCGCCGTAAATGTTCAACAGCGGTCCGCCGGAGTTGCCGGGGTTGATCGAGGCGTCGGTCTGGATGAAGTTGGCGATGATCTTGCGGCCGGAGGGATTGATGTCCTTGCGGCCCTTCTGCGAGACGATGCCCATGGTCACGGTGTGCGACAGGCCCAGCGGGTTGCCCATCGCCACCACCATCTGGCCGATCTTCAACTCGTCCGAATCGCCGAGCCGGAGGAAGGGGAGCGGTTTCCCCGCCTCGATTTTCAACAGGGCGACGTCCGTCGCCGGGTCGCGGCCGATGACCTTGGCCGGATATTCCTCGCCGTCTCCCATCTGGACGGCGATCTCGTCGGCCCGTTCGACGACGTGGTTGTTGGTGAGCACATGGCCTTCGGCGTTGATGATGAAGCCCGAGCCCACGCCCTGCTGGCGGAAATGCTCGCCGTAGGGCGACTGCGGTCCGAAGAAGAAATCGAAGAAATCCTCCATCCGGTCGCCCTGGGGCCCGAAGCGGCGCAGGCTGACGTCGGAGGAGGTGGCGATCGACACCACCGCCGGCAGCGTGCCTTCGACCAGCTTGCTCATCACGTCGTTGAACTGGAACGCCACCGCCGGACGGTCGGCCGGATTGGCGTCCTTCCAGATCCGCGTCGGCCCGGCCTGGGCGCCTTCGCCGGCGGAGAGATAGCCGATCGCCACGAAGGCCGCCGCGACCAGCGCCGCCGATCCCAGGAGGTGAAAGCTTCGTTTCAGGGCGCGCATGATTCGTCTCCTCTCGTTCGTTCTTGTAAAAGAATAACCCTCCGGAGGCCGGAGTTATTCCGTCAGTCTTTTTTCTGCTCGGACTTTTCGATGATGGTTTCGATCTGGCGCCCATCCTCGGCGGCGGGGTCGCCGAGCGGATCGCCAAGTTTTTCTAATCGCTGAATCACCTGGCCGGACGGGCGTTTTTCTTCGATGATGCGGCCGGCGGGGGGGGATGGAGCGGCGGGAGAAGCCGGCCGCGAAGCGTCCGGCGGAGCGGGCGATTTGTCGGGCCCGGACCCGGCGACGGCGGCGAAAAGGCGGTCATGGAGGCCCTGGAAAATCGACGTCCCGAGCCGTTCGTCGGCTTCCTCCAGAAACGTCCGCGGCCCGGGCCCCCAGAAACCGGCGAAAACGAACAAGCCCGCGAGAACGGCGAGCATCAGCAGCCATCCGACCCATTTCGGCCCGCCGCTTTTGGCCTTGCGCTTCGCCAATGCCTCAGTCCTTTAGAAGTTGTACTTGACCATGAAGAACACCTGATCGTTGTTGGAATACTGGCCGAGCAGGGTGTCCTTGCGGTCGGGGTTGGAGGCGTAGCGGTCGAACCCTTGCGCCTCGTGCGCCCAGGAGTCGATCAGCATCAGGCCAAGCGACAGGCGCAGCCCCTGAATTATTTTATAACTGATTTTCGGAATGACAATGAACTCGCGCGTGGCGAACTGAACCTGGCCCGTGGCCTCCAGTTCCAGGTCGTCGTCGAGAAACGCAAAGCGCAAGGTGCTGAAAAGCCCGAGGCTCCGGTCCGATGTGAACACCAGTTGCTCGCCCGCGGGCACGCCGAACAGGGTCGAACCGAAAAGCTCGAAGTCCAGATAGAGCGTGGACAGGGCGCCGAGGTCCGTCTTCAAGACATCGACGCCGGCGGCGTAGGCGAGCGTGTGATGCTCGACGGGCACGAGTCCGGCGGTATAGTAAGTCTTGTCGGGGAGAAAGGCCATTTCCGCCTTGAGGCCGAACTCCCAGACGGTCGTGCCGAATTCGGCGGCGACCGAATGCTTGCGGCGGTACTCGCTCTGCACGAGGTTTTCCACGTCCTCGCCGGCCTTGAGCCGGTCGAGCAGCCCCTGAATATAAGCCGTGGCGAGGTTCGTGTCCTGCTGCAGCAGGGCGTCGGCCAGGGCGCGAACTTCGGGATCGAAGTGCGTCGCCGGCGCGAATTCGTAAGCGAACAGGTAGGAGAGACCGAAATCGACGCCGCCCTTCGTGCCGGAGAAGCGCAGGCCGGCCTGGCTGTTGAGCGGGTTGGCGTTGGGTTCTTTGGTGCTCAGAAGGTCCGGCAGCGCGCCGCTGGTTTTGCTGGAATCGACGTAAACGTCGATGTCGGGGATCGGGTAGGCGGTGAAACCGTAAGCCGAATCGTAACGGATCAGGGCGAAGTCGCCGCCGTAAGGCTCGACCGGCGGCGGCGTGAAGATCGGAATCCACAGCAGCTCGAAATTCAGGTCGTTCCAATTGTAGATGCCGCGCAGGGCCAGCACCGGCTCGCGCAGACCGCCGATGTCGCTCCAGTAGAAGGCGCGGGGGTCGAGCGGGTTGACGCGGTCCGAGGGACTCGTCTGGGCCAGCGTTCCCCAGGCGACGATCTGGTTGCCGGCGCGCAGGTGGAACGGCCCGAAGAAGAAATCGAAGTAGGCCTCGCGCAAATCCAGACGCAGCGCGTGACGGTAGGCTTCGCCGTTGAAAATCACCGTCGGCCCGTTTTCGCTGCGCTTGCCGACCACCGAATGCTCGGCGTACAGTTCCAGATAGCTCTGGATGTGCTCCGAAAGTCCCAAGCGCGTCCAGAAAGCGAAAGAGGAGCGCCAGTCGATCACGTCTTCGCGGCCCTGGGCGACGGGAGGACGGTCGGAGGCCGTGCGGACGATGGCGTATTCGTAGGCCAGATCCTGCCCGAGCCGCGAACGGATCTCGCCGCCGAACTCGACCGAGGGAATCCATGCCTCCTGCGCTTGCGCCTGGGCGGGGGCGCTTTCGGCGGCCGGCGCGCCCACGGCGAACTCGGGATCGACGAAGGTTCCGTCCGTCTCCGCCGGCGGGGTCGGCGCGGTTTCCGGAGCGGCGGCGGGTTCGGCTCCGGGGGCGGGCGGCGCTTCGGCGGGCGGGGCGGACGGCGTCGCCGGCGCGGCGATCCCGGGCGACGGGGGAAGCGCCGTTTCGTCCACGACCTCCTCGATCGGAATGAT
>QZKR01000106.1 GCA_003598065.1 Myxococcales bacterium | reverse complement strand
AAGGAAGCCAGGGCCGAAGCCGGCCACCAAAGGTCGGCGTGGTAGGCCCCCAGGCAGCAAGAACAAGAAGACCGCTGTCACTGTTGCCGGTAAAGGAACCGGGAGGCGCGGACGGAAGCAGACCAAATACAAGAGCGGCGCGAAGCTACAAACGATGTACAACGGCAAGCCGATGAGCATCACCGTGGTTGAGGCCGGGTTTGAGTACAAAGGCAAGGTGTATCCATCCCTGCGCAACATGCTGGACACAGTCGCCGGCCCTGGAAAAGCAATGGGGCTGCGCCACATCGGCCGCTGGGAGCCGGTTGGCGAAAGCAAGCCGGCAAAGCGCGGGCCAAAGAAAGCCAAAGCAGCCAAGCCGCGTGACCTCAAGGCCAAAGTCGGTCGTCCGAAGAAAGCTGCGGCCAAGGGACGCGCCAAGAAAGCCAAAGAGAAGCCGCACCAGCCGAAGAAGGGCGGGAAGCGAGGTCCTGCGCCGAAACCGTTCTTCCAGCCCGGCACGGCGATCCGCGCAAAGTACAAAGGCCAAGAGTACATCGCCAAAGTAACTGAGAACGGCCACTTCGAATTTAACGGCGAGAGCTTCCCATCGCTGTATGCCCTTAGTGCCAAGTTGCAAGGCAAAGCCGGTCTGTTGGCTGCCGCCAGGAATTGGAAGCCGTTTTCTACGGAAGACTAAAGGAGCGGGGTCACCCCAAGCGAAACGTGAGCGAGCCGCACCCCGACCAAAGGCCGAAGTGCGGCTCACTTGGTCCGCAAACTCTCGTGCGAATTATGGGGATCAGGTCTATGTCGAGCCGTGACTGTCCGTCGCTTTCTCAATCATTCCTAGTCCGCCGTCTGCGATACAACGCCCCGAAAAGCAACAACAGTCCGCCAAAGAAAAGGGCGGCGTTGTTACCCTCAGGAATTGCGTTGCAGCCGACATTAGTCTCCACCGACTTGTAAATTGTGATGGAGGAAGGCGGCAAGTCATCCTTCCAAGTGTACCCGACGTCGTTCCTGACTTGCTCTTCTGTAAGGATCACGTTGTATCCATCGCCCTGCTGGGGATGGGGCGGAGGTGGCGCTGTGGTAGCATCTTCGTTGTGAGCCAATGCCGGCAACGAGGTGGGCGGCCACTCGTCCGAGTCTGGTATCAGGCGTTGGTAGTAGATGTCGTGCTGGTACTTTCGATTTTTTGCGTTTGAACCGTTTTTGTAAAGCCGTACAGTCATCGCGTCCGTCGAGTGTTTGTTGATGGCGATCGTATATAGGATCTCGTTCTTCACGACGGAATAGGCCGTAATATAGGGATTCGCCTTCATCCCCACGGTTTTCCAGCCCCCGAGTGGGTAACGTTCCTCATCTTTTACAATGAACTGAGCCTCTTGTCGAATCTGGGGGGTCACGTCACTGTCGCATTGGCAATCTCGATCATCATCCGGACACGCCACGATTTTCAAATACGGTGAAAAATCGTGGGTGCGCGTAAAGCTCACGTCATCCCAAAAAGCCGTGCAGCCGACGCAGGGCTCATTCAACAGAAGGATGACAAACACCCGTGTATAGCCGGAAAGCCAGTCCGGGATTTTGAAGTCCAGTTGGACATTGGCATAATCATCAGTTTCTGAAGAAAGGGACGTGTCGTATTTGGAGATAGCCGGTGTATCAATCGTCCAAAGCGTTTGATCAGAGGCATTCCGGAAGTCCAGTCGAATCGCGGCGTGCATATTTTTGCGCGGATCCGCCGGAGCCGCCATCTGGTCATCTTCATATACCTTGATCTTGCCTGAAAGCCGGTAGTAGCCGTTTCCTGGCTGGAAGCTGCATTGCTCATACTGTGGCAACTGGCTGCAATCCCCGCCATAAACGAATGAACGAGGATAATTAAACGCGAAGGCTTGCCATCCGGCCGGTCCGATGGGATCGGGAACGGAATCCACTCTTAGACCGTATTCCGTCGTCGCCCCTATGCGCGTAACTTGGTTCCCAGGCGCGTTTAATTTCCACAAGTCACCAGGGAAAGAACCTTTTTCTCTGACGTGCTCAGGGCCGTTCCGCACGAGATCGGCTTTTTTGATCCTGGCCGAAAATTCATAGCGCGTGTCATTCTCCAGCCGAACGCACTGGTACATGCTGTCTATGTAGGAGGTTTCTCCCCCGAAGGTCATCCGGAAGGCATCATTGTCCCGACTCGTTTGGAGCAACGAAGACGTGGAGGGCTGATAGTGCCATGCGCCGAACGGCTGCGGCAGCATAGGAATCGAGAAATCGCCATTTCTTACATAATTGGTCGAGTCACCGTAGACAGCTTCCTTTTTTAAGGCGATGTCGTCGAACCAGATGCTTCCGCTGAATTCGGCGCCGAGAGGGTCCTCTTGTTTCTCGATGGAAATTCTGGCCGCCCAGTTTCTCTGCGGAGCGACCGATGTGTCGAAGGCGAAGCGCTTTTCAATGTCGTTTTTCTCCGGATTGCCGAAAGTATGCGAAATAGTACTTGTCTTGACAAAATCGCCGTTCACCCAGGCATTGTCCTTGGCGAACATTTGGAAAACTTGATGGGTAGGACGAGGAATAAAGTTTGGATTGTTGTTGTACCGTTTCAAGATGGCAAAGCCACGCGTATTAACGCCTTGCGAAGCGTCTATTTCGTTCCAGTCCATGAATGTGAAATGCGTCGCCATGCCGAAGCCGTTTTTCGGATTGGCGAAACGACCCAGCATGTCGGCCAGGTACAGAGCGTTGCCCAGCGTATTTTTCAGAGGATGGTTGTATTGGATGTCGAATTCCGTATTGGCAAGGAGGATGGGTGTGACGATGGAGGGGCTAATGAACACCTCCTGCTCGGTTTGCAGAATCTTTTGGTAGCGCTTTTCGTATTGCTCGGGGGCCGCAAGAATGACTTGCAACTGGGCTGTCGAGTCGCCGGAGGCGACGGGCGCATAATCGTGCATGACGAGATAGTCCGGTTTCTCCCCCGCGTCTCGGATGTATGTCAGCACCTCGTACACTTCATCCAAGGTTCCTGTCCGGCGTACATCCAGGGCGATCTTAATCGTCCCCGGCAGGGCGGCGTTCCGCATGCTTCCGATCATTTCAGCGGCGCGTTCCGCATACTCGCGCGCCGTGTACGCGTAGTAATGCTGGCACGAGGGCGAGTAAGTCCGGTTTGGCTCCGTCGAGGGGATGCCGGAGCAATAAACAGAATTCCCGTCCGGGTCATAGTAATTGCAGAACATTTCAAGGTAGCAATGCAGGTAATAGGTTCCTCCGCAGCCGTATGCCGTCTTTCCCCTTCCACCTTCACTACCAAGCTCAGCTAAACACTCAGGGGGGAGATATGGCGCTTCATGCAGAGGATCGACGGCAGCGTAACCGCCATAACTTTCATTGTCGATTTCGTAGTACTTGACGACTCCTTTAAGACGGGTCACCAAGCGAGCGGCTTCCAGAACGGCGGCGTTTTCCGGAAGATCGACCCCTTGGTTGAAATAGGTCAGGGCGTAAGTCAAAGCATTTGCGCTAACTTGGATCATGGGCTCTGCCACCTCGCCTTGGATAGAACTTGGCGGCCCATAAGCGGAACGCACATCGTCGATGAAAGCGAGAAATTCATCTAAACCGAATTCGTGGTGGTTTAGCGTGTAATCGACGGCGCATTCACAAGTCCCAGGCGAATAGGGGTAATGCCAATCCGGTTCCGTCCCCCGATCATCGATATCCCCTATGGATAGATTCCAGTCCCAGAAACGCGCATAATTACCCGATGGGTAGCGAAATACCCGCAGGCCGGCCTCCGTCGCTCCGGAAACCGCATTCGGCTCGGACACTCCGTTGACGGGATCCCAGACCCCCCCGCCCCATCTTGCCGCCCGGCCAAATCCCGAGACGTTGGTCCCGAATATTTTCTGGTCCACCTTGCCCACGTCCTTGCTTACGTCAATTGTGATTGTATTGTCCGCATCGCTTGCGGCCGAGGCGGAAAGGACCATGCCGAAAAATGAGACGGCCAGGATCAGAGCGCTAGCGAGCGCTTTTCCACGTTTCATTGTCATGACCGTTCCTCCTTCATTGGTTAGGTTAAAACGCCCGCCGTATGGCTGGCGGTTTATTTGTTTCAGACCTCAAATAAGGGTCTTCAAGGCGTCCAAGCCGGAGTATGCCAATCGGGGCAACTCTCCGGGGGCTCCGTAAAACCTTGAGCTTGGCAGTAGCTCGGGTAGCTTTCATAAGCGATACGGCATAGCACCTGTTTGAGATCCGCCGCTCGCTGAGGATCGTGGTAAAGCTGCTCGTATATTTTTATCGCCCCGGAACTGGACCCTGGCGTGCCCGCGCCGGCGAGATCGAAAATAATTTTGTTCGCATTGATCAGGCCAATGCCGTCTGTGGCTGCTTCCCAGCGCTCTTGATAAGGCATTTCACCCGAATGAAAATCGTTTCGCGGCACGCCAATATAATCCGAGGCTACGCCGCTTGGCAGCTGGGAGACCGGAGGATGGATCATTTCTTCCACGGCCTTTTGAGCGGCTGGCAGCATATCGCAGAAGCCCTTCCCCACAGGCACCACGGACGTGCCGCCGACATAAATATCGTACACCTCATTGACGTCTTCAGACTTCCAGCCTCGGCAGGACAACTCCCCGCCTACTTCCGTGCAGTGCCATGGCTCATACATGAGACGGTCCAGCCATTTGATTTTAGTGAAGTACTTGATGACCTTGAATCCGCGCTCGAAGAGCAAAACGCGGTAGTACTCAATGGAGGACATTTGACCGAGGGCTTGCTTGGCCTGGTCGAGGCAGGCCTCCATTTCGTTCAGATAATCCTCGTAAAGTTTGACGTAGCCTGTGTTGTCCGAGATCTCCGAATTGGAATAATCCGCGCCCTCTCGATAGTGCATGGAAGCTGAAGGAAATTCGTGCTGAACAAACTGATCAACCCCATCCACCGTTTCCAGGATGGTGAATGTTTCGTGGGTTTCGTGGTAGAAAGAATCCTTGTCCGTCCATGGATAACGAGGCTGGCCGTCCCACAGGGGCGGAATCAGATAAGGACCCACGGAAGGCCACTCGTCATAGGCTTTCTCAAGGAAATAGAAGTAGCCCGCCATCCCAGTAGGGGGATTTACCTGATCGGAACCGGCGGCGGCTCCGAACATATCCTGGTAGTACTTGCGCATGGTCGTTGCCTTATCCAGGCTGGGGTCCCATAATTTTTTCAGCACGAACCAGAACTTGGGACCGTCGAAAGGCCATATAGGCCAGCCCTCCGCATTGTATGCGCGCGCAGCGGGGGCAGTCTTCGTCGGATCGTTGGGATCTACGGTATAGAGACTTTCCGCCATCCACTGAATGCTCTCATCCAGCGCCTTCAGGCTATACCGAGGCATATACAGCGCGGCGCCGTAAAGGCGCTCATAAGCGGCGAGAATCCCCTTGTACTCCAATTGTTCAGTCCAATCCTCCAATTGGGCGATCGCAAAGGCTTGGTTCCCTCCTTCATCGATCCAGGTAAGCGACTTTTCGTTGAACACTTCAGGCATCAAATGGACGTTCAATTTGAACGAAGGGAGGCCGGCCGCCCTACTGTAAACTCTGGCGGTCAGCCATTGCGGGGCGATTGCCGTCTCGCCGCCGGGATGAATCTCATCCCACCAGGCTGCGGTGACGGAGTTGTAAAAATGCCAGATGTTGTCGGCGATATCGGGATCGCCCGACGCGTCACGCCAGGGAATGCCGTAAGGCGTGCGTTCCGATTCTCGGTAGAGAAAGTCGTGCTTTATCTGGTCGTGGCAATCAAACCAGCCGTTGTCCTGAACGCCCATGGAATAAGATTCGATATTGTAATCGTCCGTGTAGTAAACCATCATTTCTTCGATGATGTCTTTGGTAAGCGGTGTTGTGGGATCGCTTTCCAGTTTGGGTTGCCATTCGGAGTAGTTATTGGGATGGGCGGCGGCTTGGCAATGTGGCGTGCTATCCGGGGTCGGGTCGGGATCGGCATAGGCCCATGCCTCGGCGATGTCTTCCGTATAGGGGTACCCGGGATATTGCGGAGTAGGCAGATTATGGTAACGAGAGATCAGTTCGCCTAAGTTATGGTAGATCAAGAATCGTCCGGCGTTGGGATGACCCTTGTTTAATTCAGCCCAGCGGGCGTCCGAAAGCGGGTCGTAGGGACAATTCAGATTGGGGTCGTAATTTTGGCAAAGACCGCTGATGGTCCGCCCCCAGAAAACCGGCTCGAAAAACGCGTCCGGCTCATCCGGTCTGATTTTGATGTTGTTTTTCTCTGCATAGTATTCGCCGAGCGGCCCCGGCAGGTACCAGTGCACGTTGAGATAATGTTCCAGGAATTCTGCAACGGCGTAATGCGTGGCCTTGCCAATCGTGCGATAGAAAGGCACTTGCTGCTTTCCAATCAGAAAAATCCGGTTGTATTTCATTACTGAAATACCCTCGCGGCGCGCGGCGATAAGAAAGGCTTCGTGATCCTTCCCCGAAAGGAGGTTAAGCGGCAGAGGGGTACCCGGGAAATTTTGCGCCAGACTGGTAAGGCCGATGTGAATCTCCGTCGACCTGGGTTTATGCTCCTGACTCGGTTGCTCCCCTTCCACCCGCAGTTTGACGCCGGTGATTTTGTAAATGTAATCTCTCAACTGGAAGGCGGTTTCGCAGGCTGCCAACTCGTCGGGCCGGGTGGAGAAGTAAGTGTCGCTGCAAGGTTCGGGAATGACGCTGTAGGAATTGTAATAGGGAACGATGATTTTGGCCGCGTCTCGATGACCCAACTCGCCGGGGGCGCGTACAATGACAGTGGGGTCGCATCCCGCGAGGACTGCAATCGTAATTAAGGCAAGCACACAGGTTATTCGATTTATCGCGATTTTTGGCATGACCGCTTCCTCCATCCCATTTATGAGGTTAAAGGTAATGGACAGTAGCTTATGGGTACGTTTTCGAAATCATGCAAAGCTAGACACACTGTCCCGCTGCTCTCCGACAGGAACATCCTCATTCCCCTTCTTCGAAGGAAAAACCTGCAGCTGTGCTCGCATGATGTAATAGGAACAGTCGAACTGTACGAACTCTTGAAAGCAATGTCAATAGGGTACTTCCCGAGGACTTCCCCCGTTTTTTCAGGGTCCCAAGAGCGCCAGTTCCAATTGAGGGTCGTCTTTCGCTTCCGTCTCGGCCCGCAGCCCCTTGCCCACGCGCCGGGAAATGGCGGATAGTCCATCCGCCAAGGTATAATATTTGAAATCCGGGACGCCGAAAATTCGCTTCGACGCCTGAAGCACGTGCCAGGCCTCCAGCTTCACCTTCGCTTTCAGCCATACCGCCGCAAACTGCGCCGCCACCAGCACCAAGACTGACCTGCCTGCCGGCCGGCGGGTGACGATTGCGGGTATGCTTATCACTGGCAAAGTGGTTTCGACGCACAGGGGCGACCCGATGGAGTTCGTCACCTTCGAGGACGAGACGGGTGTGGTCGAGGCGACCTTCTTCCCCGACGCCTATCGGCGCTTCTGCGCCCGGCTGGACTATGGCCGGCCTTATCTTCTGAGCGGCAAAGCAGATGAGCAATTCGGGGCAACAACGTTGACGGTGGATGAAGTGCAGAACCTGTAGGCGGTTCTCCCCCCGCGAACCGGGAAATTTCACTCGCGCTGGCACGTCTTGCTGTTTGGCTCGCAAAGAAATCCCAGCGGGCAAAAGCCGTCGTCGTAGCAGGGAAGACCGATGCAGGCGTCGCTGATGTTGACGCCGCCCCTCGCCGAAATAACTCGCCCCACGTTGCCGGGAACGACATCTTTGATGACGAGGCGCGGCGCATGGGAACGAGCCAGATTCAGGCCGTGAATAAGATCGCCGAGTTCGAAGCGGAACGTGCCCACATGACCGCTTCGCTCGCCGTTATAGATCAGTTGGTCGGGCGGGTCCTGGCCGGACGGATCCCGGCGGAAATAGATCCGAAGTTCCTCGCCGGCAGGATGGTCGAGTTCCACCTCCCACGTCATCGTCTCCACCGGTTCGCTGTAGCTCAGCGGCGAGATGAAGTAGACCTTGAAATCACTTCCGGTTCCATCGGGGATGTCGGCGCTGGAATTGAAATATCCGTGCTGAACGCCGCAAACCAGCTTTTCCATGTGGATCGTGTAATCGCCGGTGTTGCCGGGAATCCGGCTGCCGATGACAAGAATATTGACGCCGGATTCCAATGGATTGCTGCTTCGGGTCGATGGTCCCCCTGACGAAATTAATATTCCTTCCCCATAGCCTGGACCGGCAAGATCCTGGGACTGGACACAGCTGAACTGGCCGGAGTAATCGAAACAATCTTCGAAAATGGCGAAGGCGAGGTCGAAGTCCGGCGTGTGGTTTTCGATGCGGATGCGGTAGGCCCATTCGCCCTCAAACTTCAAACGATAGTACCGTTGCGGTCCGGCAAAATTTCCTGTCTCCGGCTCGGGATAGTAGGGCTGAGGGGTCCGGCAGGGCCATTCCCGAGGCTCAAGGACACGGTTTGCATAACCCGCCGTGCTTCCGTGCGCGACGCTGCCCAGCGCCAGCGGTTCCGCGTCGGGGCAGGTGCTGCCGATGGAGTCCGCGATCGGGCGCACCTCGAAGCGGTATGGATCCGAGATTTCCCTTTCCTCGGTGACAATGAAAAAGTAGTCGGTGGAAAATGGCACCTGAACGTTCCATCCTTCGGTGAAAAACTGCACGTCGCCGCTGATGCAGGAGTCCGGCAAACCGGCGCAGTTGAGGGTGATGTAGGTGTCCAGGTAGTTTTGCCCGTCGTGGTAGAAATAGCGGGCGTTTGCTTCCAGCGGAACGCGAAAAACCACGTCGGCCCGACCCAGTTCCCAGCCCAGGCATTCGAAGATTTCACCGCCGCCATAATCCGCCCGATGATTGCGGGTATAGCCGTAGACTGTGTCCATGGGCTGCACCGGCATGGCCGTGCCGCAATCCTCGTTCGTGTCGCCATTCGGGTCCCGCACGTAGACATGGATGGTCTTGCTCGCCGTCGCCGGACCGTTGGCGGCGGTCACCGTGAGCGTCCAGACCTGCCCGATATCGGCAGCGGAAGGAGAAACGCTGAACTGCGCCGTCGTGTCTCCCGTTTGGTCGAACCGAAGCTTCTGCGTATCGCCTTCGGCGCTGAATTCGAGTCGGTCCGAACCTTCGGCCCGCGCCTCGAAATACACGTATTGGCTGACGTTGGGGATGGCGTAAAGGTCGCCGCCGCGCACGAAAACCGGCGTTGCAAATGCCTGTTCCTCCTCGAACTCGATTTCGCCTTGCTCGTCTTCCTGCATTTCGATATCGCCATCGATGGCATCCGAGATGTCAGTGTCGCTCCCCTCGTCTGCATTGTCCTCCGACTCATGCTCGTCCCCGTCGTTATCGCCGTCCATGACATCGGCATCCGGCTGGTCCGCCAGATCCATCTCATCGGCGAATTCCTCATCTCCGTCGCCCGGTAAATCTTCTTCGTCATCCCCGTCGGTAGGCAGTTCTTCTTCACCGTCCCCGCCGTCTCCGTCCGGATCTCCGCCCCTTTCATCCTCGTCGGCCGGCGTCTCGCCATCGGATGGCTCCCGGTCCTGCTCGTCCGCGCCATCGTCTTCGACTTGATCGGCAGCCGTATCCCCATCGCCGTCAGCGCCGGGTCGGTCCATTTCTTCATCCGAAGACGGGTGATCGCCGCCGGCGGACGAGGAATCGCAGCCGATAAAAGCGAAAATAAAAAATGAAATTCCAAGGCACATGAGCATTTTTTGTTTCATTGCAGCAGTCCTTTGCCGGCGTCGATAAAGGAACGTTTAGTCTTGACCGTCAAACCTTAGCATGATAGAGAAATAAATATCAACATTCGGACTCCCACCTTCAGATTACAGACCATCTGATCGATGCAGTAGGTGCCGTCGTGCCTTTCCGTATGGTCATGCCGTTTCTCGTATTTTCACTGCTCCTAGCCAGCTGTGGAGTGGGCGAAGAGCAACCACCGGCGGACTATGATACAGAAGCCGGCGAGGGCTCGGATATTACGGATAACGATGGAAACGGTCCCCATGACGTTCGTCACCAGTGCGTGAACGGCGAAAAGCTCGGTCCTGCCTGCCTGGATGCTCGCGATTGCATCACACCCGGACGGTGCGGATTTCCCCCCGATGGGTATGGTTACGACTGTTGGTGGAGCATCTGTCGCGCCGTTTTCATCGCCCCAACCGATGGCGACGAAGAGGCCGACATCGATCACGACCAGGAAGACGATCTCGACTCCGACCCTGATTCCGATGGCGATATTCTAGAGGAAGACAGTCAATCGGACGGCGACGACGATCTTGATCCGGACGAAACGGATGCGGAGGAACTGGACTGGCCAGACTGCGTGTTCTGCCCCAAGGACACCGGCCTGACCTGCGGCGAACCGCCAGAACCGGGAGAGGTGGCCACGCTCTTCCAGCAGGTCGGCGACAACCGTCCCTGGCGGCCAGGCGCAACCAACGGCGAATGGCTCGTGTTTAGGTATGTTTCCCCGGACCGTGCCGATTACGCCCAGCTATACGGATGCAATTTGCTGGATAAAAGACTTTATCTGCTTTTAGATAACCAGCATGAGATTCTTCACCTATCCATGGACGGCTCTTTGATCGTCTTGTGGCAAGGAATTGCCGATGGAAGTCTCAGAGGAAATTTGTTGCTCGGTGACTTGGATACTTGGGAAGTAGTGCATGAATCTGAGGTGGATGGTTATGAAACTAACCGTTTCCCTTTCGTGCGGTATTCCTATGTTGCTTACACGGAAGACAAGACGTTTCCGAAGGAGTTCGCCAAGTTCCTGCACATCTACGACATGCGCAACGGCCAGGCGGCCTCGAATCCAGCCTTTGGTGTCCACCACCATCGTCACGATGGCAAGCAAATACTTGTGACGGGTTTTCCCGAATCAAGCAGCCAAGCGTATATGGATGGCACTTGGATGGCGGAATTGCCGGAACTGAATTTCCGGCCTCTGATCCTGACGGCGGCGGACGAATACGGCACGGACTTCGACGGAGAGTGGGTGGTCTTTCACACGCTGCGCAACGCGCTGCCGTACCGGATGTGGTGGTACGAGAGCATGGAGATCTACCTGTTCAACCGGCGGACGCGCCGGGAGATCCCGTTAACGGACACGCCGTCGCGCAATGAGCGGTTCGCGTTCATCGAATACCCATACGTGGGCTACACCCAGAACGACTTCATCGTCTCTGGCGGGGTGGGGCCGATCGAAGCGGTGCACCTGGAGACGGGTGAGCAATGGAACTTCGCCAACACGCATACCGAGGAAGTGCAGGTGCTGCGCGACCGAACGATCGGGATGGTGAACAACGGCGGTTCGGTGCAGATGATCCGCTTCCCGGAGGCGGGGCGGATCCCGGACGAATTCGATTGCGACGATCACAACCCCTGCACGGACGACTATTGGTGGGTGTCGATTCCAGGCTGCCATTACGTGAACAACCATGACCGCTGCGACGACGCCGATCCCAATACCCCATTCAATGTGTGCCTTGACGGAAGCTGCACGGGTTTGTTGTTGGGCGCAGACGATACGGAGACCGAGGAAATCCCAGCGGGCGGATTCTGGTGGGGGACGGACGCGGTGTACGAAAGCTGGCGGGAGCCGGGGCGGGTTTGGGAGGGGCCGCGGCGCTGGCTGGAGTTGCCGGGGTTCATGATCGACAAGTATGAGGTGACCAACGGGCAATATGCGCGTTGTGTCGAGGCTGGGGCCTGCGCTGAGCCGAAGCGGCAACGGTCCGGACGCGAAATGGACTATTGGGGCAACGCCGCCTATGAAGATTTCCCGGTTCTGTACGTGGACTGGTTCGAGGCGCGGAACTATTGCGAGTGGGTGGGCAAGCGCTTGCCTACGGAGCAGGAGTGGACGAAGGCGGCGCGGGGCGGCGGCGAACCCTGGATCTATCCTTGGGGAGATGAAAGCCCGCTGACCACTCAACATCAATATGCCAATGTGGAAATCAGGTTTGGCGAAGTGGACGATGCGGCGCCGGGCGGGAGCTTTCCGGAGGATGTCTCGCCCTACGGCGTTTACGATCTCGGCGGGAATGTGAACGAATGGACGTCGAGTCCTTGGACGCCAGAGTCGTTGGACGCCGAGGCGAGATGGGGGAACGACGTGGTGGTAGTCAAGGGCGGGAGTTGGCGATTTGGCGCAAGTTGGTCGCTAAATGATTCTCACGTGGATGGGCGCTTTCCCGCCACACCCTGGAGCCCCAGCTTCTTTACGGGTTTCCGATGTGTACAAGGATTGGAAAAACAGCTGGATCGCACATCTCCTAAGAAATTTCATTAAACGGAGGTGAGAAATGTCTTCGAAAACAGTATTGGTGACAGTGTTCATAGCGTCGATATGCGTCGGCTTTCCCATCAGCGCGTATGCAGAACGGCTTTGTCCCGATGGAGAGCTCTCCTGTCCGACAACAAATGAATACGATTGGATCTCGGGGCCTGGGTCCGAGCAAAACGCTGCATTCGGCCTTGGAGCAGAGGAAAAACCTCTGCGATCGACAGACCAAGGATATCTGGTCCCTTGGCCTGAACAATCGGCGGACATCATTGCCGTCTTCGGAGATACTTTGCAATTGGCCGATTCTCAATATCAAAACATTGAAATGATGGATACTTACCTGGCTTGCATTGGTCTCAGCACGGGTGGAATCGAATCCTACTGCGAATATCTTGCCAGCAACCTGGTGAATACTTCCTTGGTTAGGGCCAGGCCTTTCCCTAATATTTATTTTCCGAATACGTTGAATTATGCAGGCAATATCGCGTTGGAGGCTACCCCCCAGCAGAGACAGGAAAAATATAAAGCCGTATGCATAGACCTAATGACCAATGACCGAGAAGGCATATGCGCCTGGCAATCGGCTGCATTGCAGAATGAGTCGGTTTTCTACCGGGGAATCAATAATGTGTTCGTAACCGCAGATATCGTCGACACCCAAAGTGGATATTCCGTCAAGTTTCTCGACGAGTTGGATAACGCGATTCGGCGAAACCAGACTGAGGAGAAATATGTTGGGCAGGAGTATGGAATCAATTGTCCTGGTACGGATCCTCGATGTTTTGTTGGTACGTACAGTGGCGATTATTTCACCGTGTGCGAAGAAGGCCAGGAGGATTGGAATGCCTGCACGAAGCGAACTTATTTCTTGACCGATACGGTATGGTGGGGATTCGACGCCAGTCCGGCCGAAATAGCGGATTCCGTCGATATCGCCAGAAAGATGGTCGGTCATGGGGTGTACGGGTTTGATAAGAAATGCCGGATCATTTATTATCGGCCCAATCAAATCATAGAGGACCCCCGGTCGGAGTCTTGCATCGAGTTGACTGATCAATGTGCCGCCGAGCTAAACATGGAAGAGGAAGCTTTCCCCAATCGCTCATCCGGAAATCCAAACGTTTTGTGGGAATATGGCTCCAAGTTCCACTGGGTCACTGTAGTCCACGACTTGGATCGCGATTTTTATAGCCGCTCCACGAATAAGCAATATGTCTACTTCATCGGGTCGGGAGAGTTGTGCCTGGCGCCGCCTTGCTATGACGTTCCGCTCTATGCGCCAACCGGGCGCGTATATATGGCCCGCGTCTTGGCGAACGAAGACAATGTGCTGTGCGTCACGAGGTATGAGTATTATTCCGGCATCGACGAGGAGGGGTATTCGGTTTGGCGACACGACATCCGGCAGGCGAAACCGATTTTCGATCTCTCTTTTCTCGGTGTCTACCCGGCATCGATCGTCAAGAAAAGTGGGAGGTACTGGCTCTCTGCGGCCGTGAACATCCCTCAAGATTTTCAGGGGCTGCAAGCTCAGGCCGGCTCGCTTCTTCTGAACAGCCCCGACGGGATTCATTGGGGAGCCCCGCGTTTCTTGCCTTATTCAGAGACCGGAACAGCTACATCCGCCTCTGGCGATGAGTTGAACAATATAGATGCGTACTTTTACGCCCCTCAGCCAATCACACTCTACTACGCTCCTTTCTGGCTGCCGTCGCAGTTTAGATCGCAGGACGCCGATGCCTTGAGCTATGTATTCAGCATATGGATGTCTTACAACGGGTTCAAGAATCTGAAACGTGGGGAAATCGATGATAGATTTCTGAATTATAACGTAAAAATGCACCGGTTCGAGATTCCCGACCACGACGCCGCCCTTGTGCACCATGACGGCTATCTTACCGGAATTTCCCGGCCGAGTCCTTATGCAGTGCCAGCCGCCGACCGTTATTCGCATGTCGCCGCGCTGCCTTTCCAGGGTTTCTGGAGCGACCATTATCTGCATTTTCCGCCTGAACCAGTAGAGCGCAACGTGGCCATCCAGTATTGCGATTGTGTGGATGCGGCAGATGAAGCTGACTGCAAGACGCGGTATTGTAATCCAAAGGATGACTTTTCCGAAAGTAACAACTGGAAATATGTCGACTTGGAAGAATGGGCATACATCGGCCAACGTCCGGCGTACTTCATTGGCCAATGCGAGGATAGCGAACTGGGGGAAGGCAATGATTACCTGTGTAGTGTAAATTTCAAAACACTGGTATCGCCGTTCGGAGGCCAAAGATCCGGCGGTGCCCCCCACGTCCCGATATGGCGTTGGTACTCTCAACTTAAACCTTTCCAGCCGCAGGAGTGGGATGGAACAGCGAACGTCCTTTTGCGGTTTTCTTACTTTGAAGTGGGTCTGACTCCAGCACAAATACAAAAACGCCTCATTGACAACATTCGCCTTGCCGTCCCCGAACTCGAAGCGGGAACGGATGAAGACGATCTCAATCGCTACCGGACAACAGGGATCATTCGATTAAAGCTGGGTGACACCTTGCCGTCATTCGATGGCCATCTCATTCAGCCAGGCTCCGGTTTTCAGAATTTCGTCGTGGTAGACACCTCGGGTTTGCCGCAGGCCCATACCCCGGGTTTGACGAAATTCGATATGTTCACCTGGCAAGCCATCGACCTCGGCGAATTCCGTTACGCCGACCCGGCCGCGCCGACGATCGCTCCCGGATTCGGCATGACCGGCGGCGAAATTGATGGGCAGACAACTTTTTATGCCTGGGGTGGAAGCTCGGCAACCGACAGCAGCCTTCATGTCGGCCACTACGACGAAAGCCAGAATGGCATCGTCTGGGAGTTTTTCAACACCGGTGACCCCTACGTCCCGGAATACAACGGCCCCGTCATGGTTCTCGACGAACGGGAACAAACAATTTACTTGATTGGCGAAGGCGACCAGGGCGTGGGCCATTTGTGGGAGTTGGGGCTTCCGAAAAGTGTGGATCTTGCTGCACGCTCGGACTATGAATGGCATTTCATGGATAACTCTCCCACTGGCCCTCTGAGCTATGCGCAAATCGTTTGGAAGAACGAACGCGAATTTTTCCTCGTCGGCGGCCAGACCGATGATGATCTCAATCGGACGATATGGCTGTTCAGCCTGGATGACATTCGAAATCCGGTTGAAGCAGCGACCCTGCCCGAAGGACGCGTTGGCACAGCAACTGCTTTTGAACCACAGAGCCAACGGCTGTACGTTTTCGGCGGCCTGGACGAAGGCGGCTCGCCACGCAATGACCTGATCGCCTATTCCTTTGAGAACCAAGTCTGGCTGACTCTAAGCGCCAATGGCAACTCGGAAGCGCCCGCCCCGCGATCGTTCGCGGCACTCTTCAACAACTTTTACCTAAACCAGCTTGCCGTCGTCGGCGGCATCCAGGGTTCCGAAACATCGGACGACAGGGGCTGGGTTTTCAATCTGGAGGAAGGCGACGCCTTCGGCTGGCATTCCAAGGAGCCTGAAGGAGAATGCGGCAATCCTAGTTTCGGCGACTGCCCGGAAGGCTATTACTGCGGCGACGACCAGAAATGTCATCCCGGCTGCGCCGAACATGAGCATTGCACGAGTGGGAATTACTGCGAGAACAACACCTGCCTTCCCTTCTGCAATGACGACGACGACTGCCCCAACGATCCCAGCCATCCGGAGCGAACGCTCTGCCGGGCTTTCTCCAACCAGTCGATGAACGGCTACCGTTGCTCGTCGCCTAAAAAAGTCGGGTGTTCGGGCTGCACTTGCGACTACCTCGATGAGTCCGGGCAGATAATCGACGGCTGCACGAACGACCCGAACCGTTGTTCGACGGTTGGCGTACCAACCACGTCATCGCCGTGGAAGGAAGCGTTCATGCTCCTGCTTCTCTTTGGCCTGCCTGCCTTCTACTGGGGCTGGCTGCGGCGGAAGTCGCGCTCGTAAGCTTACCAACCATCTCCGTTTCCGGACGCTCGGCGGATTTGCCGAGCGTCCGTTTTCTTTGCGGCGGAGGCTGAAACACATTCATGCCCGTGTATTTCGCAATGCTCATGATCGCTTTTTGCCTGGGAACAACCCTCGCCTGGGTCGAGGCGAGGCGCAAAGGCCTTTCCGAAAGAGCGATTCTCAACCTTTCCCTGCTCATCGTCTTTTCCGCGCTGCTTGGCTCCAAGTTGTTCCACGTATTGTTCGACGGCCTGTCGGCGTATTACGTCGAGAATCCGCTGGAACCCCTGGCCTTCTGGCGCGGCGGACAGGTTTATTACGGCGGTTTCCTCTTCGCCGTCCTAGCCGCCTGGGGATATTGTCACCTGCGGTCTTTGCCATTCTGGGCGGTTGCAGATTGCTATTCGCCGGCCATCGCTTTAGGGTTGGCCTTCACCCGGATCGGCTGCTTCGTCTCCGGCTGCTGTTACGGCAAGCCGACAGACTCCATGGTGGGCATCCAATACGGCAGAGGCTACCCGGCGACGAATGCGCAGATCCGGGATGGATTGATCGCCCAGGATTCCACGGCTTCCCTGCCGATTCACGCTACGCAGCTATACGAGTCGGCGGGGTGTTTCCTGATCTTCCTTCTTCTCTGGTTCATTTACAGGAAAAAGCAAAAGGCCGACGGGGGCGCTTTTCTGCTTTTTGGGATACTGTACGGGATCATTCGCTTCATGATTGAATTCCTCCGCGACGACCCGAGAGGAACGATCTTTTTGTCCTGGCTTTCCACCTCGCAGGCGATAAGCTTGGCGGTTATTGGCGCATCCATGGTGGCGTGGCGATACCTGTCT
>QZKR01000148.1 GCA_003598065.1 Myxococcales bacterium | reverse complement strand
AGACAGGTATCGCCACGCCACCATGGATGCGCCAATAACCGCCAAGCTTATCGCCTGCGAGGTGGAAAGCCAGGACAAAAAGATCGTTCCTCTCGGGTCATGAAATACATTTTTTTCTTGACACCACCTAGGATTTTTGTGAAGATAGAATTGTGCTACGGCACAGTGTTCAGGCCCCATGGGGCACCAGCGGCTACGGCCAGGAGATGTGAGATGAACAATAGAAGAGAAAATGAGACGGCGACTCACGGTCGGCCGTCTTTTTTTATGGCCGCGCCGACCATCGGCGCGGCCAACCTCGGCCCCCACGGGAGCCGATAACCCACATGCCCATTGGGCAAGGAGATGGCAATGGAAAAGCAGAATTTCCGCATCTACTGGACCCTGACCTCAGACGCCACCCCTCATCAGCGCTACGTCGACATCCCCTACACCTTGCCGACGGACTCCGTCGGAGACCCGCTGGTGGATGCGATTTTGGCCTTGCCAAAGAGCGGAAAAGAGGGGCTGTTGAAGCTTCCTGGGCAGTTTTCGGTTCCGCCAACTCAGGAACAAATCTTGGTGGAGTTAGCCGCCGAACGCGAGCGGCTGCTTGCCGAAAAAACAGCCGACGACGAAAAACAGCGAGAAGAATCTCTTGAGCACGCGCGTCGTTTCCTCGCCGATCCAGATTGTGAATGGTATTGCCACCGTCAACATATAGGGGGAGGAAAAATTCTTGCCTTCACCTACGACGCCGATCTTCCTGCTGATCTACGCGCGGCGGTGCTTGAAAAAATCGAACAATACAAGGCTGAGCGCGAGCGGCGCGACGCCGAGGAATTAGAGGAAAGAAAACAAAGGCAGATCGCCAACGAAAAACGTCAGGCGGAAGAGAAAGCGGAGAGGGCCGTTCGTCTGGATCGTCGCGCGGCCTATATCAAGGAATGGGCGGCGAAACACGGCTCCAAAAAACTGCGCGGGCAGATCGCACTCGGTCTGGAAGGCTGGCCGCAATACCTCCATGAGCGGCTCGCCTCCGATTTCGCTGACCCCGATTACGATTATAAGGTGGAGTTAAATCAGAATGCTGGCGCTGGTGAGGAGCCGCTCGCCAATCCGAGTGACGATCTCGTCGCGGCCGGCTTGGCGCTTCGGGAGCGATTGGTCTCACTCGGCTTTTCTGAGCCTAAGGTAAAACTGGTTCGCATAGAATGGGCCAATGAAGATGAGGATGAGGAGAATGAATACAGCTACGCGGCGATCTTCGATAGGTATCGCCCTGGGCCGGAGGATTCCTTCGACGAAAAATCGATTCGGATCATTGTAGGTGAGAAATAGGCGGCTGCGGAGCGAATCCTATTAGCCTCCCGCATGGGGGGCTTCTTTTGCTTGCGAACTTCATCCAGCGCGGCCTCGCATTTGGATGCGGCTTTAAATATCTTTTGCTGTCCATCAAACTTCCCGTATGGTCAAAATATTCGAACTGGAAAGATCCTCCCTAATTTCATGCAATTGACCTCATTTCGCTCTGAAATTTCCATCCGCAGGTTTCAAGAAGCTGCACAGTGGTGACCAACGCTTGGCCCTTGCCGGTGTCCTGCTCAAATGCAATTACCTGGAAGCGGCGTGAGACCCATGGATGGAAAATCGAGTTCAAAACAGGAGCAATCCGCCGTATTCACTCATAAAATTGCCTTCATTATATTTTGACTTTACGGCAATGACCACTCTTTACATCCACCAAGATGCTCCGAAGGACGGTTATTACCCTATCCGTCTCACCTTGAAGCGAGCGGGCCAGCCCGATCTGGAGGCGGAGGCGAAAATTGAATTCGCTCTCAGCGGGCAGGAACAGGAGGACCTCCGCTGGTATCTCGAAGACTACCTCCAGCAAGCCGAGATCGTGGAGCCCATCACCGTTAAGCAGGTCGAAGAACTAATGAGGACACGCGGCGAAGAGCTTTACACCAAAGTTTTTACTGCCAATAGCGATACCCAGGCCCTCTGGTTCTCCATCCGAAACGATCTAGAAAATCTCCGTGTCGAAATCGCAACCAACGTCGCGGAAGCTGCTTCCATTCCCTGGGAGTTGCTGCGCGATCCTCAAATGGATTCTCCTGTTTCCCTGAGGGCGAAATCGTTTGTGGGCGTCCCGTCCGATCCCAATATTTCCTTCGTTCCCATCCCGCCCGCTCAGGATGGCCGGGTCCGTCTCCTCTATATCGTGTGTCGGCCCGGAGGAGGTAGAGACGTCGAACTTCGAGCCGTGGCCAACCGCCTCTTGCAAGACCTCGGCCAGGACCGGGCCCGCTTCAACATCAAGGCCCTCCGCCCGCCCACCTTCGAGCAGCTCCAACAAGAACTCCGCGACGCCAAGGAAACGGGCCGCCCTTATCACATCGTTCACTTCGACGGCCACGGCATTTACGAGGACTTGAGCAAATCCCAGCTCGCCGATTGGATTGCCGCGCTGTCGAGGCTCATGCTCGTTGCAAAGAATTCCGGCAAGCACGGCTATCTCCTCTTCGAGCATCCAGGCGAGGACAAAATGCGTCCCGTCGATGGCCAAACCCTCGGTCAACTGCTCTATAACAGCGGCACGCCCGTCCTTGTATTTAACGCCTGCCAGTCCGCAATGTATGAAGCCACCGCCGCGCCCAAGACGGTCGCTGGGGTTCACGAGGAAATCCGCGCCATCGGCTCGCTCGCGCAAGCGGTCATCGACCAGGGCATCCCCGCCGTCCTCGGCATGCGCTACAGCGTCTACGTCGTCACCGCCGCGCAATACATCGGCCAGCTCTATGCCGCGCTGGCCAAGGGGCGCAGCTTCGGCCAGGCCGCCACCGAGGGGCGCAAGCATCTTCAGCTCAACCCCGAGCGCTGGGTCGGCCTCCAGCCTCGGACGCTCCAGGACTGGTTTGTTCCCGTGGTCTACGAAGCCCGTCCCATCGAGCTTTTCGCCGCCGGACAGCCTGCCGCGTTGGGCGAGCAGCCGGAACTCGATCCCGTCCGGAGCAACCGCGCCCTCTTGCGTTATGTACCGGAAGAAGGCTTTATCGGACGCGACGAAACGCTCCTAGCCTTGGACCGTGCCTTCGACAGCCATCGCGTGGTTCTGCTGCACGCCTACGCCGGGCAGGGGAAAAGCGCCACCGCCGTCGAGTTCGCCCGCTGGTATTCCCTCACCGGCGGGCTGGGCGAGCAACCCTTCGTCTTTCTTGCTTCCTTCGAAAGCCAAACCGATCTTAATGATCTTCTCAACCAGATCGGTCAACCCTTTGCCCCGTTCCTTGAGACACAAGGCATCCACTGGAGCGCCATTAACGATCCCGCCCAGCGCCGCCAGCTTGTTCTTCAACTCCTGCGTGTCGTTCCCATCCTCTGGATTTGGGACAACGTCGAACCGGTGGCCGGTTTCCCGGAAGGCACGAAATCGCAATGGACCGCCGCCGAGCAGAACGATCTCCGCGACTTTTTCCTGCAGCTCAAGCTGGACCCCACCAGCAAAGTGAAAATCCTCCTCACGTCCCGCCGGGATGAACAGAATTGGCTCGGCGACATCCCTTATCGCATTCCCATGCGCCGCATGAGCAACTCCGACGCCGCCCGGCTCGCGCTCACGCTGGGTGAGGAGAGAAACCTCAAACGCACGGAAATCGCCGACTGGCAGCCATTGATCGACTATTGCGCCGGCAATCCGCTCACGAGAGCGGCTTCAGGCGTCATATCCAGACCGGAAATAACTCCGCGCTCTAGAAGACCAGAGCTTGCAGCATAAAGCCCCATCTCTACCATTCCCTCAATACACTGGGTCACATTGACTATGGTTTTCTTGTCCAAGTTGACCGCCTCATGTATTTTCGCTAAAAATTCTTCATTCCCTGGAGCATTGCCAGCGCCAAATGTACTGTGTTTCCCCCGTTCCTACTGACTCTACCCAGCGAGGGGAGCTTCGCTGGGACGTGGGAGGTGTTTTGCCAGCGGATTTTGACACTCCGGTATTGCCTTTTTAATATTTTGACCTTACGGGTACCCTAAGAGCACCTTCTACCGCCCACTTCGGCCAGATTCCGAAATGCCTCGAGAATAGGATGAAGTTCCCAATCTAAGCGGGACCACTGCAGACCCCCACGCTGAGTTACGTTCAATACAATGTTTTGTAACAGCCTTCGCACGGACGCGTCGATGCTATGGTCATGAAGCCCGCCAATCAAAACCCGAAGGAGGCTATCATCTATATCCTCACTAGGTATCGTATATCCGTTCAGCCATTCACGGAACTTGAAATTATATTTCCCATCCTTCCTTTTCGTGTTTTCCAGCGCTGTCGACAGTGAGAGTCCCGTTAAATCTGGAAGTCGAACTGCTGAATTTCCGCCAAGGACATCCAGCGAATCGTGATAAGGTAACGCGTTCAACGCCCGTAGGAGGTCTTGCGCCCCAACAGGAATCTCGGAAGCAACGCCAGCGGTTCCAGACGCAGCGAAGCCACGAAGAGCTCCTCGCCGCGCCGCAGAGTCATCACCTTCACGCAGCTGGGTAAAGAGTAGTTGCACTGTAGCTTCTCTAAGAGCAGCACCGACACCAATAGCAATTCCCGCCCGATGAGCCACATCTTCCGATTTGTCACGGAGAAGCGATTCGAACAAATTGGTCTCCATTGCGAAGCAGCGCAACTCAGGTCGGAAGATGAGGAGTTCGGACAGCGCCAATCGAGTTCCTGTATCACTATCCTTTACTAAAGAGAGTGCAAGCTCGCACACATCCGCGGGAAGCTTAGTGGGTATATTCGTCAATGCTTCCAGGGCCCTCGCACGCGTTTTGGCATTCTTGGCTGCCATCAACTCAGAGGCGTTGGTCAACGCCCACTCCGGGTAGATCAGTGCCGCCGGTCCGATCAATGTAGCTAAACTGTACTCTACAACCCAGGTGTCTCTTGGGACGCTTGCAATGGCAGTCAGCAATTCTCGGCACAGACTAGGCGATATTTTTCCGTTACATATCCATTTACTCAACTCCGCTGCACAGTTTATAATTATTGAGCGATTAGGGGATTTCAGCACGTCCCCGATTTCGGCAACAGCAACATGATCCTCAATAGATTGATTTTCCACAAGGAGAGTTAGCCCGGAGAATTTTATGAATTTGTCTGGATGCCGTGCTACGACTCCACCGATTTCCGTGAGATCCGGGAAAACCCTTTTCCCGCACATTAAGACGATTAAAACGCAACCCTGCTGGATCGCTTCAGGTCCCGAGAGCGCGATTTCACGAATGCGTTCCGCCAATGAGTTTGCTCCGGAGGCGACTGCGACCGATAACTCACGCGCCGTCAAGTTGTATACAGAGTTGCTCCTATGGCCCAACATCCCGACTAGCTGCTCGACTACTTCCGACTCTAATACATTCACCACTCGTGCCAGAAGCGTTACGGCAAGTGACTGCACTTCTTCTCCACCATGTGCCAGAGAATGTTGAAGTAGATTTAGCAGAGCAGAGCCCTTCTCAGGAACTATGTCGCGAAGCACAGCCAATGCCGTTTGCCGCACTTCGTCAGGTCCCTGATCAACCGCTACTAAAAAAATCGAAGCGGCTTCAAGGTCATCCCATGGGTCTAGCAGACCAAGAGCTATAATACCCACTTGCGCAGCCCTCAGCGCATCGTAGTTCTTGCTCGTGCTCAAGCGCGCCGCGTTGAGCAACAAAGATATCCGTTTCACGATCACGGGTCGGACGATCGCATTTCGTCCCACGCCCGCCAAACCGAGGGCTTTCATTGAGTTCCTGACAACACGCAAATCTTGATCATCAACGCAATGGAGAAGGGAGTGGACTGCCTGCTCACCAGCTTCTGGTCCCCATGCTCCGAATGCGAGGGCAGATGCCACACGTATTGCAGGGTGTGAGCTTTGAAGACCCACAAGCAAAGCGTTGCGGACTTCATCGGGATACGAAACCACCCATCTGTCGAGAAAGGGAGCTGCCGCCCATACTGAATCGGGAGACGCATTCTCGAAAACCGACAGAAGGTGTCGTCTGATGCTAGAATCGCTGTAAGGGCCGATCTCAACTAAACAACCAACAAGGTCCCGCTGCTTCGTACCTACCGAGTCTAAGAGAACTTTTGCTGTATGACGCGAGACTGCAGGCGACAGAGCTCGGAGTGCATTGCGGGCGGCAGATGCCGTAAATTCCACTTCTGATTGTGCCTGAAGAGTCAGTTCTTTCAAAGATAAACCGACCATGCCCGCAATGCAAAACCATAAGGGTCCCAATTCCAAAATCGCTTTGTCAACTGCCTCTCTATGACGCCGGAGACTGGTCGGTTCATCTAGAGCAGTCAGCACAGCCCCGATCAAAATCAGGCGGTCATGGGCGACGTTGTCGTCCAATTCGGACGAAGGCATCAGCGCATCGACGAAGTCTGGAACATCCCGTTTGTAAATCTCGCTGGTAACGAGCACCTCCGCAACCAGGACGGTCACTTCCCGCCAGTTGGGTGCGAAAAAATGCTGGCTCAGTTCCTCGAAGGCAACTCGCCTACGGTTGACCGCTTCCTCTGCAGCCAGAAAGTCTCGAAGGGATCGGTGAACGAATTGGTACATTGGCATGCCGTTACCATCTATCCCCGCGGGGTCAACGAGACCCGATGACGCAAATGCTGCAAGGTCGATCGATTCACCTTCTAGTGGCGGCATCGAGACAGAATCGCCGAAAATCTCCGCCCCGCGCTGAAGAAGGCACCAAGCTAAACAGCGCAGATCGCGGAGCATGCAGGACGGGGATTTGGATATCTTGGCATCCTGTTCTGCCCAATCCGACAGCAATCGGCGGATGATCCGACCGAACACGCCAGTCCGTCGCTTGGGCAGAGTACTTGATTCGCAGAACAGAGCCGTAAGGTAGGTTGCGACCAACGGATTTCGGGCAAGCAATTCGGCCGCGGGTTGATCGGAGAGTGCCCTAAGGAATGCCTGGCTTTTACTTATTCCCAATAACGCTTGACTGAGGCGAACCAATCCATCAACCGTAAGCGCTTTGATTGTGGCAACTCGGACCTCAACACCGAACGCTGGATGGACGTAGCCCATCGGTCGAGATGTCACAACAACAACTCCCGGGGCGGCCCGAACGACTTGGACTAAAAAATCCAATGCGGCTGCCCTAACCGAGGTCGCGGTAGCCTCATCTAGACCGTCCATCAGGAGAACAAGGCATTTCGCTGCCCCCATCTCCGTCAAGAAGGCTCTCGCGACATCAATGCTCCAATGTGGAACTATCCGAAGAACTTCTATTGCGGCGAACTCGATCCACGAGCGTTTTGCATCCCAATCGGATGGCCGAAAATTACGAAAACGAACCAAAACTGGCAACTGTCCCGAGCGTTCTTCAGCAAGCCGGAGAGCCAGTGCACGGCAAAGAAAAGACTTACCTGCCCCAGGGTCACCCAGGACCACTGTTGCTCCGGCACTGACCAATTCATCCACACCTAACCCACCTTCGTTGGATAGAACCTCGTCGCTGGCTGTCCGCTTATATCCCCCTCGTTCGTCGAAATCCCAACCACTGCTTCGAGCAGCGGAGGCTTCGACATCTTGATACACGGGAACATACGGAAACGGACGCTCCTCCCTTAGTTGTTGAAGTCTAAACTGCGGCTCGATGAAGTAATTAGAGATTGGAAGTCTCTTTTCCGGCCACCCTGGGGGCACCCCCTCCCAAAGAGCGTCCACCACAGATTTGCGATAATCTCGAATCAAATCCTCGATGGGAGGCATGGTAGCCCGAGATGCGGTGCTAGCCTCGACGCAGAATGCCTCCCGCCAGGCCGAACCAAACATTTCCTCAACTACGTCAGGGCGTGCTTTTAAGCGGCGAGAAAGCATCTCAGCGTCCCACAACGCGAATTCTATTCGACGCTGTCGGAGCCTATTTATCACTTCCTCTCGTTTTCTTAATATGGCTGTCGTCCGCGCGACAGACGCTACACAAACAACAAACATCTTGGCCTTGTTAGCCCATATGCCTCGTAAGAAATCCTGAACGGCCTTCTCGATATCAGACGGACAGAATCGTCGGAGACGTTTACATTGGAAGACAACAATACCTTGTGTAGCCGAAGTGGCGAAAAGGTCGATCCCTTCTTGATCTTGGCCGGGATCCCCATAGAAGACGCAGTCCATAGTATCCGACAGCGCAAGGTTGCGACAAAGTCGCTCAAAATCACCCCATTCGAGTTCGTGAAATGGCAGGAGTCCTCGTTTTGTGCGAACTGGCGGTGAAATCATTTATAGCGCTCCCTCAAATTTTCCCTGACCGAGCGATGTAAATGGTTGAACCGTTTTCTCGATTGCGAGCAGCCGGAAACCCTCAGCAATGCCTCGATTCGACCAAACATTGGATAGATGATAGGGTCCGTCGTCCATGGTATTAGGATATGTTTCCTTGTCGTGGCGTATAGAACCCTTAATATTGGACGCGTTACAGTAAAGGATAAGGAGCTAGTGGTCTGGTCCCCGTTTTTTGTACTACTATGTTGTACTACTATGCATGAGAAAAATTCCAGGTCAAGCGCCCGGACAAACTCTTCGGCGTCACGTTCCTGGCAGCGACTTGACATGTGGTTGTCAAGATCGCGCGCTCCTGCCCTTGAGTCGCGTTCCCTCATCCCGCCGCCCCTGACGATCACATCCGAAGCCGCAAAGCCCTGTAAAGGTTTTCCGGGCCACCCTCCCGCAATCCTGCCAGCATTGGCTAGGTATAGCCCAGCCGCGAGTATTGAGTGAAGCATCCTAACTTGCCCAACTTGCGGGTGTCCACACTTTCGGGGGGAAGATCAGCCGCCCGGCTGGGCTTATACTCTCACAATGACTGGATTCACTCTAGGGGCAGGTCACTTTTACGTCTCCTCCGCTTTAAAAGCACGGCGTATGAATCCTGGGGGCGGTGACTTAAACTTCGACGAATCGTGTTTTCCAGTGCCCCACCAGTTTGCGGCGTCGTCGATAGCGTCTTTAACACCGCTAAGCTGTTGTTCGAGGAGCTCTTTCACGGGGATGTCCACGTCCGCCAATAAAAAGAGCCTGCCCCCACGCAATCGTGCGAGTTCACGACCGTGGTTCCGGCGCGGCGTCCAAAGAAACGAACCTCCGAAACTGCCGTGGTTCACCGCTACGAGGTTGACGTAGTTTTCGTAGGCGCGGACCCACGTAAGGGAGTCGTAGAGATCGACATCCTTGTTGAATGCGACCATAAACAGGTGAAGAAGCTCCCCTCGAAGCGAGCGCCAGGGCGCAGCGTCGAGAAGATCCGAGCAGATGGCTATCGTGAAATCGCCCCAGCGCGGGTGTACGAAGCGGTACCAGCGGTGGCCCTTGAGGATTCTCCACGAAGTCCCAGTTAAGCTGTTTGTCGTCAGTGCCTGCGCAAGTCCTGTCTCGAAGTGGGCTGGGACGGGCTTTCGCACGCGGTACCAGCGGGTGGAATTCGGCCCGCGATCCTTGTGGTCCACCGGGATGACTAGTTCAGCCTCGTTGACGAACCATCGCCTGACAGGAGAAGTCAAACGTGATGCTGGGTAAACGGATGGGAGCACACGCCAGTAAAGGCCCGCAAGGGAGGCGCGTCCCGTATGCGCTACGAGGTCGCGTACTGTCTGCACCTCGGGTTGAGGGATAGACACCTCGGGCAGGAGTACTAGGTCGGGATCGTGGTCGTGCCCGCCGTAATTGCGTGACTGAAATGCGGCCGCGACTTGCTCCATGACATGGTTCGAGACGACCGGATCCATGCCTGGAAAACGCGCCATGATGTTGTCTCGCTTGGGCCCCATCGAGACCTGTCCGATCCGGACGACCAGCTTGTCGCGAAGCGCCTCCGGAGCGAGGAGCAATGTGTCGGGCAAGTTGCCATCGGTCGAATCTGGCGGGCGCACCGTCCGCACGATTTCGGCATCACTCGTCGTTTCCAACCGGAGATCCACTCGCTCGAAGGCAAAATCTTCCAGCGTCAGAGCCTTTGTAGTCCAAGGTACCAGAGCTTGCGCGAGCCGTGATTGGATCTCCGCGGTGTCCTGGCAGGGCGCCTCAGACCACCGAAGCGCCCGCTCTACTTGTTGCCACGCCTCCAACGGGAGATGAATGCGAGATCGCCACGACCACCGATCTTCAAAGGGGACTAAGCCGACCCCGGCCTCCGCTAGACGATCCAGGATAGCTTCTCCACCGTCCATCGCGGTGAGGAGTAACAGGACATCACAATACAAGGCGTAGGCGGTGGGGTTCACACTAATGAGCCCACCGGCAACAACGAGAGGTAGGAAATAGGCTGCGTGGGGGGGCAGTTCCCATTGTGTTGACTTCTGGACCCGAGGCAGCGATTTGGAAAGCTGCGCGGAGAAGGCCTCCCGGGCCGAGGACGCGCTCTCGTAATCGAATTGGTAGCGCCTCCCGATTGAAAGAAGGGGATCGCCTTCGAGTAGCTGCCACGTCAATGGACCTTGCGTCGGATCCCAGCCAAGGGGCCTGTTCGCTTGCTGCGCGCTTTTAAACAGGAAAGTGGCAACGCGGGCGGGGAGCCCGACTGCCGGTATCTCCCAGGCGCGAATGTGCCAGTCAGCGATCGGGGTCCTCTCCGGGATTGGGCCCCACAAGAGACGGTGTAGAGTGGGCGACGTCATGGCAGCCCGTCCCCATGGCCAAGAAGGACACGACGCGCTTGGCTATATTCCCACAGCGCCAGCGGGTCTCGTTGAACGAGGTTCGCGGTTACTCTCATCTCCGGAACAAGTTCGGCGACCAGGTCACGACCGATGCTTTCGGCACACCCCAGCGACACGCCTATCGCTACCGCGTGCTCCGGGTTCTGCAGGGCAGCAAGGATTCGCGGCGAATGATCAAGGGGAAACAACAGATCACCCAGTCGGTGATCCCTACCGCCGAGCCGCACATGAGCGAGGGCAGACGTGTTCAGCGGTCGTGCTCGCCCGTGACACGGGCATACACGGTCAAATTGCTTAAAAATAGCTGCGGTTTGGGGGGCCTCCGACAGCCAAGGCAGCGTTGCCGGTACCATGAGAACCTCCCCGGGCTGTTTCGCTCGACGCCAAGCGCCCGCGAGATCGAAGCGCTGTCCTGACGCCTGAACAGCCTCGACGAGCTGGTCCAGTTCCCACGACCAGCTTGCCAGATCAGGTGGTCCCTTCGGGTACAGTACATCTACCCACTGGTCTGTCGCGCCAAGAAATGCTGCGACGTGGTCGTGCAGTCCCTCGGGGACAGCGCGAACGGTCCACCATCGGGGTGATGGTCCAGCATCATCAGGGTCTGGGTGGTTGATGCGATCTTGATGGTTCCACAGCTTGCGGAGCACCTCAGCGAGCGCGTGCCAGAAGGCTGTACGGTGAAAAGAAAGGTAGAGAGCACGCCACGCCGGGTCCCTGGGATGTCGCTCATGGGCGTGATCTTCTTCTGGCCAGAATCGCATCCACGACTCTGGCCCGAGAACTTTCGGCGATGCGTGCGCCACCCGACGAAGCTGGTTTAACAGCCAGGCTCGCGCCTCACGATCGGCTTGATCCTGGTCCAGTCCCTTTGGACGCCGAGCTGCAGCACGAACCACGGCACGCCACAGCGCGAACTTCCAAGGTGCTGTGCGTAGTACATGTGCAACCGAGTTACGTATGTCTGCGAGCGCAGTCCGGGCGACCTCACCGTCTGGGGGAAGCCAAGCTCGCACGAGTTGATTGACGGCGAAGGTGCGGCGCGTGTCCGCACGAACCTGCTGGTCGTCAATGTCGAATCTCGCCAGCTCATGAAGCTGGACAAGACGATCCCTGGCCCCCTCACCGAAGCGTTGAGTCAGAGTATCCCTTCCTATATCGCTCAGCCGAGCAACGAGCGTCGTTACGAAAGGTCCAAGTTCATCTGGACCCACCGTCGAACGCTCGACCGCGTCACAGAGCGATGCGGCACCCTTATCAGCCTCGTACCCAGCCCACCAATCAGCAAGTGCCTGCGGTTGCCTAGGCTCATTCGGGGGTACACGAAGTTCGTTGCACGTTGTGCAGCTGTTCCATCCCTGAGCGCGCAGATACTCGACAACTAGGTCGTGCATCGCAGGAGGAGTAATCTTCGCGAAGTTCAGGTATAGGTTCGATTCGGCCTTAGGGACGTCAAGGCGGGCATCGTTATTGCCGGCAAGTCCGTGCCAAGCCGCTTCGATGAGGTCCAAGAGACCGCGGGGGGACCTCGACAACACAATCATGTCGTCGGCGAACCGGACGATGGCACCACGCCTGTTGGCCTCCTGCGAGCTGAGGTACTGGGAAACAACCTGATCCGTGGAGTAGAGTGCCGCATTGAGCAGTATCCCGGAAACAGCAAGTCCGGTTGGAAGTCCTTCTTCCTTGTCGGGCGGGAGCTCCGGTAAGGCATGAAAGGGGCGCCACGCGTCGCGAGGGATTCCAGCGTTTTCCACACGGACTAGCTCAAGCGCCTCCACGAGACGCGCCGCCAGCCGTTGGCGCACCTCAGGCTCGGCCAAATTTGTCACAACTGAGCGGGGATAACCGCCAAGCAGCCGCTCGATCACCGCGAGATCGGCATTCCCATCGAGCATCTCCTTGAGACTCGTGCGAAGTCGGTCTAGACGAACCGATGGGTAAGCGAGCTGCACATCTAGAGACGCCCAGTAGGCTCGCCTGTCTGCCCTCTCGTCAGTGAACCACCAGTCAGCTCTGATCCATGGGGGGAGTGACTCGGCGGGGTAATCCTCAGGATGCTGCAGCCGCCCGCCATAGTCTTCACGATCTATGCTCGCACCGGTCATTCGGGCGACTGTCCACTGTGCTACGCGCCGGTAGAGACCATGTGATCGAGCGTATGGCAGGTAGCTCTTGTCGGTAAGAAGAGGATATGGCCGGTTAATCCACCGCGCAGGGTTGCTTCGCCGATCCCAGGCAATCGGACGGTACCATCGGTTCCCGAAGGCGAAGTTGTGCACGCGGGTGTCAAGTAGTGGGCCGAGCAGTACCAGATACGCCAGGAAAGCAACTTGGTCTCGGACGGTCGGAAACACGTAATGACGCAGGCAAGCCCCTTTCTTCGGATAGGGAAGCTGTTGCCACGGCGTCGGTTTCCAGTGGCCGGCACGCATGTCACAGCCCAGGTCGCGCAGCTCAGCCTCTGGGTGGAGCCGCCAGCGTTCCAATTCGGGTTGAGGTGCTAAGTTTCCGCTTCGATACCAAGCATCCGCGCGGAGCCAGGCTCCCCGCAATACGAGGGGGTGGGCGAGGATCTCGCGCTCAGGAGTGATCGCGTGACTTTGACTCACTCAATACTCTCCGCAGGAAACTGGCCGTGGAGCAGGTGCACCCTAAGGGCATCCATACCATCTCCGGCAGCCCGACCGACGACTGGCTTGCCCTGCACCCATTGCTGAATCACTTTACATGAGAACGATCCACGTTCCAACCTCGATCTAAGGACACTCGCCCGGCCGCCCGACCGTGCAACTTCCAACCTATTCCGCCGGCTGGGGGAACATTCTGACAAACTCCGCCGGCGTCGCATTCCCCAAAGTGTTCTTTTTAACTGCTTGGCCCGGCTTTCGTCAACGCCTTTCCTACGAGCGGAAACGACCTTCCGGACTCGCATGCCGACACGGCGGGGGTTTGGGGAGCGGGAGGCCGTTCGACGTGATGGTCCTGGGGGAGACGTCGCGACTTGGCCGACACCCCGGACGTGACGGTGCGGAGCGTCAGACATACAGTCGAATCGGCAGCCGTAGTGGATGTCGACCCGATGGTCAGCCTCCCGATAAATAAACTTGTGGAGTAGCTTTTTTACTCGGAGAGGGAGTTATTGGACGTGGTTCGTGTTTGCGGGGTACCTGCACCGAGGACAGCAGCCGTAATAGCGGCCAAAGCAGGTGCTGCGAGTAGAAGGACTTATGGTCGGAGTGCGTGGCTGGTTCACTGTTTATGCTATTTTTCCTGACCGCACCATTTACCGCTCTTGGCGACGCCACCGATTCACAATAGCGTCCACGTCGAGGCTCAATTGGCCGTCTCTCCAATTTTCATAAAAATCCACGTCATCGCTATTGGGGGCGGGATTCGGTTTTTCAAATTGGAGCCGCGTCGGAATGGGGACGGCCTCACCGAGTACCAACGCTTCTCCCCGCCCCAAACCAGCAAGGACGCTGACCAAGTCACCTTCGCTCTCGGGAACCAAGCTGCGGATGTAGTTTTGATCGTCGGGATTCGTGATTCGTAAACAGATAAAAGTCCCACATTGAGCGAGGACCGTTTCGGAGACTTCATGGGGACGCTGACTAACCACCGCCAATCCAACGCCGTATTTGCGCCCCTCCTTCGCGATGCGCTCCATCGACTTCCTGGAACCTGTGAATTGACTTTCGCCCGTGCGGGGAATGTAGGAGTGCGCCTCCTCGCATATCAAGAGAATGGGGAACTTGCGGTAATTGGAGTTCCAGTAGTTGAATTCGAACGCCAAGCGGCCAATTTGTGCCGCCACCATAGGGCGAACGTCGAATGGAACTGACGAAAGGTCAATCACCGTAACGGCGGCCTTAGGCGTCCCGAGTCCGACAAAGTCCTGAAGCAAGGGCGAAAGCGACCCCGAGTCTTTGCGAATTTTCGGATTCAATAGAAAGTCGTATCGTACATCGTTGAGCTTGCTGTCCAGCCGCATAAGGAAGTTGTTGAACTTCCCGGTCAATGGACCGTCAATGAACCTACCGAGGGCCTTGCCCGGTACTTGTCCGTTCATCGATTCGATTTCAGTCCGCAAAGCCGCGAGGTCAAAGAACACGGGTGTGTCTAGTGTGGTCCTTGGCAATCCCAACCGCGAGCCCTCGGCGACCCGCAGGCGAGCAAGAACCTCTCTGAATGCAGCCACTTGGTTGTGTGCACTGAAATCCGTATGGTCGATAAGCAAGTCACAGAGCTCGGCATAGGTCATGAGCCAATACGGAATTTCCAACTCCCTTGCGTCAACATGTCGGACAATCGCTTCGGCGAAGGCGTAATGCTTGTTCCCATCTTCACGCTTCCAACAGTACTCCCCGTGCAAGTCCAAGATAATTATGTGGGCACCCGGCATGACGGTAACCGCACGTTGCACCAGCGAGGCAACAGTCCATGACTTCCCCGATCCGGTTTGCCCAAGAATGGCGAAATGACGCCCGAATAGATTGGAGGGGTCGAGACACACCTTGAGCAATGGATGCGTCGCCACATTCCCCACGGAGAAGCCTTTGGACTGATAGCGCTCGAACATCCTGGCAATATCCAACGAGCCGATCGCGTGAACTTCTGCCCCCGTGGTCGGATATCGGCCAACCCCACGGTCAAACTGCCCATCGGCCCTGATCGAACCGATCGGCGTAAGGCGCGCGATCCGCTTGGCAAAGGGCAATCGTGCGGTGTCTTCGCCTGGCGTCTCGATCGTCGGCGCGGCTAACGCTTCCTGCTCTGTCATCCGGGTGACGATGGCGACAATGTTTACATCGTTTTGTCTGATGGCTACGTAAGAACCGATCTGCCCTACAAGTATATCTTCGTCACCAATCGTGACGGTCGGCGCACGTCCCTGATCATCTTCGATGAGAGAGACGGTGAGCATATTCCCTTGAACATCGACTAGGTATCCGATCGTAGTGTTGGCAGAGGTTGGCATGGTTTATACCTCCTTGGCCAGACGCTCAAAGTCCCAAAGGTCTTTATGGCCCGGTCCGATTATGCCCTTTAAAGCGCATCGTTTCTCGGTAACAATTATTGCGTTGGTCTTAGGGCTCCATCTGGTCCAAGCCTGATCATCGAGGGCCTTGGTGAAAATCATTACTGTAAAGTTGGTTCTAGCAAGCGAGGCTTCAACGACCGCATTCACATGTTCATCAGTGAAACCATACCCAATACATACGAGCCGATTTAGGGGCACTGAGTCTTGTCCTAAGCAACCACGAAACGCAGACCATAACGCAGAGTAAGGTGGGTTCATCGTATCCGCCGCCTTTCTGCGTTGAGGCGGAACCATGAGCCTTTTTGTCCCCCCTGGCGGGCTTTGACTAAACCCGCATCGGCGAATACCGTTGGAAGCACATTCGAACCAACCAAGCGATCCGTGAAGCTTCAGGAGATGGATGGGCCTCACGGTCTCGTCGAACTGCTTACCCCGATGTGTCCCACGGATTCGTCCAATTCGTTCCTCAAATACTGAGGAATCGAAGTACGAGTGCTCTGCGCCAAGGTAGCCGTCTACCAAACGCACCCGGATATGCGCCGCTGCCCACTCGATGAGTGGATCGTAATTGAGGCTGAATACCTTAACGCACGGGTCCGCATGTTGGGCTATCCGGCTGACAAATTCGCAGTGCAGGTCGAGTGACGGATTTATTTTCATGAACAGTCCCGCCAGCGCGTCCGTCACCAAGTGTCGATATGGTGTATCGTTTGCCCCGCCGTCGTCGAGGAGATCCAAGGCACGCTCGATCCCATGCGCGCCACCGTCAAGCTTGGCCTGAATATCATCACGCTTCGCTAAATCAGTAATTGAACCTTTAATAAGGTCCCAAAGTTGATACGCGAGTGGGTAGCCGTTCCCATTTAGGAAAGAGGAACCTGCCCCGAGGAGATAACCCACGCGTTGGGATTTGAGTTGCTGGGCTACCTTAGTTTCAATTTCTGTCGTAAAGTTGAAAGTTTCTACCATTTGTCTATGCACCTAACGTCTGATTTCATTTGTGCCTTAACCCAAAGCAGGTCGTTCAATGAAATTATTATGTTGCGAATATGGTCCTTTAACCATCTTATGTCAACACTAACCCATGTCCAGTCATGCTATCCTGGCCAAGGACGTGCCTCCGGCTTGGTTAGTTCCCATTTCCATGTAATCATTTCTTATATTCTTGTTTCGCACCTCTGGCGGTCACATCCGAAGCCGCCAAGCCCTGTACAGGGTTTCCGGAGAGACCATGAGGGTGGGCTTGGTCTCTTCGACCGTGCCTGCCAGCGCTGATGCCGACCGATCCATTCGCGACTTTCCTGTCATGGATTCTTTGGAACCGTCAGTCAACGTTCAGATCGCATGACCGCTCTGAAAAGGAGATGACGATGAAGCCGACGATGAACCAAAACGACGGAGGAGGCGACGGCCGCGGCTGATCCGCGTCCGTGCTTTCGGCGCCAAGTCAAGACCATCGATGGGAATCGCGCCCGCGGGCTGAAACAACTTAGGTTCTAGCGTGTCTGCGCCGAAACCCTTCCTGCGAGCGCACACGACCCTCCGGTCTCGCATC
>QZKR01000119.1 GCA_003598065.1 Myxococcales bacterium | reverse complement strand
GCCAATCGGCTTTTCAAGGAGGACTTCGGCGAGGACATCGGCTGCCACTGCTACGAGATTTACAAACACCGCGACGAGCCTTGTCTGGTGTGTCCTGTGGCCGAAACCTTCAAGGACGGTCGGAGCCGCCAAAGCGAGGAGGTCGTGACTTCGAACTCGGGCGAACACATGAACGTCCTGGTCCAGACGGCCCCCATGCGCGGCCTGGACGGAGAGATCACCGCCGTCATCGAGATGTCGACGAACATCACCCTCATTCGCCAGCTTCAGGATCAGCTCGCCTCCCTCGGGTTGCTGGTCGGCTCGATTTCCCACAGCATCAAAGGGGTCCTCGCCGCCCTTGATGGCGGCATGTATATCGTTAATTCAGGCTTTCAGAAGAACAACCCAAAACGGATAGCGGAAGGCTGGGACATCGTTCAGCGCAACGTGCGCCAGATCCGCAGCATGGCGCTCGACATCCTGTACTACGCGAAGGATCGCGAACTGGAGTTCGCTTCGTTCGACGCCCGCCTTCTGGCCAGGGAGGCGTGCTCCAAAATCGAGCACAAGGCGGAAGAGCTGGGCATCGAGATCGAGGGGCCATCCGGAGGCGAGGCGGTGATCGTCGAAGCGGACGAGGGAGCGATGCGCGCCGCCCTCATCAACCTGCTGGAGAACGCCATCGACGCCTGCCGCATCGACAAGCGCAAGGAAACGCACAAGGTCTCCTTTTCGGTCGCCGACGAAGGCGAGAAGGTCGCGTTCATCGTCGAGGACAACGGCGTCGGCATGGATCGCGAGACGCGCGAGAAGGTCGGCAGCCTTTTCTTTTCCTCCAAAGGGCAGGAAGGGACGGGCTTGGGCCTCTTCATCTCGAACAAGATCGTTCAGCAGCACGGCGGGACGCTTGACGTAGATTCCGCGCCGAACGTCGGGACAACCTTCTCCGTCCGGATTCCGAAGCGTTGCGCGACACCTCCCAGCGAACGAAAGCCGATGCCAGCCGAAGGTTGACATGCGGATGGAATCAAAGTAAGTATTGCTATGTGAATAATCTATAAACAGGCGAGCCTTCGAGGTTTCCGTGCACCGGAAACACTTCATCCTGTTTCTGGGGAAGGAGGATTGGAGCCTGCCGCTGATGGCGGAAGGGTTGGTTCAGAAGCTTGCCAATCCGTACGTCACCGCCGTCTCCGCCACTTACGCCCCGGCCGACGTCCACAGGCTCGCCTGCAAGGTCATGCGCGAGATCGGCGCGCCGATCTACGGCCTTTTTCCCAAAACGCCGCTCGACGTCGAGGTGTTGACCTTCGATCTTGTGGTGACGGTCGGCCCGCCCGATCCGTCGGTTCGCCTCAGCCTTCCAGGCATGCCGCCGCACTTCCGGTGGGACATTCCCGTCCCCGCGCCAGACGACGCGCCGGAGACCAGGTTACGTCTGCTTCGCGCCGCGCGAGATGAGATGATGCGCCGCATTCAGGCGCTATTCGAAACCGAAACCGTGGCCGGCCTGCATTTTGCGCGCCGCAACCTCGAACTCGTCCTCGACAACCTCGCCGACGGCGTCATGGCCCACACCATGAACCGCCGCATCTTCTACTTCAACAAGGCGGCCGAGGAACTCACCGGGTTTTCGCGCGACGAGGTGCTCGGCAAGGACTGCCACAAAATTTTCAAGCCCGCGCGCTTCTGCGGCGGGGATTGTTCGTTCTGCGCGGGCCCGGCGCGCGGCGAAACGGCCGTCGCCCCCAAGACGAGCCGCGTCAGCTTCGCCGCCAAGGACGGCTCGAAGCGCATTCTGGCCATGGCGATCATGCCGCTGGCCGACGCCGTGGGGAAGAACGTCGGGGCGCTGGTTTCGTTCAAAGACACGACGGAACTGGAGGCGCTGAAGGAACGGGTCCGCCACGTTCACACCTGCGGCGAGCTGATCGGCAAGGATCCCAGAACGCGCGAGCTGTTCGAGGCGATCGAGGAGGCGGGATCGGTGAGCATGCCGGTGCTGATTCTCGGCGAAAGCGGCACGGGCAAGGAGCTGGTTGCGCGCGCCGTGCATGATCTCTCGCCGAGAAAAACCAAGCCCTTCGTGGCCGTCAACTGCGGCGCGCTTCCCGAAGGCGTCCTTGAAAACGAGCTGTTCGGCCATGTCCGCGGGGCTTACACGGGGGCCGTGAGGGACCAGCGCGGCCGCTTTGAACTCGCCCATGGCGGCACGATCTTCCTCGACGAGATCGCCGAGCTTTCCCCGGCCATGCAGGTCAAGCTGTTGCGTGTGCTGCAGGAGCACTCCTTCGAGCGCGTCGGCGGCGAGCGGCCCGTGAACGTCGATGTGCGCGTCATCGCCGCGACGAATCAGGACCTTCAGGCGTTGATGGGCGAGCGCCGCTTCCGCCGCGACCTGTATTATCGTCTCTGCGTCATTCCCATGCTCGTCCCGCCGCTGCGCGAGCGCAAGCTCGACATCCCGGTGCTGATCGACCACTTCCTCGACAAGGTGTCGAAGGAGACCGGACGGCCTCCCATCTCGGCGTCGGCGGAGACGGTGGACCTGCTCACGCGCTTCCCATGGCCCGGCAACGTTCGTGAACTGCGCAACACCATCGAATACGCTTACGTCAAGTGCCGCTCGGGACTGCTGGAACCCCACCACCTGCCCAGTGAGATCGCCCTGCGCGAGGGGTCCGTCCGGCGGGCCGAGCGTCCGGGACCGCATCCCAAGCTCACGCAGAAAACGGTGCGAGCGGCGATGGAGGAGGCGAAATTCAACAAACTAAAGGCGGCAAGGCTGCTCAAGGTCGGCCGTTCCACGTTGTATCGATTTCTGCACCAGATCGACCTCGCGGCTGAGTCCGACGATCGGTGAACGCCTCTCCACACTCGATGTAGCACTACTGTTCACGCCCACGGGGGTTGTTTCGCTCGGGGTCACGAATCCGGTTTTCGGGACTCAGAACACCAATTATTCCTACTACAGCCAGAACGAACCCGCTTGCAGCTTCCAGGGAAATGATCTGCCGCAGATCACCATCAATCAGAACGACTCGGGCGATCTGGCGATCGGTCCCACCAGCGGCAGCTTCGACGTGACCATCCCGGCCGTGGGGGGACAGGAAACCTGCGATGAGTCCGTCCATGTGACGGGCACGTTCTCGGCGGCGGTCTGCGCGGATTAATCCCGGCCCCGCCCCTTTCGGACCCGCTTGACGCCCGCTCGCGGGCCGGTTCAATCCCCAGGGAGTGCGAACCGGCCCGCCCCGGGCTTGCTTCCCGCCTGCGCCTCGCCCAAACTCGTCCGTAGTGAAATCAATATGTTGCCAGTCTGCAAGAAGTGACCTACACTCTGCGCATCAGCATCGTCAGCAAATATGAGGCGTGAGATGGACATCATCCAATACCAGGAAGAGCATCGCATCTTCCGGGATGCGCTACGCAAGTTCTTTCAGAAGGAAGTGACGCCCCATGTCGAGGAATGGGAGGCGGCTGGGATCGTCCCGAAAAGCGTCTGGCGAAAAATGGGCAAGCAGGGCTTCCTGTGCATGAGCGTCCCGGAGGAATACGGCGGCCAGGGGGCCGACTTCCTTTACTCCGTCATCATGACCGAGGAACTGGCGCGCACCAACCACACCGGGCTGGCCGCGCCGCTGCATTCGGACGTGGTCGTGCCCTACATCACCGCCTTCGGCAGCGAACAGCAGAAGCGCCGCTACCTCCCTGGCTGCGTGTCGGGAGAGATCGTCACGGCCATCGCCATGACCGAGCCGAATACCGGCTCGGATCTGGCCGCCATCAAAACCCGCGCGGTGGAGGACGGCGACCACGTGGTGATCAACGGCGCCAAGACCTTCATCAGCAACGGCATCAACTGCGACCTGTTGGTGCTGGCGGCGCGCGACCCGGCGGTGAAGGATCCTTACCAGGCCCTGGACCTCTACCTGGTCGAGGCCGGCACGCCGGGCTTCGAGAAGGGAAACCGCATCAAGAAGGTGGGCTGGCACAGCCAGGACACGGCGGAGCTGTTCTTCAACGACTGCCGCATTCCCATAGCCAACCGCCTGGGCGTCAAGGGCTCCGGCTTTCTGCTGCTGATGGAGAAGCTCCAGCAGGAGCGGCTGATGTGCAGCATCGCCGCCGTGGCGGCCGCTGAATTCATGCTGGACCTCACCATCAGTTACTGCAAGGAGCGCCACGCCTTCGGTAAGCCGCTGACCAAGTTCCAGAACACCCAGTTCAAGCTGGTGGAGATGGCCACGGAGGCGAAGCTGGGCCGCACCTTCCTGGACAAGCTGATCGTCGATCACATGGAGGGCAAATCCATCGTGGTCGATGTGTCCATGGCCAAGTACTGGACCACGGAAATGGCCAAGCGGGTGGCGGACCAGTGCGTGCAACTCTTCGGCGGCTACGGCTATTGCGAGGAGTATCCGATCGCCCGCGCCTGGCGCGACATCCGGGTGCTGTCGATCTTCGCCGGCACCAACGAGATCATGAAGACCATCGCGGCCAAGTTCATGGGCTTGTGATCCGCGTTACCCCCCCGCCCCCGTAAGATCAAAATATCAAAAAGACAATACCGTGAGTGAATTCAACGGATTGCCCATGCTTTTAAATCGATTTTCCATCCATGGGCTGTGCACGCCTTCCCAACAACAAGGGCATCGGAACGTCGGCAATACCCTGCTCGGCGTAATGAGCCTGGATTCGAGCCGCCGTGGTTTCTCCCTGGGGAAAGTACGGCTGCTGCGTTTCAAACTGAACTCGACTTGGTTGATCGCCGGCGGGGCCGTTGCAGGACTGTTGCTGAAAGGACCGTGGTCGCCATTCTGAAAGACACGAGCGGATCGGCGGACGGCTGTTAAGCGGCCTCGATCATAAATCAAATAATCAATTGAGTAGTTGAATAATATGCGGGCGCAAAGCTGTTAAGCGAAAAGCCCCTTGTTTGTCTCTCGCGGTCAGCTTCGAAACGAACGACATCGCCGCGACAATCGGTAAACGGGACTCATGAAAGGCGTCTCCGAGCCGAATAATAAAAAGAGTGAGGCCAAGCGAACCGTATCGAAGGATGTGGAAAATGAACGATCAACATACCCTTGGTTCCTTGCCCTGCATCCTCCTCGTGGACGATACGCCGATCAATCTTCAGGTGTTGTCGGGGATGCTTAAGGCCTGGGGCTATCGCACTTGCGCTGTTTCCAGCGGAAAGCTGGCTCTGGAAGCGGTCCAGAACAACCCGCCCGACCTGATCCTGCTCGACGTCAACATGCCCGAGATGAACGGTTTTGAAGTGTGCGTGCGCCTCAAGTCGGACGAGCGCCTGAAGGATATCCCAGTTATTTTCCTCAGCGCCCTTGGTGAAACCCAGGACAAGTTGAGCGCGTTCTCCGTGGGCGGAGTCGATTACATCACGAAGCCTTTTCAGGCCGAAGAAATTCGGGCGCGCGTGGAGACGCATCTCAAACTTCGCCACTTGCAGATCAAGCTCGAATCCTACAACCACCACCTGGAGGAGTTGGTGCAAAACCAAGTGGGGGAAATCTACTCCTCTAGAATGGCCACCATTTTCGCCCTGGCGAAACTGGCCGAGTTTCGCGACGATGATACCGGGAAACACACCGATCGCGTTCAGGCGTATTGCCATCTGTTGATTTCGGATATGGGACGTCGCGGCCTATACCACGACAAAATCACTGACGAATACGTCGAGAACCTTTCCCATGCCAATCCCTTGCACGATATCGGCAAGGTGGGGATTCCAGACCGCATCTTGCTGAAACCCGCCAAATTGACCGACAAAGAATTCGACACCATGAAGACCCATACCACGCTCGGGGCCGGAACCCTGGAAGTGGTCCAGCAAAAATACCCCCAAAACTCATTCATCCAGGTTGGCATCGAAATCGCCCGGTCACACCATGAAAGATGGGACGGCAGCGGCTATCCGCAGGGGTTGGCGGGAGAAAACATCCCGCTCTCCGCGCGGATTACGGCGATCGCCGACGTGTACGATGCTCTGCGGTCGAAACGCCCCTACAAACCAGCCTTCACCCACGAGGAAAGCCTCGCCATCATCGAAAAAAGCGCCGGTTCCCATTTTGACCCAAGCCTCGTGGAATCTTTTCTAAAACAATCAAAAGAATTTGTAAGAATAGCAAACGAGATGGAAGGGTAGCGAATCCCGCCGTTTCGCCGAAGGATTTGCCGATTTCCCGGCTCCTGGTTTATTTTTGCTATACGAGTATAATATTCGCAATCACGCCTCGGCGGCAAAGCCAACATCAAGAAAACCCAGACAAAATAGTCACTTAGAGATGATCGATCCCAAGATCGCGCCGGTCAAAATATGACTAAGGTTAAGGACCAAAGCGGCCGAATTTAATTCAAGAGGCAAACGAGGCTGAATGCGGTGAGTTTCAAATAGCAGCCGAAGTCGCGCTGAGGCTGCTCTTTGTTGACGGTCCAGGAAGGATGCAAAACCACTAACTTTTCAGCCCGATACTCCCCTTGGAATGAGGTTTTCTTCCATAAATGGAAATTCCCATGGCTGCCCGTCTTGATGAACTGATAGCTGAAAACGAAGCGCTGAAGAGGGATGTCGAAGCGCAGAAGGAGGCGATGGCCTCCCTTCGACGAGAGCAGGGGCATCTCCGCCTCATCGCCGACCACGCGGCCGACATCATCTGGACCATGAGCCTGGATTTGAAAATCACGTTCGGCAGCCCTTCCTTCGAGCGCATTCTCGGATACAGACCTGAAGATGTTTTGAATCTTCGTCTTGAAAGTTTCCTTACGCCCTCATCTTTGGAAAAAGCAATGGGCGTCATCGCGGAGGAATTAACCAAAGAACAACAAAACGGGCCGGACCCGAACCGTTCCCGAACCCTGGAAATGGAGATTTTCCGGAAAGATGGAACGCTGGTTTGGGTGGAGGCCCAAGCGGCTTTCATACGCGGGTCGGATGGAACCCCGCTCGGCATTTTCGGCATTTCCCGAGACATCACCGAGCGCAAACGGACGGAGGAGCGCCTCAGACGCCTCAATCGCATGCTGACAATGCTTGGCGATTGCAATCAGGCCATTGTCCGGGCTACGGAAGAGGCGGCGCTCCTGCGGGAGATATGCCACATCATCGTGAGCAGAGGAGGATACGCTATTGCGCTGATCGGCTATCCCCTGCACGACGAGGCCAAGACCTTGAATCTAGTCGCCTGGTCGGGCGTCGAGGAAAAAGAGATCGCGAGCGTTCCTGGTACATGGGGGAAGGGAGAGAACGGGTGCGGCCCTGCCGCCACGGCGATTCGCACCGGCAAGCCTTGTCCCATTAAAGACCTTCTCGGGTGTCCGGATTTGGTTTTGGGGAGGGAGAAAATGATGGCCGCCGGCCTGCGCTCGGCCATCGGCTTGCCGTTGCTTGCCGGAAACGAAACCCTGGGAGCCGTGAGTATTTTCTCAAGGGAACTGGAGGTTTTCGACGAGGAAGAAGTCCGGCTGCTGAACGAGATCGCGGGCGATCTGTCTTTCGGCATTGCCGCTTTGCGCATGCGGCACGCCAGGGAGCGGGCAGAGGCGACGCTGCGTGAAAGCGAGGAAAAATTCCGGAGGCTAGTCGAAAATCTCGGCAAGGAATACTTCTTTTACCAGCACGACGTACGGGGAGTTTTCACCTATCTCAGCCCCTCCATTACCGCCATGCTGGGATACAGCCGGGAGGAGGTTCTTACACATTACAGCGAGTATCTTACCGATAATCCCATCAACCAGGAGGTTGAGCACCACACCAATCTCAGCATCCAAGGAGTTCCGCAACCGCCCTACGAAGTTGAAATTTTCCACAAAGACAAGCGCCGGCGCTGGCTGGAGGTGACGGAAATCCCGATCCGCGGGTCCGACGGAAAAGTGGCGGCGATAGATGGCATCGCCAGAGACATCACCGAGCGCAGGCGGGCGGAAGAAGCCTTGGCCAATAGCGAGAGACGTTTCCGCTCGCTGATCGAGAATGCTCCCGACATTATCTCTCTTGTGGCAGCCGACGGAACCTTGCTCTACCAGAGTCCTTCCCTCCACGTGGTGACAGGGTGGAAGCCTGAAGAGTGGGTCGGCCGCAGCGGTTTCGAGTTCATCCACCCAGAGGACCAGCAGACGCTGGCTCCCGTCCTGGCGGATCTGGCGCAGCGTCCCGGCGAAACGCTGGCGGGCATCCGCTACCGGGTGAGGTGTAAAGACGGCGGCTACCGGATTTTGGAGGGCGTGGCCCGGAACCTCCTGGAAGATGCAGCCGTTCAGGGCATCGTCGTCAACGCCCGCGACATCACCGAGCGGGTACAGGCCGAGGAAGCGCTACGCATCAACGAGACCCAGCTTTCCAACGCCCTGAAAATGGCGCGCGCCGGTCACTGGGAGTACGACGTGGGCAGTGACACGTTCACGTTCAACGACAACTTCTACCGGATCTTCAGAACCACAGCTGATAAGGTCGGCGGGTTTCGTATGTCCTCGGCCGATTATGCCAGGAAGTTCTGCCACCCCGACGACATGGCTCTTGTGGGCAAGGAGGTCGAAGCGGCAATCCAGGCCACTGACCCCGATTTCAGCCGCCAGCTTGAGCACCGGATCATTTACGCCGACGGCGAAGTGGGTCACATCGCCGTGCGATTTTTTATCATCAAGGACAAGGAGGGGCGCACCGTCAGGACTTTCGGCGTCAACCAGGACATCACCGAGCGCAAGCTGGCGGACCAGGCGTTGCGCGACAGCGAGGCGCGATATCGCTCCTTCGCCCAGACCTTTCCCGGCATTGCCTTCCGTGTGGGAAAAGACATGACGACGATCTTCGTTCACGGTTCCGTGAAGGAGATCACCGGCTACAGCGAAGGAGACGTGGCGGCCGACCGGCCGACGCTGTTCGAGACCCTGGCTCCCGAGGACCAACGCGCGATCCTTGAAGAAGATCTCCCGCTGGTCATGGACACGGGCGGAACCTTTGAGCGAGATGCCCGCCTTGTCCGCAAAGACGGTCGGATCCGCTGGGTTCATTTCATGGTGCGGGTCCTCCTGGACACCAGCGATAAATTTCTTTACGCCCAAGGCACGCTGTACGACATCACCAAACGCAAGCTGGCCGAAGCGGAACTCAAAAACGCGCACGATGAGATCCATAGAAAATCCGAGGCGCTGCTGCAACTGAACCGGGAATTGGAAAACGCGCGCCATCTTCAGCGAGCCATGCTGGACAACATTCCGGACATGGCCTGGATGAAGGACAGCAAAAGCCGGTATATTGCGGCGAACGAAGCCTTAGGCCTGATGTGCGCCGTAAGTCCCGACAAGATCGCCGGGAAAACCGACCTTGATCTCTGGCCGCCGGATTTGGCGCAGAAATACCGTTCCGACGACCTGGACGTCGTGCATTCGCGTGCGCGAAAACGAATCGAAGAACCGATTGAGGACAGCAAAGGAAACCGAACGTGGATCGAGACAGTCAAGACTCCCGTCATGGACGAAAATCACAAGGTTATCGGAACGGTCGGCATTGCGCGGGATGTCACCGAGAGAAAAACCAAGGAAGACATGATCAAGCGGCACGTCGAAATGCTTTCCGCGCTCAATGCCCTGCTCGGTTTGATGACGACCGACATGCCGTTGGAAAAAATGCTGGAGAAGGCGCTCGACACGCTTTTGGAGGTTTCCTTTTTGGCGCTTGAATCGAAAGGCGTTTTTTTCCTCGCAGAGGATAATCCGCCGCGCCTGGTCATGAAAGCGCAAAAAAGACTTAGTCCCGTCTTGCTGGAAAAATGCGCTACCGTCCGTTACGGCCAATGCCTCTGCGGTCGGGTCGCCCAGACCAACGCCATTGTATTTTCTTCTTCGCTTGACGACCGCCATGAGGTTACCTACGACGGCATCGCCAATCATGGACATTATTGTGTCCCGATAAAATCCGGTGAATCCCAGCTATTAGGGGTTCTCACCCTCTATATCCAGGAAGGGCATGAATACCAAACCTGGGAGGAGAATTTCCTGCTCTCCGTGGGCAGGGTCCTCGCAGGCATGATTGAACGCAAAACCAAGGACGAAGCCATCGCCCAGGCGCGCGATTTTTATCTGACCCTGTTTGACGACTTTCCAGCCTTGATCTGGCGTTCGAGGCGCGATTTGAAATGCGACTATTGCAACCGGACATGGTTGAATTTTACAGGCCGGAGCTTGGCGGAAGAACTGGGCGATGGATGGCTGCAAAATGTGCATGAGGAAGAAAGGGAAACCTACGTCTCGACTTTTCAGGAGGCGTTTTGCTCCAGAAAACCGGTTGAAGCTGAATTCCGCCTCCGGCGCTACGATGGCGAGTACCGCACTTTGCTCGCCATCGGCCGCCCGTACGCCAACCTCGACGGGACGTTCGGGGGCTACCTCACGTCCTGCTTCGATGTGAGCGAACGCAAACATCTGGAAAGAGAGCTTCTGCACGCGCAAAAAATGGATTCGATCGGGCGGCTCGCATCGGGCATCGCGCACGAGATCAATACGCCCGTCCAGTTTGTGAGCGACAGCATATATTTTCTAAAAGATTCCTGCAAGAGCACAGCGGATCTCATGGCGAAGTACGAGACGTTGAAAGATTCGGCCGCGCGCAGCGGGTACGAAACGGATTTGGTTGAGGAAATCGACCGCACCATCGAGGATACCGATATCCCATACGTTAAAGAGCAAGTCCCGCTGGCGTTCGATCGCGCTCTGGAAGGAGTTTCCCGGGTCACCGATATTGTCCGCGCCATGCGGGAGTTCGCCCATCCCGACCGTAAAAATAAGGTGGAAGCAGATTTGATAAAAGCCATCCACAACACCTTGGTCGTGGCGCGAAACGAATACAAATATGTCGCCGACGCGGAGACGGATCTGGAGGAACTGCCGCCGGTGGAATGCCACATCGGCGACATCAACCAGGTCCTGCTCAACTTGATCGTCAACGCCGCCCATGCCATCGCCGATGGAGTGGGCAACAGCGGAAAGAAAGGATTGATCCGCATTATCGCCAAGCGGGATGGGGACGACGTGGTCATCGCCATTAAAGACAGCGGCTGCGGCATACCCCAAGAAATACGCGGAAAAATTTTTGAGCCTTTTTTTACGACAAAAGAATTGGGGAGGGGAACGGGTCAAGGTCTTGCCATCGCATACTCAATCGTGGTGGAAAAACACGGTGGCGCCCTCACCTTCGAGAGTGAAGTCGGGAAAGGGACTACTTTTTATATCCGTCTCCCGATCTTGTCTTCACCTCCCTAAAGTGGGCACGGAAAGGACGCGTTCCCATGGAAAATCAAGATGCGCCAAGAATTCTCTTCGTGGACGACGAACCGGAGTTTCTATCCGGGATCGAAGCGATGCTGCGCAGCCGTTACCAGGTCTCGACGGCGCTGAGCGGAGTGGAAGGCATCCGCCGCATCGAAAAAGAAGGCCCGTTTCCCGTAGTGGTGTCCGATCTGAAAATGCCCCTCATGGACGGCGTCGAGTTCTTGAAGCAGGTGCGGCGGCTCGACCCCGGCTCGGTGCGTATTCTATTGACGGGAAAGGCCGACACGCCGGCGGCCATGGATGCCGTGAATGAGGGCAACATCTTCCGTTTCCTTGGCAAGCCATGTCCTCCGCCGCTGATGGCGAAAGCGATCGAAGATGCTCTTGAGCAATTCCGCATCGTCACGCTGGATCGAAGGCTCTTGGAGCGAAAACTGGAGGAATTATCAAAACTGTTTCTCCATGCCGAGCGGCTTTCGACGCTGGGGACGCTCGCCGGCGGCGTCGGCCACGAACTGACCAACATCGCTTCCGCTTTCTCGATGTTGATGGATCTGCTCCAGATGAAATTCTCCGAGTGCGACCTTCTCGATCAGGGTTCCCTCGACCAACTGAATGTGGTTTTGGATCACGTCAAACTACACGCACGGCATTTGGTGGAACTCGGGCGGCCGATTCAGGACCGTTGCGATCTTTACGATCTTCGCGAACTGGTGAGCGATACCCTTGAACTCCTCAAGCTCACGGGAAAGACAAAGTACATCAACGTCCGTTTGAGCCTCCCGAAAGAACTTGTCCTCGTCGAGGTGAATCGGACCCACATCGAACAGGTTTTGATCAACCTGGTGGGGAACGCGGCCGACGCCGTAATGGAAGTTTCTCATGAACGGCGGAATGTCGAGGTGACGGTAAAAATTGAAAACGGGCAGGCGTGTTGCGAGATCAAGGATAAAGGTCCCGGAATCCCGGCGGAAAAAATGGAAAAAATTTTCGAGCCCTATTTTACCACTAAGCCGTCGGGGCGCGGCACGGGCCTTGGATTGCCCGTCGTCAGACAGATCATCGAGTCATACAAGGGGAATTTAGGGGTGGAGAGCCAAGCGGGGGCAGGAGCAAGATTCCGGTTCAGGCTTCCGCTGAGGAGGGCGGATGGATAAGCGCATCCTTTTTGTAGACGACGAACCGATGCTATTGGAGGGTCTTAAGTCCCGTTTGCGCGGCCAGCGGCGAAAATGGGACATGGTTTTCGTCACGAGCGGCGAAGCGGCGCTCAAAGAACTCGCTCAGTCCCCTTACGATGCCATCGTCAGCGATGTTCAGATGCCGGAAATGGACGGCATTCAACTGCTTACGGAGGTCCAACAGCGGTACCCTTCCATTCTGCGAATCGGCGTCTCCGGATCGATCCAAAATCTCGTTCAGGTTCGCGCCCTTCCCGTAGCCCATCAGTTCATCAGCAAACCGTTCGAAGTGCTGGATTTGGAGCGCATCATTGAAAGGGCGTTCGGCTTCATCGAGCTGATCAACGACGAGCAGGTTCGCCTGGCCATTGGCCGCATTGCCCGATTGCCCTCGCAACCGCAGATTCTCATCGCGCTCGAAAAGACATTGGCCGATCCGAAAGCGACCGCCCGGCGGATCGCCGAAATCATTTCCGGAGACGTCGCGTTGGGGGTTAAAATACTTCAGGTCGTACACTCGCCCTTTTTTGGTCTCGTCAAACAGGTCACCAGCATTCAGCAGGCCGTGTCGTTGCTGGGTGTTGATTTTTTGAAAAATTTAGTGATTTCCGTCGAGCTCTTCCGCGCCTTTGAGGCAAGCCACGCGTTGGCGGGTTTTTCACTCGACAGACTACAGAGCCATTCCAATCTCACGGCGGCCATCGCCAGAGAGATAATGGATGATCCCGCCCAGAAAGAGGCGGCTTTCCTGGCGGGCTTGCTTCACGATGTCGGCTGGCTGATCGCGGTCACGGATTTAAAAGAACAGTATGCGGAAATTTGGAATTCTCGCCGTTCTGAGGCATCATTGCTGTACGAAACCGAATATGCCAAATATGGAGTCAGCCACGCTGAATACGGAGCTTACCTGCTCGCTTTCTGGGGAATACCGATGCCGATCGTAATGGCCGTCTGCAATCACCATCGGCCGGGAAGATCCCCTCATGACGGGTTTGCGCTTGAGGACGCGGTGCATGTGGCCGACTTTCTGGCTCACCGGAAGCGAATCGTGCCGGGCGAGGACTACCGAGAGGCGCGCGGTATAGACTGGAATCATCTCAAAACGCTCGGCATGGAAAACCGAATGGACGAATGGGCCGCTATGGCGAACCTCGTTTCAACCCGAAATGCAGAGGCCTCATGAGCAAACCGGAACTTGTCAAAGTCTTATGTGTAGATGATGAACCCCAGGTCCTGGAAGGGTTGGCGCTGCATCTAAGACGCATCTTTGACCTCAAGACGGCCACGAGCGGTGCGGCCGGCCTGCAGATCATCGAGCAAGAAGGGCCGATCGCCGTCGTGCTTTCCGATATGCGCATGCCCGAAATGGACGGCGCCGCCTTTCTCAAGCAGGTCGCCGAGCGCTCCCCCCAGTGCGTGCGGATGTTGCTCACGGGTCAGACGGACATGGAATCGGCCATCCTGGCGATCAATGAGGGAAGGATATTCCGCTTCCTGACCAAACCGTGTCCGCCCAGCGTTTTGATTCAGGGCTTCAGCGACGCTTTGGAACAATACCGGCTGATCGTCTCCGAGAAAGAACTGCTGAACAAGACGCTCAATGGCAGCATCTTTTTATTGACGGAGATCCTTTCTTTAACCGATTCATCGGCGTTCGGGCAGTCCCTGAAAATCCGCGAAGTGGCCCGGTCGGTCGCGCAAGCGCTGGGGCTCACGTCCACTTGGGACATCGAGATTTCCGCGATGCTCGCGCAGATCGGACTCGTCACCATTCCGATGGAACTTCGGGAGAAAGTTAAAGGCGGCGAAACGCTCTCCGCTCAGGAAGCCGAGGTCTGGGCCACCATGCCGGAAATCGGCTGTCGCCTTCTCACCCATATTCCCCGGCTTCAATCGGTGTCCAGCATCATCCGTTACCAGCATAAGCATTTCGATGGCGGCGGCTATCCCAAGGATTCAACGGCAGGCGATAAGATTCCCATAGGCTCCCGCATATTAAAAGCGGTCGCGGATTTGACCGAGTTGGAAGCCGGCGGTTTGACGACCTATAATGCTTTTCGAGAATTGCAAGGCCGCGCCGGCAGATATGATCCTGCGATTCTGGCCTTACTAGCCGAACTCGCTTTAGCGGCGAGACCTGAAGAACAACCCGTTGAAACCACGTTAGGTAAATTGCGCGTCGGCGATATTCTTCAAGGTGACCTGAAAATGAAGGACGGTCGGCTTTTGCTCGCCTCCGGCAGCCGGATCTCTCAAACATTTCTGGAACGCTTGAAGCATTATGTCATCCTTTTTGACATCAAAGAGTCCGTGACGGTAAAACGAACGGACGCGTGAGCATGAGGCGTTTCAGCAGGATTTGAAAAACGGTCGCTTCTTGGGACGACCATTGAATTCGGGCCTGCGGGAACGACCACCCATTGCCCCTCTTTTGCCGGCGCAATTGATTTCTGGATAACTGACCTGCCTGCCCTTTCAGGGTCTGGACGACATTGATTTTTCAGGAACGCCATGATAAATCGGCTTTCCAGGAAGGCCATTCGATGAACCGGGAAGCTTTCGATTCCGACCTGAGAACGCAGTCCGCCGTGCTCCACCCATTGGTTCATTAACCCGACCTCCGAAGACTCCCCGGGGTACCTGACGGAATATGAACACGACGACCAGGACCGCCTGGTTGAGGCGACCCGCACGCAACGCATCGGCGGCGGCCCGTGGCAGGCCCTCTCCGTGACGCAATACGACTACACGGCGGCGGGAGCCCTCGCACGCAAGGACATTGCCGACATCCAAACCGGGACGGATCGTACGGACTACGCTTACGACGTCATGGGCAACTTGCTGGAAGTCAAGCTGCACGCCGGCGATACCGATGAGAAGACCATCTCTTACGTCGTCGACGCCTTCAACCGTCGCGTCGGCAAGCTGGTTGATGGAGCACCCGTACAGGGATTCCTCTACACGGCGCGCCGGGTCAACCCCGTGGCGGAGCTGGACGGCCAGGGGCGGCTGGCGTCGCTGTTCGTCTACGGCACGCGTTCCAATGTTCCGGATTACATGATAAAGTACAACACGTCGGGTCAAGTGACGGGGACCTTTGCGATCATGACGGATCATCTCGGCAGCCCGCGGCTGGTGGTCGACGTGCAGACGGGCGTCGTCGCGCAGGCGCTGGAGTACAACGAGTTCGGCATGGTGGAGTCGGACAGCAACCCCGGCTTCCAGCCCTTCGGCTTCGCCGGTGGCTTGTACGACGCGGACACGGGGCTGCTGCGCTTCGGTTGGCGCGACTACGATCCCGAGGCCGGCCGCTGGACGGCGAAAGATCCCATCCTCTTCGCCGGCGGCGACGTGAACCTCTATGGGTATGTCTTAGGGGATCCGGTGAACTTCCTGGATCCGTGGGGACTTACTCCAGTCGCCGATGAGGGCAATAAATTGATCTGCAAATATGGAGATGCAGCACTTGCTATGGCAGAACTAAAGAGATCTTCCGATCCCCAAAACCTTTTCAATGCGCAAGTGGAGTACTATGTCCTTATGAAAGATGTTATTGAAGGATTAGGGAACTGGAAATGGGCAGGCTTTTTACCAAGCCTGTATGTCGGCTCAGCCTATATATGGGTAAAAGCAGGAATTCAGACTGTCTTTAACACTCCTAATAACTCGCCAGGAGGATTTGACGAGTGGTATGCGTTCTTGGAAGGCCTCTATGATGCCACATCAGGTGTCGAATGACAGAGATCATGCAGTGAAAACCATTCTGAATGAGGTAAGGCTACCTATTAAGCGTAGATTATATTTGTTATCATTTGTAATCTTACTTACTCTTTTTGCAACAGTGGGCACCGCAAGGTTTATTATCCGCTACACCTCCGACATACCGCTACATTCCATTATTGGGTACATTGTAGTTTTTGGAATATGCCTATCGACGGCCGCTTTACTGTTTTTTACCTCTAAATACTCCATGTACTTTGGGAAAATAATAATATTCCTAGCTGTCGTGATGTTTCCTTTTTTCCCAATTATGGATTGGCTTTATCTAAGCAATATTCAAAAAATTCTGGTAATAGGCATTATCTTATTATGGGAGGCTTACTGGATAGGAGTATTTTATGTGCTAGAAAAGGCAAAACCATTTTTAAAATAGGTGTACAAATCAGAGTAATTCCCAGGCCTAGGAACGTCTGGCTTCCCTGTTCGTTTACTGTTCGCGTTCCAACGTCCTAACCAACCTGAGCCCCTGGTGCGCCAGATCCTGAGAGTCCGAGGCGGGGACCGAATCGCGGGCGGCGGAGCGGCAGTATGACGCAAACGAGCAAAACGCTCCGCCGCGAATGCCGACGGTGAGCATCCACTCTCCCGGCGCGCGCCAGCCGATCGGATCGATCGCCGGATTGTCGGGCGTGGTTCGCTCGAATTCGTCCTGAAACGGATCCCACACGAACTCCCGGACGTTGCCGAGCATGTCGTAAAGCCCCCAGGGATTGGGCTCCTTAAGCCCGACGGGCTTCGGGCCGCACATGACAAATTCGCCGGGACCATAGATGCAGCTATAGGAGCCGACCTACAATTTTTGAGGAACTTGCCGGGAAGCCGTTCCAAGCCTACAAGGAGTTCCAAGACGAGTATGAACGCGCCGATGGAATAAAACCCAGTTGTCCGAGGATCTTTCAGTCAGAAGAAACGGCTATCGTTCCATTTTCCAAACCCGAACCGAGGTGGCGGATGTTCAAAACAGCTATCGTCGTTTCCTTCCTACTGATGGTTGCCGGCGGCGCCCATGCCGAAGTCGTCGGCCAATTCATCGACTACCGGCACGGCGACGTCCTTCTTCAAGGTTACCTGGCCTATGACAATGCCGTGGCGACGTTGCGGCCCGGGGTGCTGGTGGTTCACGAATGGTGGGGCTTGAACGACTATCCGAAGCAGCGCGCCAGACAACTTGCCGAACTCGGGTATGTCGCCTTTGCGGCCGACATCTACGGGAAGGGCGTCGTCGCGACGACGCCCGAGGAAGCCGGCAAATTGGCCGGCGCTTTCTACGCCAACCGCGAACTGTATGCCTTCCAGACCCA
>QZKR01000123.1 GCA_003598065.1 Myxococcales bacterium | reverse complement strand
GCCAGCGTGTCGGTCTCGCAGTAGCGCAGCAAATTCTCCCGCAGGTGGGCTCTCTCCCCTGCGGGCATCTCTTCACCGTGCAGGAGCATGATCTCCAAGGCGTCGCTCGCCGCCTGCCCCTCCGCAATCTCCAAGCCGTCGTAGCCCATGCCGGGGACCAATGCGGGAAGGACGGACTTGATGCTGAACGAGCCGTTGAAGTCGGGATGGTAGACGTGGTTTCTCACGACGGGCAGCAGATCGCCGATCCGGCGAACAATGTCGTCAATCGGCCGTGCGAGGTCGGGCAAACTCGCTTTGATCTCCTCGAGGCATCTTCGCTCGAACGAGGCGTTCCAGGCCAGGATCACGTTTGCTCCGCTGACCGAGTCGGCCACTCGAGCGACAAACTCCGTCCGCGGATCGCCGGCTCCGTCGGCCAGCCACGCCGCATGCGCCAACGAGCCGTCCGCGCGCAGCATGTGGCAGCTGAACTGCACGGGCACCGCATCGTAGGGACGGCAGCCGCGCCACACGGGGATGGCGGGCGCGACGGTCTCGAAGTCGAGGAAGGCGATCGGCGGCATCCATGCCGCCAGCGCCGCTCGCAGACCTGGCTCCACGACAAGGCGGTTCGCCCGGACGGCACGGACCTGTCGCGAGGCAATTTCAGACAAGGGATAGTCTGGAGGGAGCTTCAGGATGGTGATGCAGCCCCGCCTCGCCAGCTCCGCGGCTTTGTCCTTGGCCAGCCGGTACAGGGTGGACACGTGGTGCCTGGGGAGTTCGGGCAGACAGCGCGACTTGAAGGGACACTCGTGCGGGCTGTCGCATTGGTCGCCCGGCTTGACATCGGGGAGCGGACCATCCAGCATCCGAAGCTGTGCGCCGATCTCCTGCCGCACGCGTGGCAGCATCGCCCGCGCCTCCGCCGTCAGATCGGTGCGGAAAAACAAATCGCCCAAGTCGGGGAAGCGGCACTCGCGGTTCAGATGCATCAGGTCGATGCGTCCGACGCGCAACCCGGCGCGTTCGAGCACATGCAGTTGCACGGCGACATCGGGCAGGTGCTCCTCCTTCGCCCTGGTCGTCGATTTGACCTCGACGAGGTTCCAGCCGCCGCCCGCTCGCTCCAGAATGTCGACGGCGACAAACACGCCGTCCGCGACGAACGACGCCTCGTACACGGCGGGGGCGCCGGAGGCAAGGGCCTCCGCCGTGGTGCGCAGCCGTTCATCAACGCGATCGTGCGGGAATTCGACCAGCACGCCGCCCGGCACATAAGCCCTCGCCGTCTCCCCCACTCGCCTGCCGCGATCAAAGGTCGCCTGCAGGGATTCATCGGGAACGAGCTCCGGGGCGTCGGGCTCGTGGGTTCGCCACCACAGTTGCTTGTGGCATTGCCAGCCGGCGATGAAGCGCGATTTGCTGAGGCGATGGGCTTGCATTGGATTCTCCCGCCCTCCAGACTAGCTCCGCCCGCGCCGGATTCGCAACTTCAATTCGAAGCGCGGCGGCATCCGGAAGTGGCCGGAGGTGTGGGACGACGATGACATGTCGCGGGTGTGCTTCCGGCGCGCTTTTCCACCGCCGGACGGCGTCGGCGTCATTCCCCGGCGGTGAGGTTCCGGGCGCAGCGGAAACCAATGAAGCTTCCGCTCCCAAACGGCTGTACCTTGCCGCGACCCGACGCGCGGAGGCCGTCGGCGGAATTGCCGAAACTTCCGCCGCGCAGCACGCGGTGTTCCCCGTCGGCCGGACCCGTCGGGTCGGCCACATTCTCCGCAGGGTAATCGCCGAACCAATCGGCAGTCCATTCCACGACGTTCCCTGCCATGTCGTGGAGGCCCCAGGCGTTCGCCACCTTCAACCCGACGGGATGCGTCATCGAGTCCGAATCGGAATATGACCAGGCGACGGCATTGAGGCAGACCGAGTCGTTGCCGCAGATGTAAATGTCTTCCGACCACGCCCGCGCGGCGTATTCCCATTCCGCTTCCGTCGGCAGGCGCCCGCCGACGGCCTCGCAGAACCCCTTCGCGTCGAACCATGTGGCGGTGTCCACCGGGCAGTCCGGGCCGCAACCGCTGAAACGGCTCGGGTTGTATCCCGCCACCGCCTCGAACTGCGCTTGCGTGACCTCGGTCTTCATCATCTGGAAGGCTGACAGCAGGACTTCATGGCGAGGACTTTCATTGTCATGGCAATTTGAATCTTGCGGGACGCAGCCCATCTGAAAAGTCCCCGCCGGGATCGGGACCCATTTCACGGCGCTGCCGTGCAGGCATCCCGCGCCTTTGATGCAGACATCGACCGTGCCTGGATTCTCGTCGTCGCAAAGGCCGTTGTCGGGCCCGTGGACGCAGCCCTGTTCGGAGTAACAGTCGTCGTCGGTGCAGTCGATCCCGTCGTCGCAATTCGGGGCTTCGCCAGTCCGGCAGAGGCCGTTCCCGCCGCATGTCTCGACGCCGTTGCAGACGTTTCCGTCGTCGCAGTCGGAATTTTCCTGGCAAGACGCGGGCGGTTCGTCGCCCTCGGCGGTCTCGCCTTCGACTTGGTCGCCGCCGGATGCGTCGCTGTCGGCAACGTCGCCGTCTTCGGTCTGTTCGCCGTCGCCGTCCAACGGTTCGTCGTACTCGTTGTCCAGATCGCCGTCGGCCGCTTCCGGATCGCAGATCTTCAAGCAGACTTTCCAAGCCGGCCCGTGGCCGTCGACGGGGCAGACCAGCGGCGCCGGGCAGTCGTCGTCGCGTTCGCAATAGGAGGCGTCCACCGGGAATTTGCTGTCGGCCGTCATGCAGAAGGCCTCGCCGAGACTCGTGGGCATGCACGACAGCCCCGCTGGGCACGGACCCGGAGGCGTGTCGTCGCCGTCCGTCGGATGGACGCCGGTGATCGACGCGGTTTCACAGCCGGCGAGAAACATCGCCGCCAATGCAACGGTCCAAAGCGAATTCCTCATGGGGTTTCTCCCAGGCAATGTCGCTCCTATTCCGGGATGCGAGGACATGGGAAGAGATCGGCGACGCGTCGAGTGATACTGATGGTCATCACCACGAATGATACTCATGGTCTGTAGACTGTCCAGTATTTTCATTCAATCATTCTCCCCATGAAGAAGCAGGACAAAGCGTGCGCCGCTTTCGGCCGGCGGGTCCGGAGCCTCCGGGAATCGAAAGGCTGGTCCCAGGAGGATTTCGCCGACCGCATCGGCATCCACCGCACCTACATCGGCGGGATCGAACGGGGCGAGCGCAACCCCACGTTGACCACCATCCACAAGATCGCCCGCGCCCTCGGCGTCAAGCCGGCGGAACTCCTGTAGCCGTTTCAACCATCCTCGTCCGGCGGTTCCGCGCCGTCCCGTATCGCCGCGTCGTTCGGAAACAATCTGGCCCATACGTCCATCACGGCGCTTTCGAGGGCGGGCATCAGCCAGGCGGCCTCGCGGCGCGTCAGGGGCCGCAAGTCGAGCCGTTCGCCGGCTTTCATCGCCGGCCGCCAGTTGACGATCACATGCCAGCGGCCGGCGATTTCGATAAAAGGCAGAAGCGTCATCTGACCTCCACCTGTTCGGTCTGGCATCACAGAAGCGTCAGTTTTTCGCCCGCATTCGCGTCCTGGCCGTCGATCCTGCCCTCGTCCGACCCTGTGGCCGTCCTGGGTTCGTCGATCGCCACGGGGGCGTTGTCGAGCTCGCCGACGGTTTCGGCGGTGCGGTCGGCGGGTTCGTCACCGGTGACGCCGTCACCCGGATCCCCGACGGGCGACTGGTCGGCGGCGTCGGCCTTCAGGCCGCCATCGTCGTCGCTGGCCTCCGTCTTCGTTTTCCGGCCTCGCTTGCCGGGCTTCTCTTCGTCGCCATCGGCCTTCGGTTCCAGGAAACGCTTCTCGTCGGCGGGCAGCGGGACCTTGTCGATCCAGCCTTTCTCGTTCCACCAGACAAGCGCCCACCGCGTGACGCGGCGAATCTGGCTGATGGACCCGACCGTCCGGGGGACCCGTTCGCCGCCCTTGGCGGCCTTCGTCGTCACCGATTCGCTGCGGAAAAAGTTGGCGACGTGGGCGGCGAGAATCTTGCCGAGTTCCTTTTCCTCGCCGAAATGGCCGACCAGCAGGCGGAGATTCCAGGCGTACGAGGACAGGCTGGTCTCGGGGACGCCGGTGTCGCGCAGGTGTTCGACGAATTCGTCGCAGGCGATCTTCAATGTCTTCGGTTTCATGTCGTTCAATCCTCCTCGTGAGTTTTGGTTTCGGGTGGGCAAATTTCCACCGCGTTAGCGATCCGAAGCTGGCCGACGTCCGTCACTTCTTCGCCGACGAAGCTCCAGCGTCCCAAGGTCGGCAGCCAGACGTGAACCTCGGCGCCGTCGCCGGGGCGGACGCCGCCGAGTTTTGCCAGCATGTCGTTGTCGGTGATGAAGACGACGCCGTCCTCGGCGTCCATGTCGGGCACGGTCGCCGGATCGACGCCGCGCTTGAAAACGCCGGTTATCTTGACGCGCGCGCCGTGGCCGCCCAGGCGGACCTCGTCGCCGAGATAGACGGCTTCGGAACCGACGATCTGCGGAACCGTCGGGGCGGGTGCGTCGTCGGGGATGGTGACGTAACGGCGCAGCGTCGGCGACCAGTGGAACACGACGCCTCCCTTGCCGACGTACGATTGCCCGCGGGTCGGCGTCCTGGGCTGCTTCGCCTTCTTCGTCGTCATCGCCCGACCTCCTGGGCGGGCAGCATCGCCGTCAAATCGACGCCACGGTCGGCAAGGTGCTTCAGTCCCTCGGCCATCGCGACGGCGTTTTCATAGTCGCCGCCGGGTAACTGCGCCGTGCCGACCTCTTTGCCGTCATCGGCGATGGCGACTTGCACGATGTGCCCGCCGTCGTCGCAGGCGAAAACTTCGATGGTGGTGGTCCGCTCCATCCGCGCCTCCTTCAGTTCGACATCGAATCATCGCCGCCGGACGGAAGGCCTTCGGCGATCAAATCCGGCTCCCCGACGACGACCGCGAAAGCATAGACCGTCAGGCTGACGGTGGCGTTCAGCAGGTCCGCCGGATGGGCGTTTTTCGTCGGCCAATCCTGCGTGACGACGTTGTTTCGGACCAGAGGGCTGGTGACGTGGAACATCCGCCGGCATCGCAGCCAGTCGCCGACGCCTTGGGGGCGCAGCAGTTGGACGACCTCGCCGATCTGGAAGGACGATCCGAAATACCCAAGCCCGGCGTAAATGTCGGACGCAACCTGCAGGGCCACGGCGGGCAAGGTGAGAAAGAGGACGATCTTGCGTTCCTCGTCCGACAGACCGGTCGATTCGCAGAGCAGATCGAATCCGAGGGTGAAGGTTTTGGACTGCCGGTGGACGGCCAGCCGGGCGTCGATTTCGCTGCGGATCGCGGTCGCCTCGGCCTTCAGTTCGGCCAGCCTGCGGGTCAGGTCCTTCGCGGCGACCTTGGTGGTTTTCCCGACCATACGGCCCGCCGAATCGCCTTCGTCGCGGTCGGCGTCGGCGAGTTTCTTCTCGCAGTCCAGGGCGGCGGCGTGGGCCTTGACCCAGGAAAACTCGTGGTCCAGGTATTGCGCGTCGTTCTCGTAAGGCATCGGTTTCGCGGGCGTCATTTTATTCGTTCTCCTCGTTCAGATTGTTGAATCGTGACCCGCCTTGCCCTGGCGCCGTGCCAGCCACAAGTTCGTTGAATCGCCGGGGCGGAATCGGCGGGCCTCGCAAGGGACCAACCAGGAAGGTGGCGGGGCCAAGCCAGGGAAATGAGGAAAAGTCGAATTTTCGGGATTTTGATTAATGTTGACGAGGGTCCGGAACCGGATGTAGCTTTGTTAGAGTAAAGGGATTTCTTAAATCGGATGTGGAATAGCAAAGGCCGTCATCGGCTTTTAGATGCTTCCGGATCTAATGGGCTTATCCTCCAACCGAGCATTACCATTTCTAAGAAAGCCCCATTGCCCGGCGTCTATGTAGCTTGATACATAACCATGATGGACGTTGTCGTTGGAGGTCAGCATGCAACTTGCTGATAATTTCAAGCCATTTTTCAAACTGCTTACCGACCACGAGCCTTTTCTGTGGCAAGAGGAGCTATTTGATAAGTTTTTACAAAGAAAACTCCCGAGTTCCTGCGATATCCCGACGGGACTCGGTAAAACTTCAGCTATTGCAATTTGGCTGCTGGCGTTGGCCAGTCATGCCTCCACCGGTATAGTCGGCGACTTTCCTCGCCGTCTTGTCTATGTGGTCAACAGAAGGACTGTCGTGGATCAGGCGACGCGCGAAGCCGAACAGATGCGGAAAGCGCTCGACGACAAACCCGATCTCCACGAGGTGGCCGAATCTTTGCGGTCGCTCGGTGCCTGGTCCTCTGACGCACCTTTAGCAATCAGCACTCTCCGTGGCCAGTTCGCAGACAACGCCGAGTGGCGGGTGGACCCCGCACGCCCTGCCGTGATCGTCGGAACGGTGGACATGATCGGCAGCCGGTTGCTGTTCGCCGCTTACGGTCGAGGGTTCAAGTCACGCCCGCTGCACGCCGGATTCCTTGGTCAAGATACGTTGCTGATCCATGATGAAGCACACCTGGAACCCGCGTTCCAGAAAATCCTTGCCGCAATAGAATCGGAACAACAGCGCTGCAGGGAATTCCGTCGATTCCGCACCATGGCGCTGACCGCCACGTCACGCAGCGAGGATCAGTCGTGCGGACTTACTGTCGCCGAACGTACTCCGAAAGCCAACCCGAGCACCGACGATCCTCCGCCACTTCGTGAGGTATGGAAGCGGGTCACGGCGAGGAAAGGGATCTCTTTTTTCCCTGTCGATAATGAAAAGAAGATCGCGGCGGAAGTCGCTGAGCGCGCGCTCGAACACAGGGCCAGCAAGCAAGCAATTCTTGTTTTCCTCCGTAAGCTGGAAGACGTGAAAACGGTCAAAGACAGGCTGGGTAAAGAGAAGCTGGGTAAAGAGAAGCTGGCCGTGCAGTTGCTTACCGGCACACTGCGCGGGCTTGAACGTGACAACCTGGCCAAAGAAAATCCCGTGTTCGCCCGCTTCATGCCAAAGCCTGAAGTCAAGCCCCAAGAAGGGACCGTTTATCTTGTCTGCACTTCCGCTGGCGAGGTCGGAGTCAACATTTCTGCGGATCACCTGATATGCGACCTGACCCCCTTCGACAGCATGACCCAGCGTTTCGGCAGAGTGAACCGTTTCGGCGACGGCGATGCGCTGATCGACGTCGTTCATGCTTCTGGTAAAGATGGCGCTGAATCGGAAACCAAGGGAGCTTCCGCATTCAATGCGGCGTGTGAAAAAACTCTGGCGTTGCTCAAACGCCTTCCCAAACGCCCTGACGGCCGTCACGACGCCAGCACGGCGGCGTCAAACGGTCTACCCTTAGCAGATCGTCTGGACGCCTACACGCCATCGCCCGTCATTCTTCCCGCAAGCGACATCCTCTTCGACGCTTGGGCTTTGACATCGATTTACAAAAAACTGCCTGGACGCCCGCCAGTAACTGATTGGCTTCATGGGATTGCTGATGAATGGGAGCCGCCCGAGACCCATGTCGCTTGGCGGGAGGAGGTGGGACTCCTTAACGGAGACCTGATTGAGGCATACGAACCTTCGGATTTGCTGGAGAGCTACCCGCTCAAGCCGCATGAGTTGCTTCGGGACCGGACGAAACGAGTTTTTGAGCAGTTGGAGAAGATCGCAGAAAGATCTCCGGACTTGTCTGTTTGGTTCATTTCGTCCGAGGGTCTGGTTGATCCTGTTTCCCTGGCTGATCTTGTGGAAAGGGGGGAGAAAGCTCTCGCTCATTCAACGGTATTGCTGCCCCCTCATGCTGGAGGGCTAAAGGAAGGAATGCTCAGCGGCGAGGCTGAATTCAAGGAAGGCGAAGACTACGATGTGGCTGACCGATGGAACGATGAAGCAGGCAGTCCGCGTCGGCGCCGGGTTTGGGACGATGATCTCGCACCTCAGGGGATGCGCCTTACACAAATCATTAATCTGCGCCTCGACGAAGAGGGTGAGATTGGCGAAGAGGAAGAGGACAAAGGCCGCCGTTGGCGCTGGTACGTCAAGCCCCGCTCGGCGGACGACGAAGGATCGCGAACCGCCTGCTTTGAGCAGACGCTCGATTCGCACGGTCAAACAGCCGAGCATTTCGCGAGCAAACTTGTCGCCAAGCTTGGATTAGGCGAACCGGTTGGACCGGCTGTTACGTTCGCAGCCCGATGGCACGATCTTGGCAAACGTCGCGAGGTCTGGCAGAAGTCGATCGGCAACAGGCGGTATCCGGAACTGGTGCTGGCCAAATCCGGCGGCAAGATGCGGCCTCTTGATCTCCATTCCTACCGCCATGAGCTTGGGTCGCTGATAGACATATCGAATCTTCCCGATTTTCTCCGGCTCTCGCCCGAAGCGCAGGATTTAGCTTTGCATCTGATCGCCGCGCATCACGGCCGGGCGCGGCCGCACTTCCCGGAGAACGAATCTTTTGATCGAGAGAATTCGGAGGATGACTCCGCTCGGATAGCCCGTGAGACACCCAGGCGCTTTGCCCGTCTACAGCGGAAATATGGTCGCTGGGGCCTGGCGTATCTCGAATCGCTGGTGCGCGCCACCGACGCCATGGCATCCCAATCGGGCGATGATTCCGCAATACCGGCGCAGGAGGTCGAGAAATGAACCAAGCTCTCGAACCCACTATCCGCGTGCATGTCGATCCGACCAACCCGGGCCAGTTCTTCGCCTGCTGCGGGCTATTGGAAATCGCCGATCGAATATGGGGCGGGGCTGAGGGATGGTTTGAGGGTGAGGGATTTGCCCTTCGTTCATGCATCGCAGATAGCCTCGCCGATGCTAAGGACATGCGTTTGACGAACGTGATTCCCAAACTATGCTTCGAATCGCTTGACCCGGGGGATGAGTATTCCCCGCCGCTGGCGTTGCGAGCTTCCATTGAAATCCGCCTGGACTGGTGGAAGGACGACCAAGCTGGCGGGAGCCGCCTCAAGACCTGGGCGGGGCAGCAGAAAGTGATAAATATCGCCGAAGGAATGAAGAGAGAGGCCGAGGCCATGCTTAGCAGACCTTCATGGGAATGGTTACAACATCGGGATGACAGTTCCGAACTCCCCTTTAATTTCGACTCTGATTTGGGCGGCATGGGTTCGGACCGCGACCTCGGCTTTAGCATGGACCCCTTGAAAATGAAGGCGACTACAAGACCGATGGTTGAACTTATGGCTTTTATCGGCCTCCAACGGTTTCGACCCGCCAAGTTGGAAAATGAAAACCGATATCGGTTCTCAACCTGGTCCGATCCGTTGGTCCCCGAAATCGCGTCTATCGCTGCATGTGGCATGCTTGAAGGTCCAAGATTACAGACTTATGAGTTTCGGCTTCTTTATCGTACCAAGTACCTGAAGAGCTTCCTTCCCGCCAACCCAATAGGAGGTGATCAATGAACGACATTCTAAAGAAATACGATCTTTGGCTGAGCGACGATGGTCCAGCAGCACTGGTTATCCGCGAAAACCTGGTACCCGTCGAGGGTCCTGACGGCGTGCTGTTTCCCGCAACCTTCGCCGCAAGTGAAGACAAGACCTTCAAGGGAGGGTACAACATCGACGAGTTTCCCGACGGTACGAACATCTGTCTGATAGACAGTGTGGGTTCTCAGGCAAACCGGATCGAACCGCTCTTCGCCCTGAAAAAATATGCGGTTCTGGTGCCGCAAGTCGTCGTAAAGGCGGGCGAAAAAAAAGTAAACCTTCTCGATGCGGGTCACCGCGCCGGCGACGCTATTGTCCGTTGCTCGGCGTTGCAGCAAGATCTTCAGGATGCCTTCAAAGCAGTGCAGAAGGGTGACGCCACGCCTCTGGCGAAGATCGCGCCGACCTCGCTCGTGTTCGGCGCATGGGACTCCCGCGACACCCAAGCCAAGCTGCCGAGGCTCATCGCTTCGACGATTCGCGCATACGGTGTCCGCAAGCTGACGCGGTCTGCTCAGTATGTGCCGGCGGCCGAGTACGTCGAAATGGGGATGCTTGAAGAGCCCGCCGACAAAAAAACAAAAGATTCGTACGCTGAACGTGGCTTCGTGCATGTCCCGGCTTCTGGTTCCCATGGTGGCGTGATCGCTACAGGCGGCATCCGTCGCGACGCTACCCTTCATCTCGCCGCGCTACGTTTGCTTCGCGCTGGGGAATCAGAGGAGGAAACACTTAAACTTCGTCGCTATGTCCTCGGCCTCGCCTTGACGGCGTTCACGTGCCCATCCGCCGGTTACCTTCGCCAGGGCTGCAACTTAGTTCTCGACCTCAACAAGCCGAGCGAGTTCGTCGAAGTCCATAATGATGGACGACGCGAGAAAGCGACAATGAAACATGATGACGCCTTGAAATACGCACTCGAAACCGCCAAGGCTTTCAGCGTGGGTGAAAATCGTTCAGTCGAATTCGACAAGGAGCGAGCAAAGGCGGATGTCGCTAGCGACAAAGATGGTAAGAAGCAGAAATCAGCCAGAAATAAACAGAAAACCTAAGCGGAGGGATGCCATGCCTTCCCACTTTTACCTAACGATCCGTTTCCTCAACCCGGCCTTTCACGGTCGCAAGGATGGGGGCGAACCTGAATGGCCTCCATCGCCGATGCGCATGTTTCAGGCTCTCGTTGCCGCAGCTCACCGCACAGACGCTACGTTGTTCGTTTCGGTGTTGGAATGGCTGGAAAACCTATATCCGCCCATCATCCTTGCGCCTGTGGGAGTGCTTTCGAATGGGTATCGTCTTTCTGTTCCAAACAACGCCATGGACATAGTTGCTCGGGCATGGTCTAGAGGCAACTATTCTAATTCGGGAGACGCCAACCCCGCTACCCATCGCACGATGAAGACTGTCCGCCCTACCTATCTACTCGGCGGCGACGCCGTACATTACCTCTGGTCGCTGACCGACCTGCCTACCGACGAGATTTGCAGCTATGTTGAGAACCTGGCCAATCTGGCCCACCACGTCGTGGCCCTGGGCTGGGGCATCGATATGGTCGTGGGGCACGGAGCCGTCGTATCGGACGAGGAGGCGAAAGCCTTGCCCGGCGAACGATGGTTGCCGGGGGCGGGTGGGAGCGGGCTACGTGTACCCGTGCCTGGCACCTTGGAGGATCTTTGCCGTCGGTACGACGGCTTTATCAACCGCTTGGGACCCGATGGCTTCACGGCACCACCGCCGTTGTCCGTCTACCGTAACGTTGTTTACCGCCGGTCTACCGATCCGGCGCCGCGCCCATTCGCCGCTTTCTCCTTGCTGAAGCTGGACGCCAGCGGATTCCGCGCCTTCGATGCGACGCGGCAGGCCCTCACCGTCGCCGGCATGTTGCGCGGCGCATCAAAAAAGGCCGCGAAGAAATGCAGCCGAGAAGACTTGATCGACCACTTTATTTTGGGCCACGGAGAAGAAAAAGGGAGCCTAAATCACAAGCCGGTCGGTCCCCAACGCTTTGCTTACCTGCCCCTGCCGACCATCGAGGCAAGGGGAGAGGGCAAAGCCCGTGTTGTGGGCTCTATCCGGCGAGTCGTTATCACCTCTTTCGGAAATGGGTGCGAAGATAAAATCAAGTGGGCTCAAAGGGCGTTGTCTGGCATGGAGCTAATGGATGAAAAGACGGGAGAACTGGTGGCCTTGCTCTCCTTGATTCCGTCGAACGAGAAGATTGTTCGACATTATGTCCAGTCCGCCGCCGCCTGGTCCACTGTCACCCCTGTGGTTCTTCCTGGATTCGACGATCCCAAACACCTTAGGCGACGCCTTGATAAGGGCGTCGAAACCGAGGAGCAGAAACGCCTGCTGGAGCGATTGGATGAGCGAATCGATGGCCTTCTCCGAAAAGCGATCAGGCAGGCGGGATTTTCAGACGACTTGGCGAATCGCGCCGCCCTGGAATGGAGAAAAGTGGGGTTCTTGCCAGGCGTTGACTTGGCGGATCGTTACGGTGTTCCAGACCATCTTAAGAAATTCCCTCGCTATCATGTCCGGGTTCAGTGGCGGGATGCCCATGGCAACCCAGTAGAGCTACCGGGTCCTATTTGTATCGGCGGCGGTCGCTTTTACGGGGTGGGGCTCTTCGTCGCGGATAGGGAGAATCAATGACCTCCGATTTTTCCGACGACACCCATGCCTCCGTCCCTTCGCTCGTTCCGGCGCGGATGTTGAACGAGTTCATCTACTGCCCGAGGCTGGCGTACCTGGAATGGGCCGAATCGGAGTTCGCCGACAACGCCTTCGTGCTGGACGGCCGGCGCGTTCATGCCCGCGTGGACGAGAAGGACGGCGCCCTGCCTCCGCCGGCGGACGATTCGGACGGGGACGAGGCGGAGAGCCGGGAGGAAGGCGAGACCAAGCCGGCGATTCACTCCCGCTCGGTGATGCTGTCGGCTTCCAATGAAGGGCTGATTGCGAAAATAGATTTGGTGGAGCTGGAGGGTGGCGAGGCGACGCCGGTCGATTACAAACGGGGCAAAACTCCGGATGTCCCGGAAGGCGCATGGGAGGCGGACCGGGTGCAGCTCTGCGCGCAAGGGCTGATCCTGCGCGAGAACGGCTACAGAAGCGAACGCGGCGTGGTCTACTATGCGAAATCGAAGGAGCGTGTGGAGATTCCCTTCGACGAAACCTTGATCGCCCGGACGCGCGAGGCGCGCGCCGGGTTGTTGAAGGCCGCGTCGCTGCCGGACCGCCCGCCGCCCTTGCACGACAGCCCCAAGTGCGACGGCTGCTCCCTGGCCGGAATCTGCCTCCCCGACGAAACGCTGCTTGTCGAGGAGCGGGCGGAAGCCGGCTCCGACGGATTGCGCCGCCTGGTCCCGGCGCGCGACGACGCCCTGCCGTTGTACGTGCAGAGCCAGAAGAAGTCCGTGGGCAAGCAGGACGATCTGTTGGTGGTCAAGGAAAAGGGAGAGAAGGTCGCGGAGTCGCGCCTGGAAGACACCTCGCAGGTCTGCCTGTTCGGCAACGTGCAGATTTCCGCGCAGGCCTTGCAGGAGTGCTGCCGGCGCGGCATCCCGATCTGCCATTTCAGCTACGGCGGATGGTTCAACGGCCTCACGATCGGTCTTGGGCTGCGCAACGCCGTCGTGAAAAAAGCCCAGTTCAAGGCGGCGGACGACGCCGCGTTCTGCCTGGCGCTGGCGCGCCGGATCGTGCGCGCCAAGATCCACAACCAACGGACGATGTTGCGCCGCAACCATCCCGATCCGCCCAAGCTGGCGATGGACGCGCTGGACGAGGCGCGCGAATCGGCGGATCGGGCGGAAACGCTCGCGTCGCTGCTGGGCGTCGAGGGGAGCGCGGCGCGACATTATTTCGAGTCGTTCGGCGGGATGCTCAAGGCGCGCGAGGGCGGCGACTGGGCTTTCGATTTCGCCGGCCGCAACCGGCGGCCTCCCCGCGATCCGGTCAACGCGATGCTCTCCTTCGCCTATTCGATGCTGGCGAAGGACTGTACGGTGGCGGCGCTGTCGGCGGGCTTCGATCCGTTCCAGGGGTTTTACCATCAGCCGCGTTTCGGCCGTCCGGCGCTGGCGCTGGACCTGATGGAGGAATTCAGGCCCATCGTGGCCGACTCCACCGTCCTGACGCTGGTGAACGCCGGGATTGTGGGAAGCGGCGATTTCGTGCGCGGCGGCGGCTCGGTGGCGATGAAGAGCGGGGCGCGCAAATCGCTGATCGAGGCTTACGAAAGGCGCATGGATCAACTGGTCACGCATCCCGTCTTCGGCTACCGGATCAGCTACCGCCGGGTGCTGGAAGTGCAGGCGCGGCTTCTGGCCCGCCATGTGACCGGGGAGCTGCCCGATTTCCCGGCCTTTCTTCCGAGGTGACGCTTGCGCAAACTGTATCTGGTCACTTACGATATCACCGATGCCAAGCGACTTCGCCGCGTTTTCAAGAAGCTGCGCGGATTCGGCGACCATTTGCAATACTCGGTGTTTCTCTGCGAACTGGGCGACCGGGAGCGGGTGAAGCTGGCGATGGCGCTGGACAAGGAAATCCACAAACGGGACGATCAGGTCTTGATTGTGGACCTGGGACCGGCGGCCGGACGAGGCCCGGAATGCATCGAGTCGCTGGGCCGGGCCTTCGTCCACGAGGAACGGACGGCCGTGGTGGTGTAGGGATCTTTGACAATTGAATAGTTTCGAGAGGTCGAATGATGGGAAAAACCCTGGAGGCGCTCGAAAACCGGGAACGCACCGGAACAACTAAGAATCTCCGCGACGCGAGATCGGAACGCACGAGGCGGAAGAGTTCTTTTTGGCTGCTTCGGGCAACCGCTCGAAAACGGCCTTGCAATACACTGAAAGTTCACGGAAAATAGCAGACGATCTTTCCGCTCTCGCATGGGAGCGGCCCTATTGAAGCAAGCCCGGGAAAGCGGGATACGCCCACGGCACCGGCCTTTCCGCTCTCGCATGGGAGCGGCCCTATTGAAGCTGGCGGGCCTTGCGCTGCGTGCCGGCCTGGATCTTGGCCTTTCCGCTCTCGCATGGGAGCGGCCCTATTGAAGCAGCCAGCGGGACAGCCAGTCCGCGCCGACCTTGCGCTCCTTTCCGCTCTCGCATGGGAGCGGCCCTATTGAAGCAATTCATCGGGATCCGCTTCTCCATGCCCTTTTAATCTTTCCGCTCTCGCATGGGAGCGGCCCTATTGAAGCGGCCTGGACGAGCGTCTTGTTGGCGGCGATCATGCCGCTTTCCGCTCTCGCATGGGAGCGGCCCTATTGAAGCGACCAGCGTGCAGGCGGCGTACACCGCCGCCTGGAGCCTTTCCGCTCTCGCATGGGAGCGGCCCTATTGAAGCTCCTGCGAGCGCTTGTGATGGCAGACCGAGCATTCCTTTCCGCTCTCGCATGGGAGCGGCCCTATTGAAGCTGCTTGATCTCCGTCAGCTCGCCATCCTCGTATTTCCTTTCCGCTCTCGCATGGGAGCGGCCCTATTGAAGCCTCCCCATGCCGTCCGGGCTCGACCCGGCGGACCTGCTTTCCGCTCTCGCATGGGAGCGGCCCTATTGAAGCTGGACGCCTCCGCCACGCTCGACGTCGCCTTCGCCTGCTTTCCGCTCTCGCATGGGAGCGGCCCTATTGAAGCTGGATTCTGTTGGGGCTTACGATTCTGGCTACGATCCTTTCCGCTCTCGCATGGGAGCGGCCCTATTGAAGCTATCGAGTATCCAGCCGTATTGTTCAGGCTCTAGCGGCTTTCCGCTCTCGCATGGGAGCGGCCCTATTGAAGCTGGAATAGACAAAACAATATGCCGAAACCCTGCGGAACTTTCCGCTCTCGCATGGGAGCGGCCCTATTGAAGCATATACCGGCGTCGTGGACCCGCAGACGGCGAACATCTTTCCGCTCTCGCATGGGAGCGGCCCTATTGAAGCCCAAGGCGGACTGGGCGCCCTTCGCCGACGCGGCCAACTTTCCGCTCTCGCATGGGAGCGGCCCTATTGAAGCAACGTCGCCATCGTCAAGCCGACGTTCCAATACGTCCTTTCCGCTCTCGCATGGGAGCGGCCCTATTGAAGCGACGGCTGGGCGATCGATCACGAAATTCTCTACGGCGCTTTCCGCTCTCGCATGGGAGCGGCCCTATTGAAGCGTTCCGGCCTTCTGCCAGCCCTTGTGGGACTGGACCTTTCCGCTCTCGCATGGGAGCGGCCCTATTGAAGCCTTCATAAGCTTTTAGAATGTCTCCAGCTATTTTTTCTTTCCGCTCTCGCATGGGAGCGGCCCTATTGAAGCTTCGATTTCGCGCGAGTACTTGGCGCGAATTTCGGCCTTTCCGCTCTCGCATGGGAGCGGCCCTATTGAAGCGCTTGCGCTCACGAAGCGTCCGGAGAGGGCATTGGCATCTTTCCGCTCTCGCATGGGAGCGGCCCTATTGAAGCGGGTTGAAGCTACGCCACTGGTTGCGGCACTCGGCGGCCTTTCCGCTCTCGCATGGGAGCGGCCCTATTGAAGCCCGGCGACCGCGCCAGAGACGAGGTCGGCCTTGTCGGCTTTCCGCTCTCGCATGGGAGCGGCCCTATTGAAGCAAGCGCGCGAAAGCGTGGGGCCGGCGGTGCTGCTGGCCTTTCCGCTCTCGCATGGGAGCGGCCCTATTGAAGCAGCCTCATCCCGACGGAGAGCCGGCAGATCGAGGTCTTTCCGCTCTCGCATGGGAGCGGCCCTATTGAAGCAATAAGATATCGTGTTCCCGCGACGCGCTCCGGAAAGCTTTCCGCTCTCGCATGGGAGCGGCCCTATTGAAGCATTTGCGCCGCCAAGTACTTCGTCCCACCACTTGACCTTTCCGCTCTCGCATGGGAGCGGCCCTATTGAAGCCATCGCAGGCGGGGTGCAAGATCGCACAGCCTAGAAGCCTTTCCGCTCTCGCATGGGAGCGGCCCTATTGAAGCCGACTTGAACGGATCTTTTGAGCGCGGCGTATACAATCTTTCCGCTCTCGCATGGGAGCGGCCCTATTGAAGCGAAGGAAGATCATTATAGGCGCGTGACTACCGGATCTTTCCGCTCTCGCATGGGAGCGGCCCTATTGAAGCGAAAATCCAGGCGCGCTTGCGGCAACCGCCCGGCGCCTTTCCGCTCTCGCATGGGAGCGGCCCTATTGAAGCAGGCCGCCGGCGCGTCGGAATCGGCGGATTCCTTGATCCTTTCCGCTCTCGCATGGGAGCGGCCCTATTGAAGCATCGAATATCCCCTTCCATTCGCGCTTGGATTGCGCCTTTCCGCTCTCGCATGGGAGCGGCCCTATTGAAGCTGGTGTGGGTTACGGGGCGACGTACTGCTCACCGAAGAGCTTTCCGCTCTCGCATGGGAGCGGCCCTATTGAAGCTACCTGGATCCGCCCTACCATCCGAGTACTCGCAAACTTTCCGCTCTCGCATGGGAGCGGCCCTATTGAAGCGAGGGGCAAAAGGCCGGGAACTTGAGGCGGACGAAGCCTTTCCGCTCTCGCATGGGAGCGGCCCTATTGAAGCAACTTCTACACGGATGAATCGCCCGTCTCCGACGGCCCTTTCCGCTCTCGCATGGGAGCGGCCCTATTGAAGCCTCACGGATCGCCTCACGGAATTGCCTTCCTAGGGCTTTCCGCTCTCGCATGGGAGCGGCCCTATTGAAGCTAAATTGTGCAACACACATTTTTTCCGACAATTCCATCTTTCCGCTCTCGCATGGGAGCGGCCCTATTGAAGCGAACATGAGTTCCGCCTGCGCTTTCCCTTCGCTCAGGATCTTTCCGCTCTCGCATGGGAGCGGCCCTATTGAAGCGACGATCAGGCGCAGCGAAATGAGCGAGCGTTCGTCCTTTCCGCTCTCGCATGGGAGCGGCCCTATTGAAGCGCGAGCAGGACGCTCGCCGCCCCGCCGAAAAGCTCGCAACTTTCCGCTCTCGCATGGGAGCGGCCCTATTGAAGCGGCGAAAACAATCGTCTTGCCCGCCCCGGTCGGCAGGCTTTCCGCTCTCGCATGGGAGCGGCC
>QZKR01000087.1 GCA_003598065.1 Myxococcales bacterium | reverse complement strand
CCCTTTTTTCGAAGACCTACGCCATTTTTTTCCCGGCGGGAATGATCGCCGTCGATCTGGCGCTGCTCCGCGATCTGCGCGTTCGCCCGCTTGCCGCGCGAGCGCTCGGCTATCTGCCTTTCGTCCTGTTCAATCTCTGGTTCATCCGCGTGAGTCTGGCCGTGAGCTTGCAGTACGAGGGCTTCCATGATGCGTTCGCCGCCTCCACTTTCGAAGGCTATATCCCGAACCGCCTTTATCTGGTCGGCCAGATTCTCGCGCGGTATCTGGGGCTTGTCGTTTGGCCCGATCCGCTCACCGTGCAGTATCTCTACGCGCTGAAACAATCGCTCGGCGACAGACGGCTCTGGCTGGATCTGCTGGCCGTTGCGGCGCTGCTGGGCTTGACGATCGGGCTGCTCGCGCGCCGCCGCCGCTGGGCGTTCCCGTTTCTCTTCTTCCTCACTGGGCTGCTGCCCGGCGTGGGAATCGTCCCCAGCTCCATTTACTGGGCGGATCGCTATTTGTACTTCAGCCTGCTTGGACCGGCGATGCTCCTCGGGCTCGGCGCCGCCGCCGTCGATGCCCGGTCCTGGAAAGAAGCCGCCCGGCGGGCGGCTCAAACGGGAATTGGAATCGTGCTCGTCGCCTGGACCGTCACGGCGGCTTTGCAGGCGGGGCGCTGGAGGGACTCGGCGACGCTGTTCGGGTACACGCTGGATCGCGATCCCGCCAACCATCTTGCCGCCGCGCTTCTGGCCGAAGCGCAATTTGCGGCGGGAAAAACGGACGAGGCGTGGCGGGCCAACGAGATCGCCTACCGGCTGACGCCCGACCGCGACACGGTATTAAGCCTGCGCGGCGTCCTGATGTATGAGCGGGATCCCGCCTTGCACGATGCCGCGATCGATTTCCTGAAGCAGGCGGCCGAGCGCCACCCGGCGTTTTCTTTTGTGCGCAAGAACCTGGCGCTGATGTTCGCCCGGCGTGGAGCGATCGATGAAGCGATTAAGTATTACCAGCAAAGCGTGGAGCAATCCGGACGCTCCCCCGCCGACTATCTCGACCTGGCCGATTTTCTGCTGGCCATTGGCCGGCCGCTGGACGCCTCCGAAACGCTGGATCGCGCCGCCGAGCGGCAACGCGAACTCGGCTTGATCGGCTACGACACGCCGATCGCCGAGCGTCGCGCGCAAATTCCTGCCGTGCAGGCTCCACGGGAGGCCGCGCCATGATACGGAGTCCGCTCGCGCGACGCCTGTTGACCCTGGCCGTCAGCGCCGGGTTGTTGGGGGCGCTGGTCTATGCGGTCCAGCCGGCGCGGCTGTGGGCCTCGCTGCTTGCGGTCGATCTCCCGCTATTCCTGCTGGGCGGCGTCTGCACGCCGCTGGTGCTGCTGGCCAAGATTTTCCGCTGGCGGCTCTTGGCCCGGCAGATCGAACCGATTTCGCTTCGCGACGCGGCGGCCAGCTACATGCACGGCCTCGTGCTGGCGACGATCACCCCGTTTGCGGCCGGCGAGGCGGCGCGGGCGATGTTTCTCAAACCCGGCAACCGCGCGCGGCTGACGGGAAAGGTGATCGTCGATAAACTGATCGACCTTTCCACCGTCGGAGTTCTCGCGGGCCTGGGCATGTTCGCCTATCCCGCCTGGCGTCTGGAGTGGCTGGGTCTCGTCCTCGTCGCCGGCGCGCCGTCGGGCTGGCTTCTGCTGGCGTTTATCGGGCGCACGCGGCTGGTCCGCGCCGAAGGGCGACAGGGGGCGCTCGCCAAGGCGGCGCTTGTCGTGGACGGCCTCGCCTCGACGTCGCCCTTGCTGCTTTTCAAAAGTTTCGCTTTGTCGCTCGCCGGTTTCGCGTTCTATTATCTTCAGAGCCTCCTCCTGCTCAGGGCTTTTGCCCCCGGTGCGCCCGTCCTGGCCGTGGCCGCCTTTCCGGCGATCACCCTGAGCACGATTTTGCCCATCGCCTTCAGCGGCGTGGGCGTGCGCGAGGGTACGGCGGTTTTGCTGCTCGCTCCTTTCGGCGTCGATGAAGCCGCGGCGTTCAATGCGGCGTTTTTGCAGTTCGTCGTCGTGCAGGTCGTACCGGTGATGCTTTGGGCCATCCGGCGTCGGCCTCGGCTGAACGTCGAATAAGGAGGAAGCCGTGCGTCGCGTCATCATCACTCTGGTCTTGGGCATAGGCGTTGCGCTGATCGCGTGGTGGATGCTGCCTGCCATAAATTGATGGAAGCGATGGAGACGAAATAGGCGGTGGGCGGCCCCGAAGACCCGCCTTTACTTCTTTTTCAGTTCCACAAACACGGCGTCCAAGGGGCGCTGATCGGTGAGCGTCATGCTGCGCTTCACCGGTTCGTAGCCTTCCAGCACCACTTCGATGGCGAGCGTCTGGCCGAAGGCGACGTCCGCAAGCGTCAGCGGCGTCAGGCCGTCCTGCTTCTTCATATCGACGAACACCGTCGCGCCCTCGGGGATCGTCGCCACTTGCAGTTTGCCGCGTTCCGCTTCGTAGGCGGCCGGCCCTTCCGTCGGCGTTATCCAACTCACCTTCTGGTGATACAAAGCGCCGAACAGCGCCAGGAACGCTATAGCAAGCCCGACGAACGAAGCGATAAGCCGCTTGCGCCATTGCGCGCGGGCCGCCGCGAGGGCGGGCGACGCATCGGCGGTGGTGTCGAGCCGCAGCGAGGCGCGGCGCGGCCGTTTGCGGGCATGGTCGAGTTCGTCGGCGAGGTCCGAGGAATCGTCCTCAGGTTCTTCCGCGTCCGTATCGCCGATGTCGTCGAGCAGGCTCTGCATCGAGCGGTGCGACGATTCCCCAGGCGGCGTCGAGACGGGAGAAGCGGTCGGCGGGGCGGCCGGTTTGGGAGCGGGCGTCGCCTCCGGCCCGTTGGCCGGCGTCGCGGCGGCCGGAGCGGATTCGGACTTGGGAAGCTCCGGCGAAGGCGCGTCGGCGGGCGCTTCCTCCGATCTGGGCGCGGCCGTTTTCGGCTCGGCGGGAAGCGCTGCTTCAAGCGGCGCGGGCTCGTTCGACACGGGCGTCGGCGGCGGGAATTCCGTCGGGGAAGCGGAAGCCGCGTCCTCCGCCTTGCCCGCCGCATCCAACGGCAGCGCGGCGACGGCGCGCGCCAGAAGCTCCGGGCCATGCTCCAGATGCAACGAATCGACGACGTGCTTGAGCGCCTGACCGAACGCGTCGGCGCTCTGATACCGCCTGGCCGGATCGACCTCCAGGGCGCGGAAGATGACTCTCTCCAGAGCGGGCGGATACTCCTTGAGCGCGTTGGTCGGCGGCGGAATCATCCCTTCGGTGATCGCCTTCAGAATCATGAATTCGCTCGGCTGCACGCGAAAGAGCGGCTTGAGCGTCGTCAACTCGTAAAGCAGGATGCCAAGCGTGAACAGGTCGGAACGGCGGTCCACCTCCTGCTCCCGGCATTGCTCCGGCGACATGTAGGCGTAGGTGCCGCGCAGGGCGTTGAACGCCTTGTGGTCTTCCTCGTAGATCGCCTTCGACACGCCGAAATCGAGGATGCGCACCGCGCCGTTCCTATCGACCATCAGATTGTGCGGCGACAGGTCGAGGTGGACGATGTTCAACTTGCGGCCGTCCTTGTCGGCGCGGGCGTGGGCGTGGCCGATGCCGGAAAGCGCCTGCCGGACGATCTCCACGCCGCAGGCGACGGGCCATGCCTCCGGGGCGGCGGTGAGCACGGCGTCGAGGTTTACGCCATCGACAAAATCCATCGTCATGTAAAACGCGTCCTGCTCCTTGCCGAAGTCGAGGACGCGCACGAGATTCGGATGGTTCAGCTCTTTGATGATTTTCGCTTCCTGGAAAAACACCTTCACGAAACGCGGGTCCTTGGCGCGATGCGGCAGGATACGCTTGAGCGCGACGGGCGGCTGGTTTTCCGGCTGATCGACGTGGCGCGCCAGAAAGATTTCGCCCATGCCGCCGGTGGCGATTTTGCGGATCAGGCGGAATTTGCCGAATTGCTGCTCCACGGCCGCTCCTCGCTAGCGATCGATGCCTTTCCGCGACAGGATTCCATGCGTCCGGTAGTAATGGCGCACTTCGCGCATTTCCGTGACCAGGTCGGCCCGGTCGATGAACGCCTGCGGCGCGCGGATGCCCGTAAGGACCAGTTCCACTCCGTCGGGTTTGCGGTCGAGCAAATCGAGCACGTCCGCTTCCGCCAGAATTCCGAAGGCGACGGTGACGTTGATCTCATCCAGGATCACGACCTGATAGTCGCCCGACTGGACGACGTCGCGGATGCGCGCCAGGCCGGCCCGCGCGCGCGCCAGGTCTTCCGACCGCGGGGCTTCGGGATGGACCATCGTGTTCTCTCCGAAACGCTCGACGACGATCCGCCCGGCGAAGCATTCGACGGCCGCCACTTCGCCGTAGGCGATGCCCTTCATAAACTGCCCGATGAAAACGCGCAGGCCGTGCCCCGCGGCGCGCAGCGCCAAACCCAGGGCGGCCGTGGTCTTGCCCTTGCCGTCGCCGGTGTAGACGTGGACATAGCCCTTGTCGGGCAGGGCCTTCACCGCTCCCCCTTCACTTGAACTTGCTGGTGTGGGATTCGAAGGTGCGGATCGCCTTCTCTATCTCCCGTTCGAGCATCTGCAACGAGTCGAAAGGCTTGACGACAAAGCCGCTCGCGCCCGCGTCCAGAGCCTCGCGCACGACTTGCGCCGTGGCGTTGCCGGTCATGATGACGACCTGGATCAAGGGGTTGTGCTTTTTCAGCCGTCGCAGCACCTCCAGTCCGTCGATGCCGGGCATGCCGATATCGACGAGAGCGATTTTCGTCAGCCGCGATTTGATGCCATTGATGGCCGCCGCCGAATCGGAGTAGGCATCGACGCCGTAATTCCTCAGCGTGAAGTAACGCTTCAGCGACGTCAGCACTTTTTCGTCGTCGTCGATGATCGCCAGCCGATACGCCATGTTCGCCTACGCCGTCCGTCTCTGACGAATGCACCCTCGCCCGGCGGCGCAAAACGCACCCCCGAAGATTAAAACGTCACGGTCTGACTATAGGAATGGAGCGCGGCGGCGTCAAGGGATTTGCCGTCGGCGGCGCGCGGCGAGGGCGGCCAGACCAAAGACAAGCCAGCCGGCCATCGATCCGCTCGGCGTCCGGCAACCTCCGCCGCCGCCCTCTTCCGGGGGTTCGGCCTTGTCGCCGTCCGCAGGCAGGTCGCCATCCGGACGATCGCCGTCGGCTGGCGCGTCGCCGTCGGCCGGTTCGTCCCCGTCGCCCGGCGCGTCGCCGTCCGGGTCGTCGCCATCCGGCCGGGTTTCCGCGTCTCCATCGAGCGCGTCGCCATCCGTGGGAACCGCCTCTTCGTCGCCGTCCGGCGTCCGGTCTCCATCTCCGATCGCGTCGCCGTCGGGAGTTTCGTCTCCGTCGGGCAGGTCGTCGTCGGATTCCAGGCTGTCGCCGTCGGTCGGATTCTCGGTTTCCTCGTCGCCGTCCGCTTCGCCGTCCCCGTCGGGCGGTGCGGATCCGACCGTCAGGGCGAATTCGCCAACGCCTTCCGGCAACGCCTCCAGCGCCTCGACGACGAGATAGAACAAACGCGAGTCGGGAGCGGTGAAAATCATCGCGCCTTCTCTCTGGCGGCCGGCAAATTCGCCGAAGGCCCGGCAGGGCCGGCCGTCCTCGCAGGCATCGAGAATCGCCGCGGCCGCGTCGAAGCCGTTCGGCTCGACGAGGATGGCGAACCTCTCCCCGCGTTCCGCCGAAAGGAGGAAAACCGCGTCAACGCCATTTCGATCGGCAAGCGTCTCGCAGCCGGATCCGTAGTCGGAAACATTGTCGTCGCGGCCGGCGAGCGTCGCGGACAGGAAATAATCGCCGCCGATCGGCGTCGGGTCGTTGCAAGTCCCCGGCGCGCGATGGCGGCAGCCGAACTCGGGATCGCAGTAATCGACAGTGGAAGCGATTCCGTCGTCGCAATCCGGCGGCACGGTCGTGCAGCCGAGAACCGGCACGCAATTGCCGATCCGGCACGGACCTGCATCGGGGCAGGCCCCGTCGTTCAGTTCGTGATGGCAGATTCTCTCGTCTTCGCCGCAGGCGTCGATGGTGCAGGCGATTTGATCGTCGCAGGCATTGGGGTCGTGGACGCATTCCCCTCCGTCGCAATGGGCGTTGACGGTGCAATACAGACCGTCATCCGGACAAGGCGCGCCGGAGAGAGGAGAATTTTGGCAGCCCGTCAGATCGTCGCAACTGTCTTCCGTACAGGGATTGCCGTCGTTGCAGTCGAGAAACTCGCATTGACTGGAGTCGTTTTCGGAAAGGCTGAGCCGGAAGGACCCGGCGCTCGACGCCGCGCCTTCGACGACGACATAATATTCGCCCGGCAGGAGGAACTTCGAGATCAGTCCGGTTTCGGTTTGCGCCACAAAATCGCAGCCCAGTTGATCGACCACCGGGCCGGCGCAAGAACCCGCGACCAGGTAAAAAACCGCCGACCACGATTCCAGCAATTCCAGTTCCACGTCCACCGGCCGCGCCCGATCCAGAACGAAGCGGTACACGACGTCGGCGCCGCCGGGAGAGAGACAGTTCGGCAGGGCGTAATCGTCGGCGGCGGCGGTCGTGTCGCCCTCGACCGCGCTCGGAAAGGCGAGCGTCCGCGCGCTGGCGCAAGTATCGTTGCTCGGCGCGTAGTAACAGCCGTTGTCCGGATCGCAGAGATCCTCCGTATAAGGGTCGCCGTCGTCGCAGTCGAGCGGATCGCTGCCCGCACACTCGCCGGCCTGGCAGGACTGACTGGCGAAACAGAGGCCCAGCGCGCCGCAGGGCGCGCCGTTCGGCTTGTTTGCGTATTGGCATTGCTTCGTCGTCGGGTGGCACGAGCCGGTGTGGCAGACGTTGCCGTCGTCGCAGATCCGATGCAGGCAGGCATCGACGAAATCGACCGTCATTTCGAAAGATCCGGTCGGCAGATCGCAGCAGCCGGCATCGACGAAAAGAAAATACACGCCGGGATCGAGCGTCGTCGCGATGTCAACCTGCGCGGGCGGCGCGGGCTGCACGGTCCCGCAGGCGACGCTCTCGCCGTTTTCGCAGTCTTCCGCGCGGATAAAAATCGCCAGCGGGTAATTGCCGTCCGGAGCGGCGGTGATCTCCACGCCCATAGGCTCGGTGAGGGTGAAGGTGTAGACCATGTCGTCGCGCAGCTGGCCGCCGCAGTTCGTCTGGCGGTAATCGTCGGCGGCATGCGCCGTCCAGCCGACGATGGTCTGGGGGCTCTCCACCGGGATCGTTTCGGCCGTCGCGCAGGTGTCGTTGCAGGGGCCGCAGTCGGCGGCGCAGGAGGCGCAGTCCTCGCCCGAATCGCAGGCGTCGTCGCCGCAGAAAGGAGGCGGGGGATTGGAAGTCGCGTCCGCACTCGACGCCAACGCCCCAAACAACGCCGCAAAGAGCACAAAAACAAACAATAATCTAGTAGTTACAACATGTTCGCGGAACGATCGATTCGACGGCGGAACGTGCATTGTCGTTTCTCCCAAGGGCAACCGAACCCGATCACGAGTAAATGAAATTCTACCCATGGAAAGCCAGGAGCGTCAATCAGAAGTTACCATATGCCGACCCGGAGGTTTTGAATAATATTTCGAGATGCCACGATCCTTTGCGACTCGGAAAAAGCAATTTGACTATCGGGTTGGAAAAAGGACATGAAACGTCATTTCCGCTTGATAGCGAAGCCGTCGGAGTGATATACGTTAAGGACAAAGGGATCAATCTGTACTTGCTGTGAACCCGAGAACCCGAGGTGTTTCCGCGCGACACCAGGGTTGCTATTTCCAATTGGGAGAAAGCCCATGAAAAAAGCCAGGTTCATAGGGGTATTCGTGTCGGCGATGCTGGTTTCATCATTGGCCGGAGCCGACTATGCGCCGCAGGAGATGACTTTTTCGGGTCAGTTGTTCTCCCCCGGCTGCGGCTATACCGCCGCCCCCCAGAACGCCACCTTCACCCTCTGGACCGCCGCCAGCGGCGGCTCCCAGGTCGGCGGCGCGCTGACGCTCTCCAACGTCGGCATGTCCGACGGCGTCATCAGCGTCATTCTCACCAACCCCATCGTCGCCAGCATCCTGAACTGGAGCACGTCCAGCGGAGCGCTCTATCTCCAAGTGCAACTCGCCAACGGTTGGACCAGCGAACGCAGAAAACTTACCTCGGCGCCTTACGCCCTGACCTGCACGGAAGCGGACTCGATCGGCGGTCTGACGCTCACCGATCTCGACAGTCGCTACGTCCTTAACTCCGGCGGCAGCCTCGACACCCGCTACGTCCGCAACCAGTACGACGGCGCGCAGAGCGCCAACCACTGGATCAGCGGCTATTCGCGCGCCGACACGGCGATGTACACGCCGATTCTGTACGACATCAACAATACAGGTTACTACTCGGACCCGAACGGCGTCTCGCGGCTGAACGACATCCGCCCCGACATCATTTACGATCCGAACAACACCGGCTACTACATCGACATCAACAGCACGAGCCGCGCCAACTATTTCGTCTTCGACAACGCCTACGCCTACGGCTGGATGCAAGCGCCGATTTTCTACGACGCGAACAACAACGACTACCGAGTCGATCCCGACTATATCTCGTACTTCAACGATATCCGCCCCAATATCATTTACGACCGGCAAAACACCGGCTACTATCTCGACCCGAACGGCACCACCTACGTCAACGACTTCCGCGCCAACATCATCTACGATCCCAACAACACCGGCTACTACATCGACATCAACAACGTCAGCCGCATCAACTACGGCATCTGGGACAACATGTACGCCTACGGCTGGCTGCAGTCCGACATTCTGTACGACCTGTACAACAACGGCTACTACTTCCAGGGCCGGGGCAGTTCGCTGCACAACCACATGTGGTCGCGCTTCCAATACGATTACGACAACACGGGATACTACTTCGACATCAACGGCTGGTCGGTTACTTACGGGCAGCATATCGTCGATCTGCGGAATCAATACGGCTACGACTGGAACAACACCGGCTATTACTGGGACTACAACAGCTGGTCGTTGAATTGGGTGGATCGGGCGTATTATCAATATGCGATCTATGGCTTCTATTATGGCAAGTCCAACCAGAACGAGGCCCCCAAGGATTTGACGACCAAGGATCTGTTCGCCAAGCTGGACGTCATTCGCAACGTTCGCTTGTCGGAGGCGCTCATCACTCAACACGCCACCGCGCCGGATTCCGATCCCGATCCCCAAGCTCCGTCGCCGAGATGGGACGACCCGAACATCGATCAAGCCCTGATCGACGCCAACGATCAAGGCTCCCAAGCCGGCATGTTGCAGGGTCCGGCGGAAAAATACGGGATCAAAGACCGCGTGCGGAATCAACTCATGCTGGACGCCAGCAGCCTTCCGTCGGACATGGTCGAGCCGGTCCAGGGAGGCATGGGCGGGACCAGCGTGAGCATGACGGACCTGGACGTGCTGACGATCGCCGGTCTCAAGGCGGTGGATATCGACGTCCAGAAGGTGAAGCAAGAAAACGATCTGCTGCGCGCGCAGGTGAAAGACCTCACGGCGCGGCTGGAGAAAATGGAAGAACTGCTTTACGGCAAGCCAGCCAAACCGCGTTAATTTTCGCAATAAGATTTCATAAATGGAAAATCTTTTCTTCTTTCCGCGAGCGGAAGCCCGATCGGCAATCGGCTGAGAACCGTCAGCCAGGCTATAAACCTCTCCAAGAAGCGTCACGGAGACGGCGTCATGCCGGCGATTTCCAAAACGACAGCCATTATTGGAAGTATAAAATATATGGGGTTTTAGGCTTCATCCGGCGCTTGTCAAGTTCCGTTATGTTTTGGCGCTCTTATAAAACGACCTTGCCTGTCGATAAATACTTTACGCCTCTTTCCGGTTATGGTAGATAATTCTATAGTCAAAGGTATATAGGCGAGCGTCTGCTGAAAAGAGGCAGTGGTCGCTTTCGATCATTTACAAGGAGATGTCGTCATGAAGTCGGGCCAAGTTTTATCGTGGTTAGTTGCCCTGATGCTGGTTTCGTCGTTCGCCATGGCCGACTATGCGCCGCAGGAGATGAGCTTCTCGGGTCAAATATTCTCCTCAGGCTGCGGCTACTCCGCCGCTCCCCAAAACGCCACCTTCACCCTCTGGACCGCCGCGAGCGGCGGCTCCCAGGTCGGCAACCCGCTGACCCTTTCCAACGTCGGCGTCTACGACGGCGTCATCAACGTCATTCTCACCAATCCCATCGTCGCCAGCATCCTGAGCTGGAACACCTCCAGCGGGGCGCTCTATCTCCAGATGCAGCTCGCCAACGGCTGGACCAGCGAACGGAAGAAACTCACCTCGACGCCTTACGCCCTGACCTGCACGGAGGCGGACTCGATCGGCGGCCTGACGCTCACCGACCTGGACAGCCGCTACGTGCTCAGCGCCGGCGGCAACTTCGACACGCGCTACATCCGCAACCAGTACGACGGCGCGCAGAGCGCCAACCACTGGATCAGCGGCTACTCGCGCGCCGACACGGCGATGTACACGCCGGCCCTGTACGACACCAACAACACCGGCTACTACCTCGATCCGAACGGCACCAACCGCCTCAATTACGGCGTCTTCGACAACCTGCACGCCTACGGCAACATCCACGTTCAGAACCGCGCGCACGTCGGCGGCGACGGCACCAACCACCCCGCCGGCGCGGGCCTCTACGTGGGCGGCATCGCCTACCAAGCTTTCGGCGCCAACGCCACGATTTACGCCAACTGGGACAATCACTATGGCGGCGGCGTGATGATCTCGGACGACGGCGGTTTCTTCGATTACAACGACGGCTGGATTCAGTTCAGGGGATCGTTGGGCCTGCTCTTCCCCGACGGAAACCATCGCATCCAGGCGCCGATCATGTACGATGCGAACAACTCCGGCTACTACGTCGATCCCAACAGCGTCTCGCGGATGAACGACATCCGCCCCGACATCATCTACGATCCGAACAACACCGGCTACTACATCGACATCAACGGCGTCTCGCGATTTGAAGACATCCGCCCCAGCATCGTCTACGACGGGAACGACACCGGCTACTATCTGGACCTGAATTCCGTATCGAACGCCTATAATATCTATGCCTACTATCTGCGCGTTCGCAACGAAATGCACATCCCGTTCATCTACGACTGGGACAACACCGGCTACTATCTGAATCCCAACGGCGATTCGCGGATGTGGAACGCCTATTACGACTATCTGCGCGTTTACAACGAAATGCATATTCCGCTGATCTACGACTGGAACAATACGGGGTACTATATGGATCCCAACAACGTTTCCGTTTTCAACGACATCCGCACCATCATCATGTACGACCACAACACCGCCTACCGTTTCGACGGCGACGGCACCTCGCAAATGAACCACGCCTGGACGCGCTACCAGTACGACTACGACAACACGGGCTATTACTTCGACATCAACGGCTGGTCGCAGATCGTCGCCACCTACGTCATCGACTTGCGGCCGCAGTACGGCTACGACTGGAACAACACCGGCTATTACTTCGACTTCAACTCGACTACGTTCGGCTATCGCTTTGTCATGTATTATTTCTACTACTACTACTGGGGCAGAAAAAGCGGCGACTCCGCTCCGGAGAAGCTGACGGATAAAGACCTGTTCGCCAAACTGAACGTCATCCGCAACATCCAGATCGGGGAGGCCTCCATCACGGAGTACGCCACCGCGCCGGGTTCCAACCCCGACCCGTTTGTCAAACCGCCCAAACACGACGACCCGGCCCTCGATCAAGCCGAGATCGACGCCAACAATTACGGCTCCCAGGCCGGCATGCTGCAAAGTCCGGCGGAAAAATACGGCATCAAAGACCGTGTGCGGAACCAACTGATCCTCTACCCGAGTTCCCTGCCCAAGGATATGGTCGATCCCCAACCCGGTCCGGATGGCGGGGAGGGAGTAAGCATGCCGGATCTGACGGCGCTATCGATCGCCGGCGTCAAGGCGGTGGATTTGCGGGTCGATCAGCTCCAGAAGGAGAATGACCGCCTGCTCTCGCTGGTCAAAGATCTGACCGCGCGACTGGAAAAACTGGAAGGGAAAAGCCCCGCCAAACCATAGAGAGACTTTCCTGCAAACGGCGGGAAGGGGCGGCTTGGATCGCGAACGAGCCGCAAGTCGAAAACGCCCCAGCTCAAACCGGGGCGTTCATCTACGTCAGAGTAACCTAGGGAATGCCGTCGTCCTCCGTTTCCACAAGGCAGAAACGGTCGAAAGCCAGGTCGTAGCTCGTCGAGGCGGCGTTCCGACCCCGAATTCTGATGGTGAACGTGTGGGCCGCCCCGGCGCCAAAATGTCGCGCGCCCGGGTAGATCATACGTCCCAAAAGCTCTTCCTGGGGAGCATACATGTCCCGGTAAACAGCATCGTCAACATCAGCACCCCAGTTCGCATAACAAACACCCATGGACGGTCCCTTCAGGCCGTCAATGGCGATCCGGTAATTACTTTCGTGAGGGATGGTGAAGTCAAATGAAATATTGTCGTGATCGCTGTCATTCGGCCAGTAGACGATTTTTCCGCCCGAATAGGGTTCGCCGCGAATTTGGATTAGGGCTCCATGGGTGAACTGCAAATTCAGCGCATCCTCCGCCTCGAAGCAATACGGCGGCAGGCAAGCACCCGGTATGCAAATGTCCGACGAGCAGGCGTCGCCTACCGTGCAGGGGTCGCCGTCGTCGCAGGCCGTTCCGTCGGGTTGACCGGCGCAGGTAGAGCAGATGCCGGTATGGACGCAGCCTACTGGGGAATCGCAGCTATCGAGGGTACAGCCATCGCTGTCATCGCAGTTCAGCGGCGCACCAACGCACATCCCATCTTCGGGAATGGGGACGCCAATATAACAAATATCGCCGACCGTGCAGGGATCGATGTCGTTGCAGGCCGTTCCCTGGGGCTCATTTTGACAACCCACACAGTGGTCTTCATGCACGCAACCGATCACAGGGTCGCAGCTATCGACGGTGCAATCGACGCCGTCGTCGCACCTCAGAGGTGTCCCGCCGCAGTACCCGTGCCGGCAGACATCACCTGCCGTGCAGAGAGCCCCATCATCGCAAGCCGTTCCGTCGGGTTGGCCGACGCAAGCCATACAGAGATCGGTGTAGACGCAGCCTGTTGCCGGATCGCAGCTATCGAGGGTGCAGGCCTTGCCGTCGTCGCAGTTCTGTTGGATGCCGACACAACTTTCCCCTTGGCACACATCGCCCACCGTGCAGAGACTGCCGTCGTCGCAGACCGCCCCGTCCGGCTGGCCGGCGCAGGAGGCGACGGGAGCGCAATTCTCCTTGGAGAAGGTGGAAACGCCGCACCAGTTGCAGGCGATCTCGAAAATCGAAGTTTCAGCGTCCCAGCTTACGCCGCAGCCAGGTTCTTCCAGATTCTCTTGGAAACTCGCGCAGCCTTCTACCATCATGGACGCGGAACTTCCATCTTGAAGCGCAAAATAAATATCATGGGTGCAGTCGCCCCGAGCATCCCCCACCGCCACAAGCAACACTTCCTCGCAGGGGTTTTCGGAACCGGGACAATAGGCGCCCGGGAATTCATCGCAGGTTTGCGCTTCACCCGCGCAAATCCCGCCCTGGCAGGCGTCACCGATCGTGCAGGGGTCGTCGTCGTCGCAGGCTGTCCCGTCGGGCTGACTGGTGCAATCGACCGTTTCGCCGTCCGTGTCGCCGTCCGGCTGGTCGCCATCGACAGACGGGTCGCCGTCTGGCTGGTCGCCATCGATGGGCGGGTCATCGTCCGGCTGATCCCCATCAATGGGCGGATCGCCGTCCGGCTCGTCGCCATCGCCATCGCCGTCGCCGTGATGGTGACCTTGCCCGTACGCGACGATGTTTTCTTCCTCCCGCTCGCCCGGATCGGCGGCGCCGTTGCCATCAGGGTCGCCGAAAATCGTAAAGCCGGAGGTGATGCTCTCGATGATTTCTTCGAGGAATCCGGCATTGTGGTCGGCGTCGATGCGGATCGTCCCTTCGGCGTCTTCCTCAAGCTGGCTCAGCAATTCAGAAGGCAGCACTTTCGCCAGATCCAGCGCCGCCACCCAGTTGTAGGCGACGCCGCCCACCCAGCGGAAGTAACCGTTCTTGGCGACGAACGGCAGGCTGCCGGACAGATCCGAATCGATGACCACGTCCCGCCCGTCGGACGTGCGGCCCTCGGCATGGAAAGCCGATCGCATGGAGGGTATGGTAAAATCGATGGAACAGAAATCCCGCCCGCTGGGCACGACCAGCCGCAGGCGGGTGTTTCTCTCATCCAGAATGGATATGGGAACGAAAGCGGCGTCCGACGTCAATCGTTCGCCGACGGTCGCCTCGCAAAGAGGAGCATCCGGGAGAAAAGCGCTCTTTATTTTGAGGTCGATCGTACGCCAGACGACCGTCTCCACCGAATGGTAGGGAGCAAAAGCCAGGAAAACCTCGACGGCGTTGCCGCCTTCCGTGCTGCCGTTCAGGGTGACCATATCGATGCCGCCCAGATCGTTTTCCGCATCCGCATCCGGCGGGGCGACGTCGTCGTCCGTCTGCGAATCGCCGTTCGAAGCCATGTTCGAGCCGCACGAGGAAAGCAGGAAAAGCAGCGCCGCCAGGCAACCGAGAGCGAGACAGGCCTTCTTCATAAACATAGCGGACCTCCTTACTTCATTTCCCGCCCTTGGGCGTTTGATTCGAGTTCCGTCTGGTCAATGGGAACAGAACGGCCTCCAGGTGATAAACGTGATCGTAGGCCTCTTCCGAATCGATAATGGCGCGCACCTTGTCCAGAAAGCTCGCATACGCTTCGAGTATCTTCGCGTAAGATGCGGACCCGACCGCGATGGTAAGGCCGCTGAAGCTCCGGACGTCGGTGGGCAGATCCATGGATTCGGCGGCCAGCTTCAACATCGTCCGGTGGTAGCTTCTCAGCGGCACGGAGCCCAGGCGGGGACCCGTGCTTTGATGTTTGTGGGCCAGTTGCAATCGTCCTTGGCCGTCGCGCACCAGCAGGCCGAGACGCAGCAGCTTGTCCAGTCCTTCCTTGACCCGCTTGGGGGTGGCTTTTACCGGCAGGCGTTCGCAGATCCATTTGAGATCTTCGCGGAAATCCTGCAAAACGACCATTTCGCGCAAGGTCAGCGTCAGCGGATCGTTCATGTAGTCGAGATGATCCAGATCGAGCTGATGCACTTTCAGAAAGTGTTTGTTGCGTCGCAGGTTGTCCAGCGCTTCGGATTTGGCTTCGGTCGTCTTGGCCTGGCCGTAACGGATCAGTTCATGGAAGAAAACGGTTTCTTCGGCGCCGAGGCCGAGCACGTCCGCCAGCTTGCGCGCGAGACTATCCGACAGATTCCTGGAGCCATCGATAACCATCGTCAGATAGCTTCGGCCGGAAAGGCCCAGCTTGCCGGTGAAATAGCGCTGCGAAAATTTCGGATTCTCTTCTTTCAGTTCGGCCAGCCGATCGCGCAGGAAGGCGCGAAAATCGGTGTAGGCGTAAATGCTCAGCTTGGTGCGTTTCATGATTCGGATTTTGGCAGCGGAGGGGATGTTTGGCAAGACAAAACCTGCTCTAGTAGGGACAAAATGATCACTAAACAGTGATCAATAAATAAATTAGTATATTCATAACACATTGTATTTAATCGATATTTCATAAAGTAACGGTCACTTTATTTTGTCGATTTTAGAAAATTCTGTGAAAGTCTCCCCTCATTCCAAAACCGACCGGCTCAGGTTCGGACGCCTGCCGTTATTGCCTTTAATAGAAATTTCTACTGCGAGTTTGAGCGCGGCCCGGCTAGACCAGCTTCCGATATCGCTTGCGGCGGTTGGTAAAGGCGTCGCCGCCCAGTTCCCGCTCGCGCCAATCCTCGTAATCCCGGAAGTTGCCGGTGAAGAAACGCACCTCGCCCGAGCCTTCGAACACCAGAAGGTGCGTGCAGATGCGGTCGAGGAAGAAGCGGTCGTGGCTGACCACGAGAATGCACCCGGCGAAGTCAAGCAGCGCGTCTTCCAGAAGGCGCAAGGTGTTGACGTCGAGGTCGTTGGTGGGTTCGTCCAGAAGCAGCACGTTGCCGCCCGTCTTCAGCGTCTTCGCCAGATGCAGGCGGTTGCGCTCGCCGCCCGAGAGGTTGTCCACCGTCTTCTGCTGGTCCGAGCCCTTGAAGCCGAACCAGGAAAGATACTGCCGCACCGGCACCTCGCGCTTGCCCAGGCGCACGAAATCCGCGTCGCCGGCGATCTCCTGCAAAAGCCCCTGGCCGCCGTCGAGCGACTCGCGGTTCTGATCGACGTAGCTGAACACCACCGAGTCGCCGAGTTTCACGTCGCCTTTGTCCGGTTTTTCCTGGCCGACGAGCATGCGGAAGAGCGTCGTCTTGCCCGTGCCGTTCGGACCGACGAGGCCGACCACCGCGCCCTTCGGAATCTTGAAGCTCAGGTTTTTCAAGAGCGCGGCGTCGAAGCTTTTCGCCACGTTGACAAACTCGATCACCTGGTCTCCCAACGGCGCGCCGGGGGCGATTTGGATCGTCGTGCCGTCGCCTTCCTTGCGCGCCGTTTCCTCGGCGATCAGCTTCTCGAATTCGACCAGCCGCGTGCGGGCCAGTTCGCTGCGGTTCTTGTTGCTCATCTTGATCCAGGCCAGCTCGCGCTCGATCGAGCGTCGCTTGGACGAATCCTTCTTTTCCTGCTGCGCCAGCCTGGCCAGCTTCTGCTCCAGCCACGACGAATAGTTGCCCTCCCAGGGCACGCCGTGGCCGGCGTCGAGTTCGAGGATCCATTTCGTGACGTTGTCGAGGAAGTAGCGGTCGTGCGTGACAACGATCACCGTTCCCGGATAATCGCGAAGCTGCGCCTCCAGCCAATCGACGGTCTCGGCGTCGAGGTGGTTGGTGGGTTCGTCCAGCAGCAGAAGATCGGGCTTTTCCAAAAGCGCCTTGCAAAGCGCGACGCGGCGGCGCTCGCCGCCGGAAAGCGTGCCGACGACGCGGTCGTCCTCGGGCAGGCAGAGGGCGTCGGAAGCGGTTTGCAAGGTCTGGTCCAGGTCCCAGGCGCCGGCGGCGTCGAGTTCGTCCTGCAATTCGCCCATGCGATCCATCGCCGCCTGCATGGCGTCGTCGTCCATCGGCTCGGCCATCTTCGCCGTGATCTCATTGTATTCGGCGAGCTTGGCCATCGTCTCGGCGAAGGCGAGTTCCAGCGTCTGCCGGACGGTCAATTCGGGGTCGAGGCTCGGCTCCTGCTCGACGATGCCGGCGCGGTAGCCTTTGGACAGTTCGGCGCGGCCGACGAACTCCTGGTCCAAGCCGGCCATGATGCGCAGGACGGTGGACTTGCCCGCGCCGTTTTCGCCGACAATGCCGATTTTCGCGCCGGGGAAGAAACAGAGGTTGACGTCTTTGAGCACATGCTTCTGGCCATAGTGTTTGTTGAGGCCGAGCATCGTGAAGATGTATTGTTCCGCCATTGCGCCCTCCCGGTCGGTTTGCAGACGTCCGCAGCTTACGCGGAGTCGAAAGGAAATGCAACGGCGGGATGTCCCCCCGAGGTCAAAGCGCGGGATGGACGCGGATTCCCGCGCGCCAAAGCCGAAAACGGATCCGTCGCTGCCTCAAACCCCGGCTAATTTAGGTTGAGGGAGGTGAATGTGGAGGCGGGCGCGGGCGAGGAAGGCCCTGGCGGGCTCGGAAGCGAGCCTCAAGAGGGT
>QZKR01000003.1 GCA_003598065.1 Myxococcales bacterium | reverse complement strand
TCTGTCGCCGTGGCCGATTACCTGCGGCGCGAACTGGCCGAACTGGTCGAGGGCCGGGCGCGCGACCGCCTGTTGGCCAGAATCCGGGTCGTGCCGATGGGCCTGCACGTCGCTCGCTACGCCGTCGAGCGCCCCCGCCTGTCCGCCGGCCGGCCGGTCATTCTCGCCGCCGGCCGGCTCGTGCCCCAGAAGGGCTTCGATCGGCTGCTCCGCGCCGCCGTCGGCCTGGACGCCGCGCTTCTCGTCGCCGGCGACGGCCCCGAGCGCGGCCGGCTGAAAAGGCTGGCGGCCGACCTCGGCGTGGAGGCGCGCTTTCTGGGCTCCGTGCCGACGACGCAGATGCCGGCGCGTTTCGCCGAGGCCGACGTCTTCGCCTTCGCCAGCACGCGCCTGCACGGTCGGGAGGAAGGCGCGCCGCGCGTGCTTCTGGAGGCGATGGCCTCCGGCCTGGCGATCGCCGCGACGGCCACGGGCGGCGTGGGCGAACTGCTGCGGCACGAGGCGACGGCGCTTGTCGATGACGGCGAGGGCGAGGGTCTGGCGGCCAACCTCCGCCGGCTCGTCGCCGACGCCGCCCTGCGCCAAAGGCTCGGCGAAGCGGCGCTCCGCGCGGCGCTGCGCTATGACTGGACGGAGATCGCGCCGCTGATGCTGCGGCCGTTCACGGAGTCGGCCTGATGAAAGTGCTGCTCGTCACCAAGCCGCTCGTCCCGCCCTGGGACGACAGCGCCAAGAACCTCGCGCGCGACATCGTGCAGTCGCTGCCCGACGTCCGCTTCAACGTGCTGACGACGGCAGGCTGCTCCTTCGGACTCAAGCACGTGCGCGAGGAGCCGCTGTATGGCGCGCCGGGAGGGTACGCGCCGCCCCTCTGGAACAACGTCAAGGTGTTCTTGCGGCTGCTCAAGCCGGACGAGATGGGGCTGTACCACTTTTTCTTCGCGCCCAACCCCCGCGCCTCGCTTGTGGCCGGGCTGGCCATGGCGATGAAGGGCTATCAGCGCAGCGTGCAGACCGTCTGCTCCGCGCCCAAATCGTTCGAGGGCGTCGCCCGCCTGCTCTTCGCCGACGTGGCCGTCGCCGTCAGCGCCCACACGCGCGACCGGCTGCGCGAGGCCGGCGTGAAGGATGCGCGGCTGATTTATCCCGCCGTGGCGCGGGTCGAGACGCCGACGGCGGACGAAATCCTCGCCTCCCGCCGGCGCTTCGGTCTGCCCGAGGACAAGACGCTCGCCCTCTACGCCGGCGATCTGGAATTCTCGAATGCGGCATCGACGCTCGTCGCCGCGCTGCCGGAGGCCTGCCGCGCTTCTTCGCTGCACGTCGTTTTCTGCAATCGTTGGAAAACGCCGGCCGCCCGCGCCGAGCGCGACCGCCTGCAAGCCGAGGTCAAGCGAATGGGATTGGCCTCGCGGGTCGTCTTTCTCCCGCCGCAGACCGACCTGCAGCCGCTGTTGCGCGGCGTCGATTTCTGGCTCATGCATCCCGACACGCTGTACGCCAAGATGGATCTGCCGCTGGTCGTGCTGGAGGCGATGGGCCACGGCAAACCGGGAATTTTGAGCGACCGTCCGCCGCTGGTCGAGGCCTTCGCCGGCGAGACGGCGGGGATTCTCGCGCCGCCCGGCGACGCGGCGGCCCTGGCAAACGCCATGCGCGCCCTGGCCGAGGATGCGGCGCTGCGCGAGCGTTGCGGCCGCACGGCCCAGGCCGTGGCCCGCGAACGGTTCAGCTTCGATCGCCTCGCCGAGGCGCATCGCGCCCTGTACGCCGAATTTCAGAAGTAGGACGACGCATGAGCAAACCGACGCGCGATTATTACGACGCCTTCAGCGACGTTTACGAGCGGCGCCGTCACGACGGGTATCATCATCTGATCGACGAGCTGGAAACGGCGATCGTCCGGCCCTACGCGGAGGGCAAACAGGCGCTCGAAGCCGGCTGCGGCACGGGGCTGATCCTGGAGCGCGTGGCGCGCTTCGCCGCTTCGGCCAAGGGCGTCGATCTTTCGCCGGGCATGCTGCGGAAGGCGCGGGCGCGCGGCCTCGACGTCGCCGAGGCGGACCTGTGCGCCCTGCCCTTCGCCGACGGGACGTTCGACGTCGTCTATTCGTTCAAGGTGCTGGCGCATGTGCCGCCGATCCGCGAGGCGCTCGCCGAGCTGGCGCGCGTCGTCCGGCCGGGCGGCCACCTCGTTCTGGAATTTTACAACCCCACGAGCCTGCGGGGTCTGGTGAAGCGATTCAAGCCGCCGACGCGGATCGTCGCGGACACCGACGACGAGCAGGTGTTCACGCGTTACGACCGCCTCGCCGACATCCTCGGCTATCTGCCGCCGGACGTGGAATACCTGGACTGCCGGGGCGTGCGCATCCTCACGCCGGCGGCGGCCGTGCACCGCTGGCCGCTGGTCGGCCCCCTGCTCGGGCAAGCCGAACGGGCGCTGGCCGTTTCGCCCTTGCGCCGCCTGGCGGGGTTCCTGGTCGTCATTCTGCGCAAACGGTGACGCGCGCCGCGCCGCCAAATTGACTTAACCTCCGATCCCGGCTATGATTTTACGATAAGCGAGAGGCGAAAAGCGCCTTTGCCGCGGCTTGGAACGAAGACGGGCGCGGGATCGAACCGAGAAGAGGAGAGGTGGGCCGAAAATGACGATGACGGCCGCCGCACTGCGAAAACCGTTCACCGTCGAATCGGTGGGCGAACTGCTGGTCGGCTACGGCTACCTCACGCCCGAGACGCTGGCCGAGGCCGTCAAACTCGCCCCGAAGGTGAAGATCGAGCTGGAAAAGGCGCATCAGGGCGACCCGCACTTCGCCGGTACGCGCAAATACGACGTTCTGCCCACGGAAGTGCTCGCCGGATTGCAGCTTCCCTCGGCCCACGACTTCAACCAGATCATCAGCGAAGATTTGATTTACGAGATCCTCGCCCGCGCCGAGGGGATGCGCTACGTCAAAATCGACCCCTTGAAGCTCGACTCCAAGATCGTCACCGGCTACTTTTCGCGGCCCTTCGCGCGCCGCGCCGTGGCCGTGCCGATCGACCGCCAGGGCACGAACCTTTTCGTGGCCATCGCCAACCCCTACGACTCCGAATTGTATGAAAATCTCCAACGCATCACCGGCCTGACAATCATTCCCGCGCTCTCGGCCAAGTCCGACATCCTCAAGGTCATCACCGACGTCTACGGCTTCCGCCGCTCGGTGAGCGCCGCCGAGGCGTCGATCGAGAAGGGAATCGACCTGGGCAACCTGGAGCAGTTTTTCACCCTGCCCAACGTCGAGCAGATCGAGGAGAACGACCGGCACATCATCAACGCCGTCGATTACCTCCTGCACTACGCCTTCGAGCAGCGGGCCAGCGACATCCACGTCGAACCGAAGCGCGAGGTGGCGCAGATCCGCATGCGCATCGACGGCGTGCTGCACGACATCTACACCATCCCCCAAACGGTTCATCCGCCGGTCGTCTCGCGCATCAAGGCGATGAGCCGGCTCGACATCGCCGAGCGCCGCCGGCCCCAGGACGGCCGGATGAAGATGGGGCTGGGCGACCGCGAGGTGGAGATCCGCGTCTCCACCGTGCCCACGGTCTTCGGCGAGAAGGCCGTTTTGCGCATCTTCGACGCCGCGAAACTGCTGGTGGACATCGACCAGCTCGGCTTCGAAGCCGACGATCTCTCCCTTTTCCACCGCATCGTGCAGCGGCCGCAGGGGCTGATCCTCGTCACCGGCCCGACGGGCTCGGGCAAGACGACGACGCTCTACTCGACCTTGCGCATGCTCGCCAGCCCGGAAGTGAACATCACCACCATCGAGGACCCGATCGAAATGGTGGTGGACGAGTTCAATCAGATCGCCGTGCACCGGCGCATCGACCTGGGCTTCGCCCAGGCCATGAAATACATCCTGCGCCAGGACCCCGACATCATCATGGTCGGAGAGATCCGCGACCCGGAGACGGCCGAGCAGGCCGTGCAGGCGGCCCTGACCGGCCACCTCGTTTTCTCCACGCTGCACACCAACGACTCGGTGACGGCGGTGGCGCGGCTGATCGAACTGGGCGTCAAGCCCTATCTCATTTCCTCCACCCTGACGATGGTCGTGGCGCAGCGGCTGGCGCGCAAGATCTGTCCGTACTGCAAGCAGGAGACGCATCTCTCCGAACCCGAACTGGCGGCCTTGGGACTCAAGCTCCCCGAGGGGCGCGACCGGCTCAAGGCCTGGTTCGGCGAAGGCTGCGTGCGCTGCCGCCACATCGGCCTTTACGAGCGCACGGGCGTCTTCGAGGTGCTGGAGATCACGGAAAAGCTGCAACGGCTGATCAAGGAGCAGGCCGACGCCCGCGAACTCAGAAAGATCGCCCGGCAGGACGGCTTGGTGACGCTGGCCGAGGCCGGCATCAAGAAGCTCGCGCGCGGCGTCACCAGCTACGAGGAGGTCATGCGCGTGCTCGCCATGTGAGGCGCGCGGAAACGGGGCGGCGATGGCGACGGCGTGGGACGAGATCGAACTGAAAATCAAGGCCGGCTATCCCTTCCTCTATCTCATCACCCATGAGGAAAACCGCGTCCTGGCCAGCCTGGCGCTCGTCGCCAAACGCCTCTCCCTGCCGCTTTACAGTTACAGCCGCTATCGCGGTTTCTCCCCCGAAATCCCCCTCGCCGGCGACGACCCGCTGGAGGCTGTCGCGGCGGCGCAGGGCGGCGGGCTCTTCGTGCTGCGCGACTTCCACCAGTCGCTTGGCGAGCCGCGCGTCGCGCGCCAGTTGAAGGATCTGCGCGACGCCTTGATGCAGGCGAAAAAGACGCTGCTGATCACCGCGCCGGTTTTGAATCTGCCGGCGGAACTGGAAAAACAGTTCAACGTCATCGACGTGCCGCTGCCCAGCGTGCGCGAACTGAAGGCGATCTTCGCGGGGCTGATCAAGCAGCGCCGCCTGACGGCCGACGAGCGCGCGGCCGAACTCTTCGCCCGCGCCGCCAGCGGCCTGACGGCCGAGGAGGCGATGCTGATTTTCTCCCGCGTCTGCCTGGAGCCGGCCCGCCTTGAAGCCGCCGACACGAGCCCCGTCGTCGAGGAAAAGCGCCGCTTGATCCAGGAAGAGGGGGTGCTGCATTTCTACGAGCGGCCGGTGACGCTCGACGACGTGGGCGGCCTGACGGCGCTGAAGGCGTGGCTCAAGGAGCGCGAGGCCGCCTTCGGCGAACGGGCCCGCGCCTACGGCCTGCCCGAGCCGCGCGGCCTGCTTTTGCTCGGCGTGCAGGGCTGCGGCAAATCGCTGACGGCCAAAGCGGTCGCCGCCCACTGGCGGCTGCCGCTGGTGCAGCTCGACCTGACGGCGGCCTTCTCCGCCGCACGTTCGCCGGAAGAAACGATCCGCCGCGCGCTGAAGCTTCTGGAGGCGCTGTCGCCCGTCGTCGTCTGGATCGACGAGATCGAGAAAGGTTTCGCCGGCATGGGCGGCGGGGCGGAAATGAGCGCCCAGCGCGTCTTCGGACACTTCATCACCTGGCTGCAGGAGAAGCGCCATCCCGTGTTCGTCGTCGCCACCGCCAACCGCGTGGACGACCTGCCGCCGGAACTGTTGCGCAAGGGCCGCTTCGACGAACTGTTCTTCGTCGATCTGCCGACCGACGCCGAACGGAGGGAGATTTTCTCCATCCACTTGAAAAAGGCCGGCGACGCCAAGCGGCCGGACGACCTCGACCTCGACAGCCTCGTTCAGATGACGCGCAACTGCACCGGCAGCGAAATCGAGCAGATCGTCGCCGACGGGCTTTACCGCGCCTTCGCCCAGGACCGGCCCCTCGCCCAGAAAGATCTGGAAATGGCGGCGAAAGCGATCGTGCCGCTCTACCTGACGTACGAGGAAGAAGTCAAAAAGCTGCGCGACTGGTGCCGCGAACGGACGCGCGCCGCCAGCGAGGACACCACGCTCGCCGCTTATTTCGAGGACGCCTGAAATGCGCGGAGGCGCAACGTTCCGGCCGAAAGCCGTCTCGGGAAAGGCGGGGAGAACTTGCTCGCCCTTCGAGACGGCCGACCGCTTTGCTGAGGAGCCCATGGAATGGGCGTCTCGAAGCATGCGGTCGGTCTCCTCAGGGCGAACGGAGCCGCCGCTTACTCACTTAGGGTGGTTTCTGATTTTTGTCGCGCTCGCCCTCGGCGGCTGCTGGCGCGACCTCTCCGGCCTTACCGCCGACGGCCAGGGACGCATCCTCGTCGTCAACAACCGCCCCGGCGCGTTTCTGCTCTGCGCGCCGGACGGCGATTCGCTCGACTGCAAGCGCCTCGCCTTCCGCACGACGCGCTGGGAGCGCTACGACCTCGAAGGCGTGGCCTTCGTGCGCGACGATCTGTTTTACGCCGTCTCGGAGAAGCGCGACAATCAGTGCCTGGGCGGCTGCTCGTTGATGCAGGACCTGCTCGCCTTCCGCATCGCCGAAGACGGGTGCGTCGTCCCGGCGGCCTGCGGCTCGCTGACCATCCCGCTTTTCGAGGGCGACGATCCCGAGTGCGGCTTCGCCAACTGCGGCCTGGAGGGCGTAGCTTACGTTCCCGAGCGGAACCTGCTTTACGTCGCCAAGGAATACAGCCAGGCGCGGCTTTTCGCCGTGCAGCTCGACGGCAGGCAATGCCCGACGGGCGTCTACGCCGAGGCGCGGCCGCCCGAGCCCTTGAGTTCCTACAACGATCTCGCCTGGTCGCCGCGCTGGGAGAGCCTGTTTCTCCTCTCGGCCAACGATTCGCGCTTCGTCGCCTGGAACCTGCAGACCAACGCCGTCGTCCTGCGCTCCGAGGACGTCCCCGAGGCGGCGGCGTTCATGAAGGCCCACCGCAGCACGGAAGGCATCTGGATCGACGACGCGCAGAACCGCGTGCTGCTCTTGGAAGAAGGCGGAGCCTTCGGCGCGTTCGAGCTGCCGCCGTTGCCCGTTGCATCGGCGGCAGTGAAAACGGAGCGTTGACATGCATCGATATCTCATCGTCATTGAAAAAGCAGGGCGCAATTATTCCGCCTTCGCCCCCGACCTGCCCGGTTGTGCGGCTACGGGTCGAACCCGCTCCGAAGCCGAAAAGCGGATGCTCGCCGCGATCCGCTGGCACCTGGAAGGATTACGGGAAGACGGCCTGCCCATTCCCAAATCCAGCGCCACGGCCGAGGTTCTTGAAGTGGAGCTTTCCTGACTCGGACCCGGTGGTTGCTCCATCTTGAATAGCCCCCCGCAGCCGCGCAGCATCCGCTCGCTTGCCCGGCAAATTGAATAATGATACTCTTAATCTGGAAGAAAGGAGGCCGGCCATGAGGCTGACCGTCGTAATGGAACCATCGGAAGAAGGGGGATATACCGTCTACGTGCCCGCCCTGCCCGGATGCATCAGTGAAGGGAATACGGAAGAGGAAGCCTTGTCCAACATCCGGGAAGCCATCGAATTGTACCTGGAAGATGCGGAGAAACGCGAGAAGACGACGCCGAACGCTTCGATTGTGAAAGAAATCATTTTGTGACGAAAGTCCCTTCCCTTTCCGGCGCTGAGGTTGTCAGGGCTTTGCGGCGCGCGGGTTTCGAGGTCGTTCGACAAAAAGGAAGCCACATCCGACTGGAGAAAACGGTCGAAGACGGTACGATCAAGATAACGGTCCCCGCTCATAACCCGATCAAACGGTCCACGCTCGCTCATATCTTGAAAGAAGCCCGATTGAGCGTTGAGGAGTTGAACGCCTTGTTGTAAGGAGTTCCATCCGGCGGGAATAAAGTTTCTTTCCTCACGTCCTGAACGGATACTTCCTGAACAGCCACGCCCCGACGAACAAAAGCGCGCCGCCCACCGGGCCGACGAGCAGAATTCCCAAGGGCTGCGAGGACGAGTAGCCGAAGGCGGCGAACAGGGCCGACGACAGCACCCAGGCGAAGCCGCTCGCCGAGCGGGTGAACAGCCCTTCCATGCCGTTGTACATCGCCTCGCGGCGCATGCCGGTGATCGTTTCGTCGTTGTCGATGATGTCGGCCAATAGCGGGCGCGGCAGCACGTTGAACACGGCGACGGGGAAGGTGGCCAAGGCGAAGATGATGTAGCCGAAAGCCATCGGACTGAGGCCGGGGATTTTGTCGATCAGGAACATCAGGGGCAGAATCGCGACGAAGCCGAACACGCCCCACAGCGTGACCCGCTTCTTGCCGTGCGTCAGCGACAGCTTGTTGACCAGCGGGAAGAGCGCCACGGCGCCCACGAGCACGATGATCTGAGCGATGGCCGCGTCGTTTTCCGTGCCTCCCATGACGATCGTCGCCATGTAAGGAATCACCACCACCACCATGTCGATGCCGATGCGGAAAAACGTGACCAGCGCCAGGTAGGGCCGGAAGGCGTCGTTTTTCATCACTTCCTTCGCCCCGGCGGCGAAAGCGAAGGTCACCTGCTTGGCCGGCGTGTAGGGTTTCTCGCGGATGGCGAAGCCCGTGATCCAGAAAGCGACGAGCGACGCCAGGCCGAAGATGATCCCGGCCAACATGAAGCCGTTGAATTCCTGCGCCCCAAAACCGAAGACGCCGCATTTATAGGCGCCGATCAAAAGTCCTGCCCCGGCGGCGGCGACCAGCACGCCCAAAACCTCGAAGAGGGCCATCAGCGACGAAAGGAGCAGCCGTTCCCCGTTGTACGGCGTCAGCTCGGGCAACAGCGAGAGGTAGGGGGCGACGACGGCGGCGAAGGCGCAGGAGAGGACCGTCATCCAGAAACACACCCAGGCGGCGTTGACGAGCGACTCGCCCCGCACGGGCGGAAACCAGATGAGAATCATCGCCAGCACCATGATCGGCGTGCCGATAATAATATAGGGGATACGCCGGCCCCAGCGGCTGACCGTCTTGTCCGACCAGTCGCCGATGAAGGGGTTGAGGAGCGCCTCGGCGACGCGGCCCACGGCGAGCATCACGCCGATCAGCGACATCGGCACGTAGGCGATCAGGCAGCTTCTGTCCTCCTCGCCCGGCGCGTAGTAGTACATCGCCCAGGAAGCGATGATGGAGGGCAGAAGCCCCACGCCGAAGTTGCCGACGGCGTAGGCGAAGCGCTGGAAATTGGTCATGGCCCGCTCGGCGGAGGCGTTCGACATGCGGTTTCTCCCTGGTCGTGGATCGGCGGGCGTCGCCTCGTCGGCGCTGCCTGGCGCGGCAAGTGTATCCCGGCCGCCGCAAAAAGCAAACTCCGCCGTGCTCGCGGCGCTTGCAGAAAGCCAGAAAAAGAGTATCGTAATCGGCATTGGCGGCGCTTGGTGAAAAGGAGGGGGAGATGCTCGCGGAACTGACCGTCGTCCCACTCGATAAGGCCGAGGAAGGCTTTTCCAGATACGTCGCCCAGTGCGTGCGTCTCATCCGGGAATCGGGGCTGGACTACGTATTGACGCCGATGAGCACGATCGTCGAAGGCGACGCCGAGGCGGTGTTCGATCTCGTCAAGAAGGTTCATCTGCACATCGCCGCGCAATCGGCGCGCGTCAGCACCACGGTCCACATCGACGACCGGCGCGGCCGCAGCGGATGTTTGAAAGGCAAGGTTGAAAGCGTCCGCCGCCTGCTCGACGGCGGCGAAGATCATTGAGAGCCGGTTTTAGTCAGGGCGATAAACGGCATTCCGGCCAATCCCGCGGAAGGAGGGGAAGTTGAGCGATCTGGAACAAATCCATCAGGCGATCAAGCAGATGGAGCGCGAGGTGATCGAGGGGCGCAACGTCAACATCAAGACCGACAACAACATGCGCTCGCTTTTCGCCGAATTGAAAAAACTCACGACCAACCAGGAGCGGGCCGAGCGCAAAATGCGCCTGAGCGCCTTTTCGTCCTATGCGCTGTTCGTCGTGATCATGGCCGCCGCCTTTTTCATCGTCCAACGCATCCAGGTCGGCGATCTCACGAAAGAAATGGACGACGTGAAGCAGCGGCTCGCTCAGACCCAGGCGCAATTGGACACACAACGGCTCGCCCTGGAGGAACGCGACGCGGCGGAGAAGCGCGCGGTCTACGTGTTCAATCTCATCCGCGACGGGAAGAAGGCCGAAGCGGTGGATGAGTTTCGCAAAATCGACACGGGCAAGCTGACGGTGGCGGAGGTGGGACTGTTCAAGATGCAAATCGACGACTTTGCCCAGGAACTGGCGCGCAAACATTACGATCAAGGTTTGGCGCAGTTTCGCATCGGCGGGTACAAGAGCGCCGTGCAGGAATTCGAGGCGTCGCTGTCTTATGTCGCGAAGCCCGACTATTACGCGCTGCTTTGTTTCCACCTCGGCCTCAGCCAGGTGCAAGGCAAGCAGATCGACGCGGGCGTCGAGAATCTTAAAAAGGCGATCGAGGCGGGCCTGAGCCGCGAGATGGCCGACCGGGCCCGCATCAGCATCGCCGACGCGCTGGTCGGAGCGGATCGGCTGGAGGACGCGGTCGCCTATCTGGAAAGCGTGCCGCTCGACGCGTGCGGCATTTACGTGCGCGCCGACATTCAGCAACGCCTGCCGATTCTGAGGCAGCGGATCAGGAACCGCCAGCAGAATCTCGGATCGCCGGCCGCTCCGACCCCCGCGCCTGCGCCTAGGCCCGCGCTTGCGCCTAGGCCCGCGCCAGCGGCCGCTCCCGCGCCGGCGGCTCCCGCGCCCGCCGGGCAAGCTCCGGCGCCGGCAGAGCCAACCCCGGCCGCTCCGGCGGAGCCGGCCCCGCCGCCGGCCCAGGAATGAACGCGCCGGACAGCTTGGAGAGCGTGACGTCTAGGGATCAGTTGAGTTCGGCGCAGGTGTTCTCGTCCCAGTTCTCCAAAGTGGCGTGGCAGCGCACCTCGTCCTCGTCCACGGGTTCGAGACACTTGTAACCTTTTTCCTTGAGGGTCTTGTTCTCGACGCAGAGGCAGGCCGCCTGCCAGTAGTCGGCGACGCGCGGGCATTCGTCGCAGACGCGCAGGGCGAGCACGTCGCAGGGGCGGTAATCGCCGCAGGCGGCGGAAAAAAGCGCCGCGGCGACGAAGATGGTTTTAAGGAAGCGAAACGGCATCGTATACCGCGCATCTTTCGGCGAACGTCAAGCAACGTCGCGGGTATACTTCATGTGGCCCAAAAAGGCAAGCCGCCCATGATCGACACCCACGCCCATCTGCTCTGCAATCTCGACGACGGTCCGGCCGAGATGGGCGAAACCCTGGAGATCGCCCGGCTCTATGCGGCGCACGGCTGGAGCGGCGTGGCGGCGACGCCCCACATCCGGCCGGGGATGTTCGACCTCACACCCGCGGCGATCCGGCGGAGGGTCGAGGAGACGCGCGCCGCCCTCCAGGCCGCCGGCGTGCGGCTCGAACTCTGGCCCGGCGCGGAATACTACTACGACGACGCGTTGGAATCGGCGGCGGAGCGCCCGGAGGAGCTGCTGACGCTCGCCGACGGCGGCAAGCACCTGCTCATCGAATTCTCGACCTACGCCAGGCCGCTCAGGCTCAAGGAACTGGTTTTTCGGTTGCAGGTGCGCGGCGTCACGCCGATCATGGCCCATCCGGAACGCTACGGCTGGGCGACCGACGATCTGGAGTCCATGGAGGAGCTCGTCGAAGCGGGTTTGCGGCTGCAGGGCACGCTGTCCTGCCTCGGCGGTTTCTGGAGCTTCGGGGCCCGGCGCGCCCTGCGCAAAATGCTGGACGCGGGCCTCATTCACCTCGTCGCCACCGACGGCCACGACGCCAAGCATATCGGCAAGCTCCTGGACGAGGCGGCGCTTCAGCTTCGCCACATCGTCGGCCAGGAACGCGCCGAGCTGCTGCTTTCCGAGAATCCCCGCCGCGTGGTCGAGGGGCGGTCGTTGATTGTCTGATCCGCAGGTTGCCGCGGGGCGGCTGCTTCTGTTATCATTCTCCATCTTTCAAGGCATTGCGATTCGCGCCAGGAGGTGCCCGTGGACGCCCCGCTGCTGTCGCGGCAGATGAAAATCACGCTTATCGCGGCGGCGATCGCCGCCGGCCTGTTCTACGTCTTGCGCGACGTCGTCGCACCCGTGGCCTTCGCTTTCCTTCTGGCCTATTTCCTCGATCCCGTCGTCGATCGCCTCGAAGCCCGAAAGCTGTTGCGGACGAACGGCATTCTGGTCATTCTCGGCGCGGCGCTGATTGTTCTGATGGTGGTGGTCGTCGTTTTCGTGCCCCTTGTCATCGAGGAAGCGCAGCGCTTCATCGCCCGCCTGCCGGGTCTTTTGACGGCGCTCGCCGACCGCCTGGGCCCCCTGCTCAAACAATGGACGGGCCTGGACGCCAACGAGTGGCTCGACCAGAGCACGGCGCGGCTGTCCGCCTATGCGCATAAGCTCACCGCCGCCGACCTCGCCCCCGTGACGCGCATTCTCGGCAGCATCTTTTCCGGGACGTACGCCGCGCTTTTGGCGCTTGTTTCATTGTTCATCATCCCGATCTTCTCGTTCTATTTCCTGCGCGACTTCGACCGGCTCAAGCGCAAACCGCTCGATTGGGTTCCGCCGCGCCATCGCGAATGGCTCGTCGCGGTGGTCAAGGAGATCGACGACGTGCTGGCCGGCTTTGTGCGCGGGCAGGTCACGGTCTGTTTGATTCTCGCCGCGCTTTACAGCCTGGGCTATGCCGTCTCCGGCGTGCCGTTGGGCGTGTTGATCGGCTTGTTCGCCGGACTGCTGAGCTTCATCCCCTATTTCGGTTCGGGCGTCGGCGCTGGATTGGCCGTGCTGCTGTGTCTGCTGGACTGGTCCGGATGGGGGCCGCTCGTCGGCGCGGGCGCGACCTTCGCCGTCGTCCAGACCCTGGAGTCCTTCGTGATAACGCCGCGGATCGTCGGCGACCGCGTCGGCCTCTCGCCGCTGGTCGTCATCATCGCGCTGATGGTCGGCGGCGAGCTGTTCGGCTTCGCCGGCGTGCTTGTCGCCCTGCCGGCGGCGGCCGTCGTCAACATCCTCTGGCGGCGCGCGGGCGAGCGCTATCGGCGGACGTCGTTTTTCACCGGAGGCCAGGCATGATGCGGGTGAAGCTCGTCGTCAGCGATTTCCATCTGGGAACGGGGCAGCGGCAGGCCGACGGCTCGCTCAACCCGATAGAGGACTTTCTCCTCGACGACCGTTTCATCGAGTTCATCGAATACCACGCCACCGGCGACTACACCACCGCCGAGGTGGAACTCGTCATCAACGGCGATTTCTTCAACATGCTGCAAGGCGAGGTGGACGGCGTCGTCCCGTCGGATGTGACGGAGACGATCGCCCGCCGCCAGCTCGAAGCGATCTTCGCCGGCCACGCGCGGCTGTTCGACAGTCTGCGGGCCTTCGCCGAGCAGCCCGGAAAGAAGCTGACATTCATCCTGGGCAACCACGACGCCGGACTCGTTTTCCCGGCGGCCAAGGAGCTGTTGCGCCAGCGGCTCGGCGAACAGATTCAAATCCACAACCGCTCCTACGTCTTCGACGACGTGCACGTCGAGCACGGCGACCGCTACGAGCCGGCGCACCGCGTCGATCCGAAACTGCCGATCCTCTCCAAGGGACTGGCCCAGGGCGTGGTCAACCTGCCCTGGGCCAGTTATTTTTTCATCCATTTCGTGCGCAAGATAAAAGCCAGACGGGCTTACATCGACAAGGTCAAGCCTTTCCGCCACTACCTCACCTGGGCGGCGCTCTACGATTTCCGCTTCTTTCTGGTGATGATGGCGCGCTTGATCGGCTTCGTTTTCTGGACGGCGGCGTTCGGCCGGGTGGGACACAAGCGGTTCGGTTTCAGGTCGCTTTTGATGCTCGTCGAACAGGCGCGCGGCGACGCCGAAGCACGGGCGGCGCGGCAGCTTTTGAAAGTCGGCAAAGCGAATATCGTCATTTTCGGCCACACCCACCATCCGATCTACCGCCAGTGGCTGCCCGGCCGGGAGTATCTCAACACCGGCTGCTGGAACGGCATAACCCACCTCGACATCGAGCGCTACGGCTTCCAGGTGCAGCTCGCCTACGCCCAGTTGGAATGGAACGGCCGCCGCTGGCTGGCCGCCTTGCGGCGCTGGAAAGGCCGCACCCGGCCCTACGAGGATTTCCTGGCCTGATCGAAACCGGAAGAATATTTACTCGGCGGGAACTGGAGTTCCGGCGGCGGGCGGCGCGGCGCGCTCTTCCTGGACCTTGATCTTCTTCAGCAGTTGCAGGTACTGAGTCGCGTAAGGGGAGGCGGGAAAGCGCGACACCGCTTCGGCGATCGTTTCCTTGGCCTCGTCGAGTTTGCCCTGCTTCTCCAAAACAACGACGAGCAGGTAAAGCGCCCGGTCGGCCGAACGGCCTTTGTTCGTCTCCAGAAACGCCGCCAATTCTTTTCGCGTCGCTTCCAGCTGGCCACGATTGATGGCGTCCTCGATGCCGACGAAAAAGACGGCGGCCTTCTCCCGGGCTTCGCGATCCTCGACCGCTTCGGAGGGCGGCGGATTTTTCGGATAGCCGGCGCCGAGGTCCGGGATGTAGGGGCCGTCAAGGTCCAGTTCGCGCGGATCGACGGTCACCCGCTCGCAGGCGGCGAAGGCGAGAACGGCCGACGCCGCCAGAACGGCAAACTGGAGCAAGCCTCGCATCTATCGTTCCTACAGGGTGGACGACACGCCGAGGCCCAGACCGACGAAGAGGCCGTGCGCGTCGCCTAAGTTTCCGGCGGCGTTCTGCGGCGTAGCTTGCAGCGAGTATTGGTACATGCCGAGCAGATCGATGACGAAGATGTTGGCGATGCGGAATTCCACGCCCGTGCCGGCGTCGAAGCTGAAGCCCTCGTCGTAGTTGTCGCGGTTGTACAGCTGGTCCGCCCACTTCACCTGCGCCAGACCGAGGTGGCCCATGATATAGCCGCGGATTTCGCCGCCCAGGTACCGGTAGCGGACGCCGGGGCGCACGCCGAGCGTCTGCAGGCTGGCGTCCTTGCCCGAAAGGCTGGTTTCACCCCAGACCTGAGACAACAGCAGCTCGATGCCGATGCGGTCGAAGAAATCGTAACCGATCACCCCGCCCATGCCGCCGCCGACCTTCTCCCCGGAGAACGGCACGTCCACGCCGCCGAAAAGAATGAAGTGCATGCGGTTCTGCGGCGATTGGGCCGGCGTGGGTTCCTGCGGCGGCTCGGGTTCGACGGGCGGCGGCGGAGGCTGGTCCGTGATCACCGGCGGCGGCGGCGCTTCCGGCGACGGTTCGACGGGGGGGCCGGCGCTCACTGGCGGCGGCTCTACGGCTTCTGCGGGCGAAGGAATCGAGGCCGCGCCTTCCGTCGGCGGCGCAGGCGCAGGCTCGGTTGCATCAGCGGTCCCGCCTTGGGCCGGAGGGACGGGAGATGGCGCGGGCGTCGCGACAGGCTCTGCTTGGGGAACAGCCGGCGTCGGGGCGGCGGGTTGGGCGGGGTCGGGAATCGGCGCCGCCGGCGCGACCGTCTCGGGCGGCGGGGCGTCCTCGGCGTAAGCAAGGGGAAGCCACGCGATCCCCATCGCGAGAACGGTCCCTAAAATTCGTCCCATCATCGCCAAGCCTCGTTTTCTCGCAATGGCGGCTGTTTAGCTGATAGCGGTCCGCCTGCCGTAAGGCTGGGCCTTCGCTGGCGACTCCCCGCCTTTTTTACAGGCAGGTATTCGCCTCCTCCGGCGCGGGAGTCTGGCCGATATGGACGACGTACGACAGCCAGCTTCCTCCCTCGCACTCGATCTCCTTGATGACGTCCGCGCAAGTCGCGTCGGGACCCAGGCGCTGAAATTTGAAATAGCTGCGGTCCGCGTCGGGGTGGGTGATGACCTCGATGTCGTACACCATCGCCGGGTCGTTGCCGCCGATCTGGTTCTGAACGTTGAAATTGGGCAGCAGACCCATGATGTGGTCGTTGTCGATCACTTCGCCGTCCAACGTGCAATCCCAAAGCTGGTCGGAGTAGGCTTCCTTGTTGTTCAGCGCGCCGATGCCGATGTTGGTCATGCCGGGCTTGCCGTCGCGGTCCTGGTCCGTTATCCGGCAGCCTTCGATCGGCTCCCAGCGCTCGCCGCCCTTCGGGTCCCACTCCCCGCAGGTGGCCTCGTATTCGGCGCGATCGGGCAGATCCTCGGGGTCGAGAGTCTCCATCTTCGCGCCGCGCAGTTCGGTGAATTTGCCGCTTTTGAGTTCGGCCCCCGCCGCGAAGGCGGGCGGATCGTCCACGACGTGGCGCAAGGTGGCGACGTTGTTGTAGTAGTTCGGCGGGATGATGAGCTGGCCCAGATCCGTGCCGACCGGGTAGACGTCCTCGTCCTTGAAGTTGCGCATTTCCATGTAGCACATGTCGGATTCGATCACGAGCTTGCCGTCCGCCAGACTCATGCGCGTCAGCAGGTAGTGAAGCGACACCGTATCCTGGAAAGGCACGAGCGGGATGCCCTGGGTGCGCGCGGCGATGACGATCAGGCTGCCCCAGACGTCGTACCAGCCGTCGTCGGCCTGCTCGGCCTCGCCGAAATCCACGTCGCCCGTATCGATGCACATCTCGCTCTCTTCCGAGCATGCGTATCGCCAGCCGTAATCCCAGCAGTCCCGATTGCCGTCGGTTTCGATCCAGTAGGCCTCGGCGCACTGTTCCGGCGTGTAGTAGGTGCAGGGGTAGTCGGTGACGATGACCTCCTCCTCGGCGTCCTCGTCGCCGTCGGTCGTCCCCTCCGGCACGCACTGGTAGTTGAGGCAGACGAGCGTCTCGCCGGCCCGCTCGCCGTACAGATAGCAGTCCGCCGTATCGCGGCATTCCGCATCGCAGTAGCCGGACTCGTTGCAGTAGCCGAACGGCTGGCAGTCGGCGTTGCTGTCGCATTCGCCGTAGCCGAGCGCCGCCACGTCGAGCATCGAGCCTTCCGTTTTCGAGCAGGCGGCGGCGGCCAGGGCCGCCATCGCGACAATGACGATTGGAAGAACGTATTTGCGCATGATTGTCTCCTCGCGGACCGGCTCAGAATTCGTAGGCGAACGACGCCGCGCCGACGATCATCCAGCCTTTGCTGCTGTATCCGGGAAAGCCGGGGTTGTTGGTCTGGAGACCCTTGGCCGCCGGCACGGGCTTGCCTTCGAAGATATGCTCCGCATCGTCCGGGAACTCGTCCTTGATTTTGGCGGGGTCCTTGTAGACGGTGCGCTGGTTCATCTGCCAGTATTGCAGGCCCAGTTCCGCATGGAACTGCGGGCCTAGAATCGAGAAGTCGAAACGCTGTCCGACGGAGATGCACCAGGTGTCGGAATCGACGTAGCTGGTGCGTCCGTCCTGCTCCGGCACGGGGGAAGGATAGAAGGCGAAGCCGAGCGTCGATTCGGCCCACTCGACGTAGCGGTAGCCGGTGCTCATCGTCGTCGCCACGCGATTTTTCCATTTGTAGTCCGAGCCGTCGTTGGCCGGGACGTTGTCGTCGTAGACCGCCGCATCCTCCGGCTTCTCGCCATGGTGGTCGCGGTAATGCGGCCAGTATTCCCAGATCACGTTGCCCTGGAAATGCCAGCCGGCGTGCTTGAAACCCAGGCCGCCGGTGACTTCCATCGGCTCGTAATCGATCACGTAGTTATGACCCTCCTGCATGACGCGCTTGGGCACCCAGGCGTTTTCGGGGCTTTCGCTGACCGGCGTGCGGTAATTCCAGAGCAGAAGCTGCCCCTTCCCGTCGATGTCGATCGAACTCCACAGTTTCCAGGTCAGGCCCAGCGCCATCCAGTCGGTCGGCTCCGCCTGCACGCCGACGATCGGCCGCACGGCGCCGGTCATCCGCATGTCGATGTTGCTTTTGGCGTAATCGTCCGCCTGGATCGACGGCATGTAGAGATCCATCGTCGCCCCGGCGGTAAGCAGGGCCTGGAGCGACACGCCGAAGGAGACGTATTTGATCGGCGAATAGGACGCGCCGACGATGCCGGCCAGGATCGGAGACCATTCGCCGAAGCGGGCGAAGTGCAGTTTGTTGGTGAAATACTGCTCCTGCTCGTGGGCGTACCAGGTGTTGATCGTCACCTGATCGGGCAGGGGCGCGACCACCACGCCGCC
>QZKR01000074.1 GCA_003598065.1 Myxococcales bacterium | reverse complement strand
ATATCAAAAAAAGTACATCCACATCAATTACGGCATTCTTTTGCCACAGATTTACTTATTAATGAAGCTTGGCGCGCTTGGTTGATCAACACCGCGCGGCTCAGATCGGCCAAGTTTGGATTCGGTCCGTGCAGTTGCCGCGCCGCGTTGCTGGCAAAGGCGGCGTCGCTTCGCGCCCGCGCCGCGTTGATCGCCGGGGCCAACGCGGCTAAGGGCGCGCCGGCCGGCGGTCCCGAGGCGGGCAACAAGCCTTGCCGTTCCAAATAGTCGCGATATGGATCGGCCATTAGTAGCCCAGCCAATAGCGCAACACCGCGCCGAGATCATTGGCGTAACCGCCGAGCGCGGGATTGGTTGCCGGCGAGTTTGTGCCGGAGAACGATCCGCCGAGCACCGCCCGCGGATCGACGATGCGAAAGTTGGATGCCGTGGAAGCATCGGGCACGCGCGCCTCGATATGGACGTGCGCCCCGTACATGCCGCCGCTGGTGCCAATCAGTTGCCCGGCGGAGACGCGTTGTCCCACCGCGACATTGACCGTTCGCGAATGGCCCAGGATCAGCACGACGCCATTGTCGAGCAGGAGCTCGATCCGTCCCACGCCTTGATCCGGTCCCTCGGGTCCCGCGTCGCCCGTGTCGCGAAACGCGCCGCAGCCGCCGCCGCCCGCGCCGCCGCCGACGTTGGTGCCCGCGCAGGTGACGACGCCGCCCAGCGGCGCGTAGAGCGGCGATTGATAGGTCAGCCCGATATCGACGCCGGTGTGCCCCTGACCATCCAGCCCGTAGCTGGTGCTGTAGCCATAGAGATCGGGTCCGCCGTAGGCATTGAACCCGAAGGTTTCCGGGGCGTCGCCCTGGCCCCAGATCGCCGAAAACTGCTGGCCGCCGGGCGATCCCCCGGACCCGAGACCCGGCGAGATCAGCGCGTTGCCCGATTGACTCAAGCGCTCAAAGTTGCCCAACACGATGTCCGCGTACTCGCGGTCGGTGGTGTTGCCGTCGCTGCCATAGCCATGATAGCCGCGCAACGCCTCGTACCAATCGCCCCCGGCCCGGTCGTAGTAGTACTTGAGGATTTCCGCGCCTTTCTGAATATTCGCGGCATTATCCGTGTTCCACGGTCCGGAGCCCCAAACATCGGGGTCCGTGTTGATTTGCATCAGACCAACCACGCCGGGCGCGCCGCCAGCGCCGGGGTTGCCGTTACTTTCCAGTTTCATCACCGCTTTGATCATGTTCGCCGGAATGCCCACGGCCGCCGCCGCGCGGGCGATGGCGTCGTTCCATTGATCGACGCCGCTCCATTCCCCGCCCAGGGTGGTCAGACTCGTGTTCGTCCCCGGCGTGCCGCCGACCGTGGGCAACGATCGCTGGCTGCTTGGCTCGGGCGTGAACCCGAACGGGTTGAGCATCCCGGAGCGGGTAAATCCCGAAACGCCCACCTGGCTCAGTTCGCCCCAGGGATCGCTTTCCGGCGCGAACCAACTCCGCGCGAAGCCTGGTTGTTGATCGATCGCTTGATCAACGCTGGTTGGATTGATCGCGGAACGGGTAAACGCTGCCGACGCGAACGGCGCGGACGCGGCGATCAAGCCGCGCACCCCGCGCACGCCCGCGTCGAACAGTCCCATGTCGTTACCCTCGGGCGGTCCAGCGAATCGGCCCACCGTAGCGGTTCGGTTGGTCGCCGCGCTGGTCCGGGGTAAGCGACCGCCAAAGATCGTCGAATCCGCCGAAGTGCTGGTTCAGGTAGTCCCGGTAGGTCAGATTCGGGTTGGACAACTGGGCGGCCTGATAGCCGGTTTGGGTGCGTCCATACTGCCCGCGGGCGAACGCGGACCGGCGGGACGCATCGTCGAGTCCCTGTCCGGCCAGATAACGTTCAAACTCCCCGGCCGGACTGAGCGCGGAGAGCCCCCCTTGCGGATTACTGACCAGCGGGGTGTTGTACCAGTCCTGGGTCGCCCCATACGGCTGACCAAACTGATAGAACGGCGAACCGGCCATGTCCGCCTCCTACTGCAAGCCTTGAAGTAAGCCCGACTGGCGCAGGTAGTCAACAAAGGTGGGCGCCGCTCCCTGCGCGTTGCCCAACAGGGACGATTGCCAATCTCTCGCCCCCGAGGAGAGCAGGGCAGAAAACGCGCGCGCCGTCATCGGCGTCATGCCCAAGCGGGCCAAATTGGCCACGTCCGTGAGCATGCTAATTTGTTCCTCGGGCGTTAACTCGGTATTCGTTGGATCGTTCGGGCGTTGGGTGAGGAGCGCATAGAGCGGGTTATTTCCCGTGTTGGTCGCTCCCATGATCAGATTAAGGAGTTCGCGATAATCCACGTCGCGCCCGCCGACCTGCATCTGCTGACCGAGCAGATCAGCCATGGTATTGACATACCCCTCGGGACTGCCGCCGCCCTTGGCTAATTGTAGGAAGTCCGCGAGACTACTGAACGCCCCAGCCGTGTCGCCAAGCACTCCACCCAGGGCTCCTTGGGGATTGTAGCCCCGACTGGAGAGGATGTCGTTCCCAATCAGACTCGGATTCGAATACAACGTGCCGAAGTCGGTCGGCTTGTAGCGTCCAGCAAAGCCACCCCAAGGGTCTGATCCCACGGAGCCAAAAGCGCTGCCCCCCTGATTGCTTGCCGCGGTCGCCGGCTGGAACGTGCTCTCCGTCGAGTTGAGCGCGGTTGATCCGCTGATCGTCTTTGGTCCCGCCGCCGCGGCGCTGGCGGCGGGATTCGCGAGCACGCTCTTTTTGGCTTGTTTGGCTCGCGTTTGCGCGTTCGCCTGACCGCTGGTCCGGACATTGGTGTACGTTGGCATGATCGTGCTCCCTTGGCGCTATTCCGCCGCTGGCGGTGCTTGGCGCGGTCCGATCGGACCGCCTGGTTGACCGGTCAGGCTGCCCGGTCCTTGCCCGAGTTCCGTGAAACTGACGCCGTGCGTGGTGTTGGGGTTGGGATTCGGCGCGGGTGGTCCGCCCGCTCCGGTTGGCGGCGCTCCGCCCGCTGGGCCGACCTGGGTGAGGACGACCTGATTCCAGAGTTGCAGCATTTGTTGCAGCACGGCTTGCTTCTCGGGATCGCCCTCGGCTTCCCGCAATTCCGCCATGATGCCGGCCGGAACGGTGAACACCTGAGCAAACAGGGGATGACGAATCGCCTGCATGAGCGCGAATTCTTCTTGCCATTCCTCATGCAGCCGCTCGAAGCCGTCTAGTCCGAGCAGGTTTTCCGCGATGTACTCAAGCGGCAGCACGCCCATCTCGTTGGCGATCTTGGCCGCGTTGAGCAACGGCAGCCACTGGTCCCGCCGCTGGCGCTTGAGCACGATGTCCACCCGCGGCCCCACCGCGTCAATGGCCTCCCGCGTCAACTCGAACGCCACGGGGCCGTCCTTGGACCGCGAGCGATAGGGAAAGACGAGCGGCGTCGGTTCATCCCCGGCGTACCGAGCCAGATGGCCGTGATTTCGCCACAACATCAGCCACGAGCTAAACCGCCGCGTATGATAGAGTTGTAAACTCTTTTCCCACTTGACGATCTTCGCCGCGGCCGCGTCGGCCATCGCGTGCTGCGCCGCCCCGGAAACATTGCTGCGATCGTTGGCGCCCATCGCGGTCGGGGAGAGACTACCCCTCAGCCAATCCCCGTTGATCGCGGTCAAAAGCGCGTCCACCTCGAAGGGCGCGGGCGCGAAGGGAAAGCCTTGCAGTGATTCCAGGCCCCGTTGCACCTCGTTGACCGCGCCCGGCGCGACCTGAACCTCTGGCCGCTCCTTGCCCGCGAGCATGGCGTCAACCTCGCGAATCAAGGGCGGATTGATGTGCAGCTTGAGACCGGTCAAGACGCGCGCCATCACCGCCTCGAACTGATCATGACGCGGGGCCATCGGTCCGATATAGGGCACGAGCTTATGGATCAGTTCATCCTCTTTGCGGTTCGCGCCAAACACCACCAGGTCCGCCGAGCGATCGTAGAGCGGGGTGTCGCGCGGGCCCTCGGTGAACATCGGTTCGCCCAAGGGGCTGTACTGGATGGTAAACGGAACCAGGCCGTATTCATGCGCTTCCAACGGTTTGATCGCCAGCGCATCGCCCGCGAACACGCCCCACCACCAGCGATCCCAGTACTCGACCACCTGGATCGTGGTCGCGTCGTAGTCCACCCCGCCGCCATACTGATCGCGCAGCGCCCGCGTCACCCGATCGGGCGCGTCGCCATAAGCGTCCAGCAATTCGTCGATACGCGATTCATAGACCCGATAGACCGCGCGCAAACCGCGTTTGCCCTCGCCGCGGGCATAGACCGTGGCCGGGTCGATCAGTTCCGAATCGAAGGGAAATTCGGGGTCCGACAGATCAATCACCGTGCGATTAACGAGCATGCCATACGTCAAGAACGTATTTGCCTCGTCCAGCGGCAGCCATTTATTGTTGGCGTCCGAGTGGCGCAGGATTTCTTCACGCCGCAAGTGCCAGATGGCATCCTCAAGTTGGTGCGCGAACTGTTTCTTGCGTTCGTCGAAATACGGCTTCTGGACGGTAAATTCCAGATCGGCCAACAGCCCCGCGACATGGTGATGTTCGTCGATCAACGCGGTCGAGGTAAAGACTTCCTGATCGCCCGAACGGCGCGCTTCCAGATCTTCCGGAAACGCGCCGGACATTTCGCCCGGTCGCAGCCGGCGCAGCGTCAGGTCCATGTATTGACGCAGGCCGACGTGATCCTCGTGCAGGCGCTGGCCGGTTTGCCAGATCTGGTTGGTCGACGGCTTGTCCGGCACGCGGAACCACGCGGGATAGCGTGGTTTCAGGTCGTCCGGCTGCTCGGCAACCAGCGCGCGCAACGCCTGCATGAGCGCCACGGGGTCCGCGACGGGTTGACCCCCCGTCGGCATCATTGGACCCGGGGGCATCATTGGACCGGGCATGAGGCGCGGGTCCATTAGGCCACCGCCAGCGGCGCGCGGGCAAAGCGCGTGGTCGGCGCGCGCCGCGCGCCGAAGCGGGTGCGTTGCGGCGCGGCCACGGGCGCGTCAACCACGCGCAGCAACATGCTTAGGTTGACGCACAAGAACTCGAACGCGGTCGCCCAGTGGCTGGGCACGCCGTGCAGCGGCGTTTTCGGCGCGCTCACCCGATCCCGCTCCATGCTTGGGAAGCGGTAATCCTGAATGCCGCGCAGCGCCCGTCGCGCGCCCGGCGTGTCCGCGCAACGCGCGCGCAACAACAGCGACCGGGTCGCCGCGCGGCGACCCTGGTGCGTGCGCGCTTCCCGCGTGTAGGCCGCGAGTTTGTCGGGCGCGTCCGGGCGGCGATCGACATTGACCAGAATGCCGTGCTCGCGGAGCACGGAGTAGAACGAATCCATCGTCGCCCCGATGGTGTTGAACCCATAGGTGTCGCCGAAGGACTTGTGCACGGGGCCGTAGCCAGCCAGGCGGGCCATGAATTCCCATTCCTCCGGGCCGTAGGCGAAGTTGGCCTCGTCCGGTTGATTGGTCAGCAACGTGGCGTAGAACGCGGCCGGCAGCGAGCGATTCATGTAGCCGTCGAGCAGATCGAGCCAGCCCGTGCCGTGGTCGTACTGCGCGACCACGATCGCGGTGGCGTCGTAGAACCCCGGATCGATGCCGATCAACAGATCCGCGTGGGGCAGGCGAACCACCGCGGGATCGGGCGCGAGATCGAGCGCGCGCGGGTAGACCCAGGACGATTGCGCCGCGCGCGGATCGCGTTCGTATTCGACCGCGAACTGCTCCGGCATCAGCGCCATTTCGGCTTTTTTGGCCGCGAACCAGGCATCGTCGTGATAGGGATGATGCCACCATTCCAGGGTGATCACCGACGGCCGGTCGGTGATTTCCTGGCCGACCCGCAACTGATGGAACCCCGGATCATTGCCCAGGTACTCGCTGCTGACCGCGTACTTATGGTTCGTCACCGCCGAGAGGGTGGACCAGATGTAGGAAAAATCCTCAATGTGCGCCGCCTCATCGAGTCCGATCAGGGTTGCCCGCCCGGAGCGATAAGAATCGCTGGTGGTGGAATCGCCGCCGATGGTATTGCCATTGACCGGGTTTTCCAGAAAGAGCTTGAAGCGGTGCAGCGCGGGATCGAACCCGGCCGGGCGCATCCAGTTGGGCAGCCGGGTCAATAAAAAGTCGATCTTCCAGAACAGCGAGTCGGGCGACCGCGCGTCCACCTTGTCCTGTTTTTGCGAGAGCAACCGCGCCTGCCAGGGGTGATGAAACAACCAACCCCAGAGACAAAACGCGCACAGGATCCAGGACGCGCCGATGTCGCGGGTTTTGCTGACCAGCCCGGAACCGAGCGGCCCGCGCTGGTAGAACTGGCAGCGCAGGAAAAAGTGCATCAGTTCGACTTGCTGGCCGAAGGGCAAGAAGGGCAGATCGTCGCCGGGATGCGCCTCGTCCGCGTTGGCGGACCACTGGCTGAGATCAATCACGTTCGTGAACGCGGTCGGATCAAGAACGCCGGCGTCGTTGGCGCGCGGTTCATAGACCCAGCCGTAGGTCGTCACCCAATAGGCGAAGTCGAGCGCGCACTTCCGTTTTTCGAGCCGCTGCCAGTCCCGATCGGATTCGACCCGCAGCCGATGCTTGGCTCGCCAGACCGCCGTCTGATCACGCCAGGCAAACCACGCCGCTCGCTTGGCGTCCGCCTCGGGGTCCGAGGGAGACAGCGGCGGATCGGGAACCAGACGCAACTCGGTCGGCAATCCAGCGATCAGCGGCATTGGCTTAACGTTCCATCAGAATTTTGACCAGGATGGTGAGCGAGACACTGGCCAACGAGGTCAACGTCCCGGTAAAGTCGATGCCCAGCGAATCGCCGCGGGTCAACTGGCGGTCCGCCAGCGTGGCGGAGAGATCGGCCCATTGCAGCGTGTTCGCGGTCGCCTTCATGTTGAAGGTGCCGTTCATGACCGTTGTTCCGCCAGCGGCGGCCGTGCCGTCCGCAAGTTTTTCAATGTGGGCCGTGACCGCGCTGCCGTCCGTGCCGGCGGTGGCGTGCCGCTCGGAGATCGAAAGCACCTCGCAGTCGTACGGAGCGGTCCAAAACGGCTCCTCGCCGCCGGTGGAGGGATCAACGAACAGCACCGAGATGGTTTCGGTGCGTTCCGGGGTAAATCCGTGCGTGCTCATGGCGTCGTGATTGCCTCCAGTGGCTAAATCGGCTTCAAGACAACGGTGACCACCAACCCGGCCAGCGAGGTGACCGTGCCGGCAAAATCGAGGGAAAGGCGATTGCCGGCCGCCAGTTGCAGCGTGGCCGTGGTTCCGGTGAGGGCGCCGTTCTGGACCGTGTTGGCCGTGCCCTTGAGGTCGAAGCCGGCGTTGGTGTTGTTGGTAAGCAGATCGGTTCCGGCGCCGGGCGCGTCCGTGCCGGTGTCCTTGGTCACTTGCAGGTTGACCGCGCTGCCGTCCGTGCCGGCGGTGGCATGGATTTCGTCAATGCGCGTCACTTGATAGGCGCGGTCGGCGATGAAAAATGCCTGATCGATGCAGTCGGCGTTAAGGAGACAGCGGACGGGGACCACCAGTTCGGGATCAACCTTGACCCCGCCGACAGTCAGTTCATCGGCATCCGCCGCGATGCCGCCGCTGGCGGTGATCGCCCCGGAGATGGTGAGCGCGCCAGAAAGGGTTTGCGCGCCTTCCAAGGACGCCGCGGTGCGCCAAGCGCCCGCGTTGCCGTCGTACCACGTGGGGGCATGCGTGTCGTCGTCGAAGTAAAAATCGCCGTCCGCGGGCGACCCGTAACTCGGGGTTTCCACCGGTCGGAAATGCACCGGGCAATCGACCGGCGTCACATCCGCGGGCCAGACCACGAGGCGACCAAACGACGTCTGCTTGGCCGCGCGTTGACTAATGCCGCGCATCGTGCCGGACCCATAAGCCATGCGGTTCTCCTTGTTGGTTGCCGGAGCGACGGCGAGTCGTCGGCCAGGCGAACGCGCGGAACCCGCGCCCGCGCGCTTTCACGGTCGCGGCCAGATGGGGGGAGCACGGGGTTGAGCTAAGGGGAGATCGCCGGTATTATGCCACTATGCCTAGGCACGAGGTGCATGAGCGACCGATCTACACCATTCAACAATTGAGCGCATTAGTCGGCATGCCCGTGGGCACCATTCGCTGGTGGATCAAACGGGGCTGGGTGTCGCCCGCCATGGGAAGGGATGGGGGCGCGCCGGACGCCCCTCGGTACCATGACGGGCATCTTCGGGAAATTCGGACGCGCGAAACCTGGTTGCGCGACCAAGCGGAGCAACGCGGCGCACGGCGGGACGCGCGGCACAAACGGGCCGGGGTGGTGATTGAACGGACGGAGGACGCGGTGATCGTGCGTTGGAGCAACGGCGCGTTGAGCCGGCTCGAACACTACGTGGAGATCGACCTATGACCAAATCAGTCGGCCATCGAATCAACAAGTTGATGAGAAGGGTCGAGATCGATGAGCGTATCGATCAGCGTTTGGTGATCGAATGGATCGAGGTTGAGGATGGTTCGATGTTTCATGTTTCCCCTGGTAAAACAACGGTGGCTCTGATCGGAACAAAACCTTATCTGTTGCTTGCCGTGGTGAAGAATCATCTGCTTGTTGCCCATGGGGAGAAGCGATGAATCGCGTCGAACTTAAGGCGCGCATCGACGAGATTGCGTCCTTGCTCTCGGAATTGGAGTGGGAGTATTCCGAGTGTCTCTCGGCGTTGGCGGCGCTTGACAGCGCCAAACCGTCGAGCGGACTGACGATCGAACCGTGTCCGGTTCTCCCGGACTCGACCAAGCGGCCATTTCTCACGATGGTGAACACGGACGGATCGAGGAAGACGTTTTTTTGTGGGGGGAGAAACGTGATGAAAACGCGTCAGGAGCAACGCGCCTCGTTGGTGGAGGCGCATCGGGCGCTGAAGCCGGTCGCTGATGCCTTATTGCGCAGGGCGACCGACGCCTACGCGGACGGTCACATTGACGACGCGGCCGCGGACGCGTTCCGCTTTGGCCAGGTTGTGCAAGCCGCGCGGACCCTGATGGAGGTCTACGCGGCCACTGATGACGACACGTTCCCGATAGAGGACGGGTTGGTGCTGCCGCCGGCGTTGGTGCTTTTGCCTCGTTGAGCGTCCGGGATATTTCCGGTTGACCCGGCGGCCCTGGACGCTACGATGAACGCGGGTTCGTTGCTCAGAGAAGGGATGACCGATGATCGGCTTGTTGATCCGCATGGCGATGGTGCTGTTCAGCGTGCTGTGGATCGTCTGGCCAATAGCGGACGCGGCGGCGGAGGTTGACGCGACGCGGCTGATGCAGCGGGCGAACGTGGCATGTCAGCGGTTGGGCGACCGGCGGCCGGAGAGCGCGATTCGACGAGGCTGCGTCGAAATCGAACTAGGATGGTGGGTGTATGATGCGTTCTGGGCGGCGGAAGATCAGGATCAGGAGTCGGGGTCATGAACTGTCCGGAATGCGGCGCCGTGATGATCCAGGCTCAGGATGGTCCGTTCATCCTGTGGGTTCCGACAGGACTGACGCCAGTGGGGTCGATTTGACGACCGTGCCCGATCGGACGTAAACTTCGCTCGGGGCTGAGACGGTCGGAAACACCGTCGCGCTTCGTCCCGGACGCGGGACCGCACGAGACGCGCGTCAACCCGACCACCCAAAAGCGACCGCCGCTTGCACCGGCGGTCGCTTTTTTTGTTCCAAAAATCAGGGCGGATTCTGTCCTCATTGCGATTCGTTCACATGTTCGGTATGCTCCCTTCCGGTGCACCGTGCGGGGTCGTCTAACGAGGACGCCGGCTTCGGGCCGCAATCGTGGTAGCCAATCCGCGCCCTGCAAAATTCGGCTCGCCCGCGCAATGAGGACAGAATCTGTCCTCATTGCGCTCCGAACCCATGATCGTGGACAATGTGCTTGGGGCAGCGGGGCTGTGCACTGGTCTCGGCCAGGCGCGGTCAATTCCGGCCCCCCCGTCCAGATTCAGCGGCGTTTTGCCTCTCCCGCCGCTGAATCACGCGGAGCGTCCTGGCGGACCGTGTTTAGGAGCCATTGGCTCCTGAACACGCGCGGGTTCGATTCCTGCCTCTGCCCCATTGGGGAATCTTCCGAAGACCGGTGACGAACCCCATCGCCCGGTGCATGGCGACGTGCCCTTGGCCGTCGCATCCGTCCTTCACCTCCATTCTTCCCTCGTTTCTCTCCCGGTGTGGTCCAAATGGCAGGCTTGTTTTGGGGGGACCAAGGGGGGGCCTCCGGCCCGGCCCACGGATTTCCCCTGGACGTTGTTCGCGCTTCTCGGTTCCGTTCTTCGCGCACGACCCCGACGAGACGAGCAGGGGGACCCCTCCCCCCTCAGCTCACTCAGCCCGCTCCGCTAATGTCCTGCCGTGGGTGGGGGTGGGGATCGGGGGAGAACATGGGTGCGGCCGTCCTGCCGAAACCAACGACAGCGGATGGCGGAACGAAACGACAGCGCTGTCGGAATGGGACGACGGCGGGGGCGACGGGGGGACGACCTGGGGGCGAGGGGACGGGCGGGGGGAAGCGTCAATCGTGGCGTCGTCGTCAGGTCGAGGTCGTCCCACCTGGGCTTCGGGCCGGGTGGGGACTGAAGCGGCGCGAACGGATTAGCCGCGACGGGACGCGGCGAGTGAGCGGTCGGTCGAGCGATCGGCGATGTGCCGCTCGATCAACTGGCGCTCGAGCTGGGCCAGGTCGGCGGGGGAGAGCGCGTCGATGTCGACGTGATCGCCGGCGAGGGCGGGCGCGTCGATGCGGGGGGCGGGCGCACGACCGAGGGGGGACCAGCCGGCGCGGTCGGCCAGGGCGATCGCCGCTTGGAGGCGGGTCCGCGGATCAACCGCCTCGTCGTCCATGATCGCGCGCATGACGGCAGCGGCCTGGGAGCCGCCGATCAAATAGTCGATGTTGCCGGTGCGGATCAGATCGGGCGCGATGCGCGAGAGCAGATCGGTGGCCCAGGTTGCCCAGTCGTGGCGACGGGCGTACTCGTCGATCGACTGGTGAGAGACCGCGATGCCGTGCTCCATCGTCAGGATCGCGGCCGTCCGGCGCGCGGAGCGGCCGGCGCGCAATGCCCAGATCTCGCGGGCGATCGCGCGCTGCTCGTCCGTCAGTCGGTGGCCGCTGGACCGTGCCGGCCCGTCAGGGTCGCTCATGTCCCCAGTCTAGCACATCCGCTCCGAGAGTGAGTCGGTCCGTGTCAGGGATTGTTAAATAATCGGCGGATGGAGTGCAACCCATTGACATGCATTGCATGCTCTGCTATTGTCTCCCTGTGATCGAGAGTGGTCACGTCCACACAGAGCAGGAGGTCAGGGACGATCCAGCAGCGACCGCGCGTCAGGGACGCGCCCAGCCAAACCGACCACGCCGAAAGACGTGTCCAGCATGAGTGCCTGGGCATGTGGGCGACGGGCAGGTCACAGCCGAGCGCGGGGGGAACCCCGGGAACGTAGGCCAAGAGACAGTCCGAAGTGGCGGAAAAAGACTCGGGACAAGATGCCGCTCACGCGGATTGTCGTTCCCGGTCGGACGCGATGGCCGCGGCCCCGGCCGGGGTGGGGGATGAGATGAAATACACGGTTGAGACGGTCCGCATCATCGGTGGGCATGCCCTGTATTCGCCGATTGACCGCCGGCTCACCGCCGGCGAGGCGATCCAAACCGCCCGCCGGGCTGCCCGGCCAGGCGAACCAGCCGTCATCTGGCGCGAGGACAACCTCGGTGTCGTCCCCGACGCCGAGGTGGGCACCGATGGCGTCGTTTCGTCGCTCCGGCACGAGACCCGGGGGTACCTGATCGCGTTAGGCGCTCGGATCAGCGCCTAACGCGATCGCCGCTCGGGCGCGGTCCGGCGCGCCCGTTGCGGATTGCGTCAACCCGGACGCAACCGACCCCGCCCGGCGCCCACCGGGCAACCAACGAGAGGAGGGCCACCATGGCCCGCGCGGCGGATGTCATCCGTCACCACTTAGCCAGTCGGCTGGCCAGCATCCGCCTCGGGATCGCTGATCCCGACGCGGACGAACTGCCATCGCCGCTCGACATTGAGCGGCTCGTCGCCGAAGAAATGGACCTGGTGGAGTCGGCCTACGCGACCGACCTGACGGCCGGGGCCGCGTGATGCACGGCATCCGGCCCCGCCGGCGCGCGCGTCGCGGCCGGCCCACCTTCCGGGCGCGGGACGGCTGGTCCGGCCGGCCCTACCGCGCCATCCACTGCGCCATCTGCGGCCGGACGGCCGCCTGGTGGTATGGCGACATTTGCTGGCGGTGCGATCGCGCCGCCAGCGATCCGGCCGACCGTCTGGCCGGCCAGCCCGACTAGGCGTCGGGCAGGAGCAACACGTGTACCGGCTCTACCTGGCCGCCGCCGGACGCGCGGCGGCCAACCGCTACGCCACGCTGTCGGCGGCGCTCGACGCCGCCGACGAACTCCGTAAACACGGGCTCGTCGTCGTCGAGCGCGGCGACGACTGGTGCGGCTGGTGGCGGGACGGGGTGATCCCCGCTCGCGTCCCCGGCTCCGCCCGTCCGCCCGATCCGGGCGACGACGACGGCGACGACGGCCCGCCCCCGCGCTGCGGGGGATGCAAGGGCATCAACGAAGCAATCTGGCGCGCGCCCAACTCGGGGCTCGCGCTCTGCGAGGAGTGTCTGCGCCAGTGCCCGGCCTGGGCCGGGTTTGCCCGCTGGTCCGTGCGCGACATCATCGCGCGCGCCGAGGCTATCCGGGCGCTCGACCGGCGGCTTCGCCACGACGACGAGTCCGTGGCGATCGGCAGGATCAAACGGGACGGGACGTTCTGATCGTTCTTTTGGTATCATCGGGCGGGCAACCGTTGCCCGCCTGACACACCCCAGGAGGGCCAAATGACCAAGACGATCAATGATCTCACCGACTACGTTCTTAACGACCCAATCGTCGCGCCGACCTATTCTGACTTGGCCGACGAATTGGCGCTCTATCGCGCCGAGCACTCGCGCCCAACGGCGACGCTTTGGACGTTCGCCACGAAGGGCAACCGCCAGCGCGGCGAAGCCCTCTTCCTCGGGAACGGTCGCGTCGGCATCTGCACTGGCGGCGATAGCGCCTGGGGCGACTACGCTGGCGAAGAGGACATGGAGCAGGCCATCGTCGACTGTCTGTCCGATGCGGACGCATGGGAGCGTCGATCATAAGGAGTTCGCCGCCGCGGCGCGCATCAGCGTCAGCCCCGCCTAGCCCGTTCACGGGGGAGCGGTTCACCCCGCTCCCCCGTCCTCCCATCAGGAGGGAAGATGATGGAACGATACCTTGTCGTCGGGTGGACCACCCACGACGAGCGCGGTCGAGACATAGACGCGGCCAGCAGCATCGACGAGGCGGCCAAAATCGCCACCTCGTGGTGGGCTGCCGACCTCCGATTGGTCGCGGTCGCCGTCTTTGACCGACACGACGGTTCCGTCGTGTTTCGCATTGACGGTGACTAGTTTCCGTGGGGCGGGCGCCCCAACGTCCGCCCCGTCCGCTCACGCGGATTGTCGTTCCCGGTCGGACGCGATGGTCGCGGCCCCGGCCGGGTGGAGGGCAATGAACCATGGTCAGCATCACGACATTTTCCGACCGGGATGCCCCGGTCGGGTTCGGAGAAGTGGCCATGCGCGCCTACGCGCGCATGATTGGCGGCGACTACCAATCCCTCACCCCCGAGGAGTGCCGGGGCATCCCGGTGGAGGACGCGTCCGGCAACCGATCACGGATGGTTGCCAACGCCGACGGGCGATGCATCCACGTCGGCATCGAGGCCACATCGGATCGCTGGCGCACGCCGATCGTGGTCGGCGATGTCCGCCTCGTGTTCGCGGGCCGCGGCGTCCGCCCGACCGCGATGAGCGTGTTCGTCGGCGACGAGCTCGTCGCCGACGCGGATCTCGACGGGCCGTTTCGCCTGATCGCCGGTTCCGCGTGGCGGCAGGCGATCGTCCGCCCGCCCGCCCTGGATGAGGGCTACCACCGCGCGTTGCGCGCGGTGCTCGATGCCGAGGCGATGCCGCGCGCGTTGCCTGGCGGCGATCGCCGGCCCATCGGCGCGTTGCCCCTGGGCGCCCACGATCCGTGGCGCGGGACCACAATCGTGGATATCGAGCCAGACGCCGTGCCCGGCTACCTCGCCGGCGGCGGAGCGGTCTACGCCGAGACGGAGATTTCGTACGGTGTTTACGGCCGCGCGGCCCACGCTGCCGCGGTGATCACGGCCCACGGGACGTGGGCGGACGCCACGTGGCGCAAATACGTCGATGTGTCCCCGCTCGTTGCCGCGGTGTTTGGATCGGCGCTGTACGATCCGATCTCGTACGCGCTCATCCTCTGGCCGGCTGAGGTGACGACGCTGGCCGACCGCTCTGCCGCCGCGGCCTAGGCAACGTTGCGTCATCGTGTTCGTCGGCCCGGTCAAACGCGGCGTGTGCGGATTATCGTCATCGGCGGCCATGGCGTCGCCGATGGAACGATTGGCGGCGGGGCGTCCGTCTCGTCACCCGTGAGGGGATGTGTGGATAACCCCGCGCTCTCGCCCAATTCCACCCGGCCCGGTCGCGCGACCGGGCCAGAATGAAAGGAAGCGATCAAGATGAAAATCACGATGAAGACCCTCTCCGGGAACCTTTTCGCGGAGGACCCCGCATCCTACGGGGTGGACGGGCCAGCCAGCGTCGCGAAATACCGCGACCTGCTGGAACAGGAGCTTCTCGCCGCCTACCCCGAGGCGGCGGTTTACCTCAGCGTTGAAGACGCCTCGGGGGCTCCCCCTGCCCCCCGCGTTGAACTCGACGTTGAACTCGACGACGTGGACGCCCAGGAGGTCGCCGATAACTGCTTGGCCATCGCCGAGTCCATGTTCGTCGGCGCTCAATGGGTCGTGGCCCTCCCGGCCACGACCGCGTCATGACGGCGGATTTCGTCGAGCTTGGCCGCCGGCTGCGCGCGCTGCGCCTGGCCGCCGGCCAGAGCCAAGCCGAACTCGCGGCCACGGTGGGCCTGGATCGGACCACCCTGGGCAAAATCGAGCACGGCAAAATCCCGCCCGTCCCCAGCGCGGACCTGATCGCGCGCCTCGTCGCCGCCTGCCTGGGCGACGAGGCGACCCGATCGCTGGTGGACGAGTTGATCGTCCTCTCCGGGCGGGTGCCGCCCGACCTCATCGCCTGGCTGCTCGCCACGCCGGGCGCCGTGGCCGCCGTCCGCCAGTGGGCGGACACCAACGGACACGAACTCGGGCGACCGACGGAATGTCCGTAACGACCGAATCGCGCCGGCCGCTTCGCCGGCCGGATTCCGACCGCGTTAGGCGCGTTTGCCTGGGCATGATCTGCCTGGATCACGCCAGCGCACGACCGGCGTGATCCGAGATATAACGCCGCGCCCCGGTTCGTTCGGGCAAATCGCCCGAACGGACACGAAACGGACACCAACCCCGCTACGCCTCGCGTTTTTCACGCTTCAACGCGGCGTCCACGGCCCCGGCGGCGACCGTTTGCAACTCCGTCGAGGCGTGCGCGTAGACGCGCATCGCCACCTCGACCGTGTTGCCCAACCGGTCAGCCACCACCTTAGGATGCACTCCCGCGCGCACCATCAGCGCGCCCCCCAGGTGGCGCAATCCATGCAGCGACATCCGGGGCAACCCGCTCGCCGCGATCGCCGCCGCGAAAGCGCGCCGCGCCCCGGCGGCGGTCAACCGTTCGCCGTCGCCCCGGTCGAACACCCAGCCTTCGTCGCGCCAAATCGGCCCCGCGGCCAAGCGGCGTTCGTTTTGCCGCGCGCGCTGCCGGCGCAGCGCCGCCCGCGTGCGATCGCTCAGCCAAATCACCCGCCGGCTGGCGCGCGTTTTCGGCGGTCCGATCGTTCTCCGGCCGTCCGCGCCCAGGGTTTCCGTGCGTTCCACCCGCCAGGTCCCCGCCTCCAGGTCAAGGTCCTCCCAGCGCAGGCAGGTAATTTCCCCTATCCTCGCGCTGGTACCAATGGCCGTTTCCCACAATGGGCCATTGGTCGTAGCATCATGCGCATCCAGAAACTGTTGCGCCTGGTCCGGGGTCCAGACCAATCGTTCGCGCGGCGTGACCGCGGGCGCCCGCACCAACACGCAGACGTTGCGCGACACGGCCTCGAGCCGCGCGGCCTCGGCCAGCGCCACGCTCAACGCCGAATGCGCCGCGCCGACCGTGCTCGGACGATGCCCGCGCCCGAAATCGTCCAGCACGCGTTGCACCATCAGCGGCGTCAGGTCCGCCAGTTTGACCGCGCCCAGCGCCGGCAGCCAAAGCCGGCGCATCCACCCCGCCCGCGTCCGCCAGGTCGTCGGTTTGACCCGATCCCGGTACGCGGGCAGAAAGTGGCGTTCGATGAACTCGCCCAACGTCGGGTCCCAGCGCGGGCCGCCCGCCGCCGCCTCGGCCAGGTGCTTGGCCAGGCGAGCTTCCGCCTCCTTTTTCGTGCCGTGCACCGTTTCCTTGCGCTGGCGCCGGGGCTGTTTGCCCGCTTCCCAACGCACCACCCACACCCCCGCTTTCGGTCGTCCGGTTTTCGGGTCCCGCTTGGGACTCACCGAGCCGCGCATCGCCCCGCTCCCCCGGAAAGGCTTATGGACGCCAACATCCTCATCCACGCCGTCCTCGACGACGGCTCGACCGTCCGCACCATCACCGGCGCGGTGCTGGTCATCGACGGCCGACTGATCAACCGCCTGGCCGGCGATCCGCTGGCCCTGGCCCGGATCGAGGCAGACTGGCTCTTCATTCGGCTTCCGTTGAGCGGTCAAACGGCGTCCGCCCCGGCGCCAGGCTCATCAGCCGCGCCAGCCGAGCCAGAAACGCCAGATCCTCGGTCAGCAACCGCGGGGCCAACCGATTAATCTCCGCCAGCGGATCGGGGCCGATCGCCCAATAATCGGTCCCCTCGAACAGTTCCGCGCCCCGACGCACCCAACCGGTGCGCGCCACCAGTTCGTCCGCGTCGAGGCCCAACGCCGCGGCCAACCGATCCAACCGCTCCCGCCGCGGCGTTTCCGTTTTGCCCAGTTCAATTCGGCTGATGTCGGTCTGGCCCGTGCGATCTCCCATCACCGCGGCCAGGTCGTTCTGCGACAAACCGAGTTCCAGCCGCCGCTCCCGCACCACCTCGCCTAACGTTTTCGTTCGCGCCATGCGTCACCTCCCTCGCGCGCGCTGCTAGGCTGCAATGCCTTGCCAAGGCATTGCAACACCTTGCATGACATGCTAGACTCGAAATGCGTGTCGGTCCGGGTTCGTCTCATGGCAGGATGGACGGGTTTCATCTGCCGTCCGATCGGGGTTCAACTCCCCGCCCCGGAACCGGTGATCCGATCAGGAAAGGAGGACGGTCGCCCCATGCCGCTCGAAGCGCCGCGCCAATTCGCGGTGCGGTTTCCCGGCGCCACGCTCGACCGGCTGGCCGCGATCGCGCGCGCCAACCATCGCGGGCTCAGCGCCGAAATTCGCCTCGCGGTTGAAACCTACGTCCAGGAGCACGCCCATGCCCCCGGAACCGATCAGTCTCGGCGTGCGCGACGCCGCGCATCGCCTCGGCATCAGCCCGGTGACGATCCGCCGCTTGATCCGCCGCGGTGAGTTGCCCGCCTTCCGCGTCGGCGCGCGGGTCCTGATCGCCCACGCCGATCTGCGCGCCTACGCGGCCACGCGTCCCGCCGTCCGACCCACCGTATCCCCGCCGGCCCCCGCCGGGAAGGGGGAAATATCCGAATGAGAGGACCCCGCCCGTGCCCCAACGGCCCCGCCTCGCGCACCTGGCGGTGCTCGCTCGCCGTCGCGAACGCGCGATCACCGCCCGCCTGCTCCCCTATGCGCCGCCCGCCCTCCGCCACGCGGCCGAGGACGCCGCGCGCGACGCGGACGAACTGCTGGCGTTGGTCGCGGTCAGCGACCAAGCCGCCGCCGCCCTCGAACGCAACGGGGCGACGGAACATGTCCTGGAACTGATCAATGAAGTCAAGGCGCGCCAGGCCGGCATCGACTGGGCGGCGCTGCTGGAAGGAATCCCCAATTAA